>CAYLMY010000088.1:0-9059 GCA_964384635.1 uncultured Undibacter sp.
CGCGACGGCGTCATCCTCAACGACGAGACGGTGGCGGTGCTGGTCAAGCAGGCGATCGTGCAGGCGCAAGCCGGCTGCGACATCATTGCGCCCTCCGACATGATGGACGGGCGCGTGGCGGCGATCCGCAAAGGCCTCGACGCCGACAACTTCACCGACGTGTCGATCATGTCCTATGCGGCGAAATACGCCTCCGCCTTTTACGGCCCGTTCCGCGACGCGGTCGGCTCCTCCAAGACGCTCACCGGCGACAAGCGCACCTATCAGATGGACTATGCAAACACCGACGAGGCGCTGCGCGAGGTCGCGCTCGACATCGAGGAAGGCGCCGACATGATCATGGTCAAGCCCGGCCTGCCCTATCTCGATATCTGCCGCCGCGTGAAAGAAACCTTCGGCATGCCGACCTTCGCCTATCAGGTGTCGGGCGAATACGCGATGATCATGGCAGCGGCGGGCAATGGCTGGCTCGACGGCGAGCGGGCGATGTGGGAGAGCCTCACCGCCTTCAAGCGCGCCGGCTGCGACGGCGTACTCACTTATTTTGCGCCGCGCGTGGCGGAAAAATTGACGGCCAAGTAACCCCTCCCTCTTCCGGTCATCGAACAAAACGAAAGTCGAGCATTGCGATGGGCGAATTCGCAATTGGTCAAGGCGTGTCGCGCTTCGAGGACCCGCGGCTGCTGCAAAGCGGCGGGCGCTACACCGACGACATCATGCTGCCTGACATGGCCCACGGCGTGGTGCTGCGCTCGCCGCACGCCCACGCCAAGATCAAATCGATCGATACCAAGGCGGCGAAAGCGGCGCCCGGCGTGTGCTGGCGGTGCTCACGTCGGCTGCCGGCGGTGACCAACGCCGTGGTCGACGCGCTGGCGGAATTCGGCGTGCGCCACATCGAGATGCCGGCGACGTCCGAGCGCATCTGGCGGGCAATGCAGAAGTGAGCCCGAGCCGGGCGACATGCCCGGACCGCCATAAAGCCCTATACTGCCGTCTGATTCGCCCCTACCGGCTCTTTGTCCGTCGCGTTCCGGTGCCAACGTGCGGTGCTGCAGGCTCGTCCCGCGAACCCGCCCAAGGAGACTTTTATGCGCAACGTCGGACGCAAACTGGCTTTCGTGCTCGCCGCCTGCAACCACGGCACCATGATCGTCAACCGCTTCGACTACCGCATGGCCGAGCCCGGCAAGGGCATCGGCGTCGGCTTCCAGCTGCTCGAAAAGGGCGCCTACGATCCTGTGGACGTGGAGCTCGCTTTGCACCTGATCGAGGCGCGTCGGCGCTTTCACGGCGACGGCGTGGTGGCGATCGATTGCGGCGCCAATATCGGCGTGCACGCCATCGAATGGGCGACCGCCATGACCGGCTGGGGCTCGGTGATCGCCATCGAGGCCCAGGAGCGCATCTATTACGCGCTCGCCGGCAACATCGCCATCAACAACTGCTTTAATGCCATCGCCATGCATGCCGCGGTTTCGTCCGCGCCCGGCATCATGCGAATCCCCAATCCCGATTATCTGACCGCGTCGAGCTTTGGCAGCCTCGAGCTCAAGCCGCGCGCCAACACCGAATTCATCGGTCAGCCAATCGACTATTCCGAGGATAAGACCGTCGCGGTCCAGCAAATTTCGTTGGACGCGCTTGTGCTGCCGCGCGTCGACCTGATCAAGCTCGATATCGAGGGCATGGAGCTTGAGGCGCTCGAAGGCGCGCGCCAATTGATCGAGACTTGCCGACCTGTCGTCTTGGTCGAACAGATCAAGGCCGGCCCGGAACCGCTACGGGCATGGCTGGAAGAGCGCGGTTATCGTGTCGTCGACGCCGGCATGAACCTGTTGGCGATCCACCGCAGCGATCCGACGCACTCCGAATTGCAGATCCCCGAGGTGTCGGCGCAGTCGTCGGCGGCCTAAGCCTGCGTCATTCCATCGCGGCGCCGGCTTCGATACGCACCGGCTGATAGCCCTCGGCGGCGAGCGCCGACAGAATCTCCTCGGCATGGGTGGCATCGCGCGTCTCGACGGTGACGTCGAGCTTGGCGCCCTTGGCCGGCACGTCGAGGAACAGCCTACGGTGATCGACTTCCAGAATATTGGCGCCTAGTTCGCCGAGCCGGGTCGAAATTTGGCCAAGCACGCCCGGCCGGTCGGGAATGGTAAGGCGGAAAGATACGATGCGGCTCTCGCGCTCGAGCTCGCGCACCATGATGGAGGCGAGAATGCGCGGGTCGATATTGCCGCCGCATAGGATCAGACCGACGCGCATGCCGCGGAAGCGCTCAGGCTTGGCGAGCATGGCGGCGAGGCCGGCGGCGCCCGCCCCTTCCGCCATGGTTTTCTGCAAAGTGAGATAGGCGTTGACCGCGCGCTCAAGCTGCGCCTCGTCCACCAGCACGATCTCGGCCACCAATTCGCGCACCACAGGCAGCGTCAGCTTGCCGACATTCTTGACCGCGATGCCTTCGGCGAGCGTGGCGCCGCCGATCGGACGCGCCTCGCCGGTCAGCGCGTTCCAGAACGACGGATAGAGTGCGGACTCCGCGCCGACGATCTCGATTTTCGGGTTTATCGCGCGCGCGGCGATCGCATTGCCGGCAATCAGCCCGCCGCCGCCGATCGGGATCACCAGCACGTCGAGGTCGGCGGCCTCCTCCAGCATTTCCAGCGCGATGGTGCCCTGCCCGGCGATGATGCGGGCGTCGTCGTAAGGGTGCACCAGCGTCAAGCCGCGTTGCGCCTGGATCTGCTCGCAGCGCTTCTCAGCTTCGGCCACCGTCTCGCCGTAGAGCACCACCTGGGCGCCGTGCGAGCGGGTCGCCGCCACTTTCACGAACGGCGTGGTCACTGGCATCACGATGGTCGCCGGGATGCCGAGCCGCTCGGCATGGTAGGCCACCGCCTGGGCGTGGTTGCCGGCCGACATGGCGATCACGCCGCGTTTGCGCTCGGCCTCCGAGAGCGAGGCGAGCTTGACCAACGCGCCACGATCCTTGAACGAGTTGGTGACCTGGAGATTTTCGTATTTGACGTACACGTCCGCGCCGGTCAGCGCCGACAGCCGGGGCGCCGGTAGCATAGGGGTACGCAACACCGCGCGCTCGATCACGCGGCGGGCGGTTTCGATGTCGGCGATGGTGATGCTCAAGGCATGGCTCCCAAGTCCGGCGCACCATGCCGCATCAGCGGTCGGGCTTCCAGCCGCGGCCTCCGGCCCCCTTGCGCCGCGCCGATTCTTTCTCCATGTCGAGGGCGACGGAGCGGCAGCAAAGCCAGCGGCCGCAGCTTGAGGGGCCCGGCATGTCGATCGACATCAAACCCCATGCCTATGACCCGGTGACACAGCCGGAACTGTTCGAAGGCGTGCTGGCACGCCGGGTGGTCGCCTTCATCATCGATTTCATCATCATCGCCATCCCGGTGGTGCTGGCGGCCATGTTCATATTCGCCTTCGGCATCGTCACCCTGGGGCTGGGTTGGGCGCTCTACTGGCTGCTGCCGCCGGGCACGGTGATCTGGGCCATCGCGTATTTCGGATTGACCCTCGCCAGTCCGCCCTCGGCCACCATTGGGATGCGGGTCATGGACCTGGAAATGCGCACCTGGTATGGGGCGCCGGCCTATTTCGTGCTGGGCGCCGTGCATGCCATCGCGTTTTGGTTCTCGGTGTCGGCGCTGACGCCGTTCATCCTGCTGGTCTGTTTCTTCAATGAGCGCCGGCGGCTGTTGCACGATATCGTGCTCGGCACGGTTGTCATCAATAACGCCCGGCGCGCTACCATGCTGCGCGCCGGTATGGGCGGCGCACACGGATAAAGCGGCCTTTGACGAACGCCACGCGGCGCGCGATGCTATAAGAGGTTTCGAACCGCGATTAAAATGACGGCTTGAATTAAGTGACCCAGCATTCCCGCGACACCCCGCAATTTTATCTGACGGCACCCTCGCCATGCCCCTATCTGGAGGGCCGGGAGGAGCGCAAGGTCTTCACGCATCTGGTCGGTGCGCGCGCCGGCGAGCTCAACGATCTGCTGACTCATGGCGGCTTTCGCCGCAGCCAGTCGATCGCCTACCGGCCGGCTTGCGAGACCTGCCGCGCCTGCGTCTCGGTGCGGGTTGTGGCGGCCGAATTCCAGCCCTCGCGCAACATGCGCCGCATCGCCGAGCGCAACGGCGATCTGGTCGGCGACATGCGCACGCCCAATCCGACCTCCGAACAGTATTCGGTGTTCCGCGCCTATCTCGACGCCCGCCACCGCAGCGGCGGCATGGCCGACATGACGGTGCTCGACTACGCCATGATGATCGAGGACAGCCATGTCGACACGCGGCTGATCGAATATCGCGCGCGCGGGCCCGACAGCCGGATCAACGGCCGCGGTGCCGGCAACCTGCTGGCGGTGGCGCTCACCGACGTGCTGAGCGACGGGCTGTCGATGGTCTATTCGTTCTTCGACCCGGACCAGGGCGATCGCTCGCTCGGTACCCTCATGATCCTCGACCACATCGCGCGCGCCCGGCGCATGCGCCTGCCTTATGTCTATCTCGGCTATTGGGTGCCCGGCTCGCGCAAGATGGACTACAAAGGCCGCTTCCTGCCGCAGGAACGGCTGATGCCGTCGGGCTGGAGCCGAGTGGAGCGTTAGCTCTTCTCCCCGTTCGTCCCCGCGAAAGCGGGGACCCAGAGCGACAATTGACAGCTCGAATTTGCCGCCGTGGATTCCCACTTGCGCGGGAATGGGCAAACAGCAGCATCAGAGCCCCGGGATCGGCACCCCGAACGTGTCGAGAATCAAGAACATGTTGAGCGCCAGCACGATCGCCGTGCCGACCACGGCGACAACGTTGGTCAGCAGCTTGTTGGCGAAAACACCCATGATGTCGCGCCGCCGCGTAAACATCACGAGCGCAATCATCGGCAGCGGCAGCGCGATGCTCAGGATCACCTGGCTGATGACCAGCGCCGTAGTGGCGTTGACACCGTAACCCACCACCACGAAGGCCGGCACCATGGTGATCACCCGCCGCAGCCAGATCGGGATGCGGAAGCCGACAAAGCCCTGCATGATCATCTGCCCGGCCATGGTGCCCACGACCGAGGACGAAATTCCCGAGGCGATCAGCGACAACAGAAACACGCCGGCGGCGCCGATGCCGAGCAAAGGCGTCAGCGTGTGATAGGCGGTTTCGATCTCGGCGACGTCGCTGTGACCGGCATGGAAGGCGCTCGAGGCCATCATCACCATGGCCATGTTGACGAGGCCGGCCGCGGCCAGCGCCACCAGCACTTCGATGTTGGAGATGCGCACCACGGTGCGCTTTTCGTGATCGTCGTGCGCCGGGATGCGCCCCTGCGTCAGGCCGGAATGCAGATAGACCGCATGCGGCATGACGGTGGCGCCGATGATGCCGACCGACAGCAGCAGCGCGCCCGCGTCAGCGATTTGCGGTGTCACCGTGCCGAGCGCGGCCGCCGCCCAATCGACATGCGCGATGAATATTTCAATCAGGTAGCAGAGCGCGATGATCGCCACGAAGCTGCCGATGATCAGTTCGACCGGCCGGAAACCGCGGCTCTCCACCATCAGGATGCCGTAGGTGACAATGGCGGTGACGATCATGCCGGCGAGCAACGGCATGTTGAATAACAGCGACAGCCCGACGGCGCCGCCCAGGAATTCGGCAAGGTCGGTGGCCATGGCGGCGATTTCACTCACCACCCACATCACCCACACTACCGGGCGTGGAAAGCGGTCGCGGCACATCTCCGCCAGATTGCGGCCGGTGACGATGCCGAGCTTGGCCGACAGCGCCTGGAACAGCATGGCGATTAGATTGGCGAGCAGCACCACCCAGAGCAGGCTGTAGCCGTATTTCGCGCCGGCCTGGATGTTGGTCGCGAAATTGCCGGGGTCCATGTAGGCGATGGAGGCGATGACCGCCGGTCCGCCGAAGGCCAGGTAGCTGGCAACGCCCGGGCGCTCGCCACGGATCAGCGCTTGGGCGCTCGCCACGGTGCGCCCAGTGAGCGACTCAGGAGTCGGGGGTTGCGCATCCATGCGGGTAAGCTTTTCAAATACCTATGGTTTTACCGTGAACCACCGAGCCAAGGCAGGATAGCCTTGTTGCGAATAATTTGCAATTGCATTTACTTTCCGCTGCCGGTATCGCGCACACTTGAGCGCCGTTGTCGATAACGCCACCTTGCTTCGAACGATTCACGCGGCGCAGGCATTCCTGCCCGCCCGCAGCGGGCCACCCCACGCCAGCGAGGATCCCCCACACCCATGACCGCGCACGGCCCCTCCATTCTGCTGTTTGTCGCTCAACTTGCGGTGCTGATGCTGGTCGGCCGTCTGATCGGCGAAGCCATGCTGCGCGTCAAGCAGCCGGCGGTGATGGGCCAGCTGGTCGCCGGCCTGGTGCTCGGCCCGTCATTGCTGGGTGCGCTATGGCCCGATTTCCAGCACGCGCTGTTCCCCGCCGCCAAGGAGCAGAAGGCGATGCTCGACGGCATCGCCCAGTTCGGCATCCTTATGCTGCTGCTGCTCACCGGCATGGAAACCGATCTCAAGCTGGTGAAACAGACCGGACGCGCCTCGGCCTATGCCTCGCTCGCCGGCATCGTGTTGCCGTTCGCCTGCGGCGTGGCGCTCGGCCAGGCGCTGCCCGACTCCATGCTGCCCGATCCTGGCAAGCGGCTGATCACCTCGCTGTTCCTCGGCACCGCGTTGTCGATCGCCTCGGTCAAGATCGTGGCGACGGTGATCCGCGAGATGAACTTCATGCGGCGCACGGTCGGCCAGGTGATCCTGGCCTCGGCGATCATCGACGACACCGTCGGCTGGATGATCACCGCCGTCATCTTCAGCCTGGCGCTGCAAGGCCATGTCGACGCGTTCAGCGTGACCAAGAGCGTCCTCGGCACCATTGTCTTCATGGGGCTCTCGCTCACCGTCGGCCGCCGCTTAGTGTTCACCATCATCCGCTGGGTCAACGATACCTTCGTCAGCGATTTCGCCGTCATCACCGCGATCCTGGCGATCATGTGCCTGATGGCGATCACCACCGACCTGATCGGCGTGCACACCGTGCTGGGCGCCTTTGTCGCCGGCATCCTGGTGGGCGAATCCCCGATCCTCACCCGCCACATCGACGAGCAATTGCGCGGCTTGATCATCGCCTTTTTCATGCCGGTGTTTTTCGGCATCGCCGGCCTCTCCGCCGACCTCACCATCCTCAAGGACCCCACCGTGCTGCTGCTCACGGTCGGGTTGGTCGTGATCGCCAGCCTCGGCAAGTTCGGCGGCGCCTTTGCCGGCGGCAAGCTCGGCGGCCTTACTTTGCGCGAATCTTTCGCGCTCGGCACCGGCATGAACGCGCGCGGCTCGACCGAAGTGATCATCGCCACCATCGGCCTGTCGATGGGCGCGCTGAGCGAGAACTTGTTCACCATGATCGTGGCCATGGCCATCATCACAACCATGGCAATGCCGCCGACGCTGCGCTGGGCGCTGGCGCGGCTGCCGATGCGCCGGCAAGAAAAGCAACGGCTCGAACGCGAGGAAATGGAGGCCAAGGGCTTCGTGCCCAAGCTGGAGCGCCTGCTGCTGGCGGTCGACCAAAGCGCCAATGGCAAGTTCGCCGCCCGCATCGCCGGCCTGATCGCGGGCGGCAGCGGCATGCCGACCACGGTGATGCACATCAAGACCGACAGGAAAACCGGCAAGGCCGCGGCCGAAGTCGCCAGGGTGCGGGCCGCGGAAGCCGGCGAAACCGTGAAGGAATTCGCCAGCAAGGCTGACCATGCCGTTCATGACGAAAAGCAGCAAAAGCCGGAAGAAAAGTCCGAGAGCAAGCTCGACGTCACCACCATGGTGGAAAAAGGGCCGAAGCCTGAAGCCGTCGCGGAAGAAGCCAAGAAGGGCTACGACCTGCTGATCATCGGCCTCGACAAGACCGTCGCGCGCAAGAACGAATTCCACGACGACATCACCAAGCTCGCCGCCGGCTTCGACGGCCCGCTGGCTGTGGCGGATGCGCGCGATGTCCACCGCGACGAGCCGCTCGCCGGCAAGCTCAGCATCCTGGTGCCGGTCAACGGCACCGATGTCTCCCGCCGTGCCGCCGAGGTCGCCATCGTGCTGGCGCGTGCCAGCAAGGCGCCGCTGACCGTGCTCTATGTCACTCCCGGCGGTAAGAAGAAGGGCTCCGGGCAATATGAGGAAGCGATCCTCAAGGACATCGTCGAACTCGGTGAGACTTACGAGTTGACCCTGCGTACCGCCGTGCGTGCCGACGTTACACCCGACGAAGCGATCACGAAAGAGACGACGCGCCGCAGGCACAATCTCGTGGTCATGGGCGTCGGCCGCCGGCCGGGCGAGAAGCTGTTCTTCGGTGATATCGCGGCTGCGCTGCTGGAGAAGTCGGAGCACTCGCTGCTGTTCGTGGCAAGTTGAGCGCACTCAATCTTTCAGCGACTTTGCAAGACGAAGCCCGTGTCAATTGTTCGCGCGGCCGCGCGTTAGTTTTGAATCGTTATAATTATAATGTTTGCGCGGCTTATTGCTTTTCATGAAACTTACAACATAGTGCTTCAGAGATGGCGCGGGTAGTTTTGTCGGCGACGCACGCCGCGCATCGATGCGCATTGGTTTGGAGAACTCTTGCAATGAATCGTTTTGTCAGCGTCGTCGCGGCGACGGTAGCATTGACCGCGATCGCAGTTGTCGGCACCTGCGAGCCCGCATGGTCCACCGAAAAGACGCGCACCTATTACATCGCCGCGGAAGAAACGACTTGGGACTACGCGCCGGCCGGCCGCGATCTCATGATGGGTATGGATTTCGGCGAGAAAGCCAATGTCTTCGTGGCGCACGGTCCCGATCGCATCGGATCGACATACAAGAAGGTGCGGTACGTCGAATATACCGACGCGAGCTTCACACATCGCAAAGTGCGGCCGCCGCAGGCGCGGTATCTCGGAATTCTAGGCCCGATCCTTCACGCCGCAGTGGGCGACAAGATCCGCATCGTTTTCCGCAACAAGGCGTCGCG
>CAYLMY010000088.1:9159-11862 GCA_964384635.1 uncultured Undibacter sp.
CTGCCAAGGCCGACGGCTCGCCCGCCGACGTCGACCGCGAGTTCGTGACCTTGTTCAAGATCTTCGATGAAAATGTGTCCTGGTATCTCGACGACAATATCGCGGCGCTCCAAGGCAAGCCGGCGAAGTTCGATCGTGACAACGAGGACTTCGTCGAATCCAATCTGATGCACTCGATCAACGGCTACGTCTACGGCAGCATGCCGATGCCAAAGATGAAGGTCGGCGAGCACGTGCGCTGGTATCTGTTCGCGCTCGGCAACGAAGTCGACCTGCACACCCCGCATTGGCACGGCAACACTGCGGTCGTCGGCGGCCACCGCGAGGACACGGTCAGCCTGCTGCCGGCTACCACCATCGTCGCCGACATGGTGCCCGACGACCCCGGCATCTGGATGTTCCATTGCCACGTCAATGATCACATCAACGCCGGGATGACCGCCCGCTACGAGGTAACGGCGAAGTAGCGGGGCTGTTCGTGGCGAGTTAGCTCGGCCTCATGGTGAGGAGCGCTGCGCAGCAGCGCGTCTCGAACCATGGGGCCGCCCATCCTTCGAGACACATCGCTGCGCGATGCTCCTCAGGATGAGGCGAATTGATTCCGGCATGTGGGTCCCCGCTTTCGCGGGGGACAAACGGTGGGGACTATTCTTCTTCGTCGCCGCCGTTCGACTTGCCGCCGCTCGGTAGCGCGTTGAACTTGTTGTTGGTCAGGAAACGGTCGGGCCGGATACGGCCGGCATCGCTACGGTTGCCGCGCCAGTCCTTCAACTCCTTCAGGTTCAGCGTGAAGCTGCGGCCGGCGGTGTCGATCCAGGTGAGGCCGTCGCCGCCCTTGAAGGTCGCAACATCCGAGAGCCCCTTCTCCCGGTAGCGTTGCAGCCGCACGCCGCGCCCGCGGTTCATCTCCGGCACCTGGTTAAGCGAGAAGATGATCATCTTGCGGTTGGCACCGATCGCCGCCACCAGCTCGCCGTCTACGGTGGTGAGCGCGGCCGCCTTATCGGGCGCCTTCAGGTTGAGCACCTGTTTGCCTTTGCGGGTGGTGCCGAGCACGTCGTCCTCCGGCACCACGAAGCCGTTGCCCGCGTAGCTCGCCGCCAGGAACTTGCGGCCACCTTGATAGGCGAGCGCCGCCACCACGTCGGCGTTCTGCTCGAGATCGATGGACAGGCGCAGCGGCTCGCCATGGCCGCGTCCGCCCGGCAGCTTGCTGGCATCGAGCGTGTAGAAGCGCCCGTTGCTGCCGAAGATCAGCACCTTGGCGGTGGTCTCGGTCGGGAAGGCGAATTTTAGCTTGTCGCCGCTCTTGAAGGTGACGCCCTTGAGATCGCTGACGTGGCCGCGCAGCGCACGGATCCAGCCCTTGTCCGAGACCACGACGGTGATCGGCTCGCGCACTGCCATCGCCTCTTCGATTGCGGCCTCGTCGTGCTCGGGCGCCAGCGCGAAGCTAGTGCGGCGCTTGCCGAGTTCGGTCTTGGGCCCGAACGTCTCTTTCAGCGCCTTGATCTGACCGGCGACGGTCTTCCACTGCTGCTGAGGCGAGCCGATCAGCGACTTGAGCTTGGTGCGCTCGGTGCGCAGCTCCTTGTCCTCGGCGCGAATCTGCATCTCTTCGAGCTTGCGCAAATTGCGCAGCCGCATGTTGAGGATGGCGTCGGCCTGCACCTCGTTGAGCTTGAAGGTCTTCATCAGGACGGGCTTGGGCTCGTCCTTGCTGCGGATGATCTTGATCACCTTGTCGAGGTTCAGATAAGCGACCAGATAGCCGCCAAGCACGACCAGCCGGTGCTCGATCTGTGCCAGCCGGTGCTTGGAGCGGCGCAGCAACACGTCGCGCCGATGATCAAGCCATTCGCGCAACACTTCGGCCAGACCCATCACCATCGGGATGCGGCCCTTCGACAATACGTTCATGTTGAGGGGGACGCGGTTCTCAAGCTCGGTGAGCTTGAACAGCGACTCCATCAGCAATTCCGCATCGACGCTGCGCGAACGCGGCTCAATCACCAGCCGGATGTCTTCCGCCGATTCATCGCGCACGTCGGCGACCAGCGGCAGCTTCTTGTCGTTGAGCAATTCCGCCAGTTTTTCGACCAGCCGCGACTTCTGCACCAGCCAGGGAATTTCGGTAACAACGATGACGTAAATGCCGCGGCCGATCTCTTCCTTGTGCCAGCGCGCGCGCACACGGAACGAGCCGCGGCCGGTATGATAGGCCTCCGCGATCGAAGCCGGCGGATCGACGATCACGCCGCCGACCGGCAGATCGGGACCCTTGACCCATTTGAGCAGGGTACGGCTACGCGCCTTCGGATTGTCGATCAGATAGAGCGCGGCGTCGCACAGCTCCGCCACGTTGTGCGGCGGGATCGCGGTGGCCATGCCGACGGCGATGCCTTGCGCGCCATTGGCGAGCAGATTGGGAAAGCCCGCCGGCAGCACCACCGGCTCTTCGCCGGCACCGTCATAGGTCGGGCGGAAATCGACCGCGTCCTCGTCGATGCCGTCGAGCAAAAGACGCGCAACTTCGGTGAGCCGCGCCTCGGTGTAGCGCATGGCCGCGGCATTATCGCCGTCGATATTGCCGAAATTGCCCTGCCCGTCGACCAGCGGATAGCGCTGCGCGAAGTCCTGTGCCAGCCGCACCAGCGCGTCGTAGATCGCCTGGTCGCCGTGCGGATGGAAATTGCCCATCAC
>CAYLMY010000089.1:0-5239 GCA_964384635.1 uncultured Undibacter sp.
CCGCGACCGTCTCGATGCCCATCCGGCGCGCGGTTTTGATGATCCGGCAGGCGATTTCGCCGCGGTTGGCAATCAGGATACGCTTGAACATGCGAACTACGAGATTCCCCCAGGCGTGACCGGCGCCTGTAACACTAGCGTCTTAATAAGCGCGTATCCAGCAAGCCGGATCGTATGGGGAGGTCATTATGATGACGATGCGCGCTTTTTTGCTCGGCGGTGTGGCGATGATCGGCTGCGCCCTGGTCAATTCGGCTTATGCCGGGGACGCGGCACCCGCACCGCTCAAGGTGAAATCGGTGGAATTCACCGCCACCCCGGCGCCGTCCAATGTCCTGGAAATGACGCAGCCCTACACGCGTTCGGAGGCGCTGATAACGCTGGCCGACGGCAGCAAGAAGGCCTTCCCGCTCAGCTACCACGTGCTGCACCGCTCCGGCGATTATGTCGGCGGCTGGTATGCCGGCCTGGTGGTCGACAAAAGCGGCAAGCCGATCACCCGGTCGGCCGCGGTGAAAGGCAATGTCGCGCGCGGCCCCTTCTTCTCCGCCGGCGCCGACGGCACCTCGCTGCTGGTGGTGCCCAACGCCAAGGTGGACGGCGTCAAAGGGCATACTGTGTTCCTGCTCAACCACCTGGAATACGAGACCGCGGCCGACAATATCGACCCAAGCAAGCCGCCAGTTATGCTTTACGCCGCGTTGCCGATGGCGATGAATCTGTCCGTGCTCGACCAGGATCCGGCGACCTGGCAACTCACGCCGGTGAAAATGTCGAACGTGGATTTTTCCGGCGTCGACGGCTTGTGGATCCCGTGCAACGGCTCGACCACGCCTTGGATGACCCATCTCGGCGGCGAAGAATACGAGCCGAACGCGCAATATTTCGAGAAGCGGCCGCTCGAGCCGATGAATCTTTATTTCGGCACGCTCGGCAAGACCGCGGCGCAAGGCGGCGCCAACCCCTACCATTACGGCCATCTGGTCGAAGTGAAGGTCGGCCCCGACGGCGCAACCACCGTCACCAAGCACTACGCCATGGGACGTCTTGCGTTTGAGCTGGGCGAGGTCATGCCCGACCGCAAGACGGTTTACCTCGGCGACGATGGCGACGACGTGATCCGCGCTATGTTCATCGCCGACAAGCCGGAAGACCTGTCGGCCGGCACGTTCTACGCCGCCAAATGGACCCAGACCGAAGGCGACAATTTCGGCGCCGCCAAGCTCTCCTGGATCAAGCTCGGCCACGCGACCAATGCCGAGATCAAGGCGCTGGTCGACAAAGGGATCAAGTTCAGCGACATCTGGCAGGTGGCGAGCGCGCCCACGCCGGGCTTCAAGCCGGTCTATGTCTACGCCGGCACCGGCGGCAAGAGCGGGCTTTCCTATTACAAGCTGAAGCCCGGCATGGAGAAAGCGGCCGCCTTCCTGGAGACGCGGCGTTATGCGGGCTATCTCGGCGCCACCACCGAATTCACCAAGATGGAGGGCCAGGCGCATAACGCCGCCGACAAGAAGCTCTACACGGTGATCAGCTACGCGCGTAAAGGCATGCTCGACGGCCAGAACAAGAACCGTCCACGCGACGACATCAAGCTCGCCGGCGACCCGAAGGACCTCACCTGCGGCGTCGTCTATGAGAGCGCCATGACTGGCGGCCAGAAGGACTTAACGGGCGCTGCGATCGCCAGCGATTGGGTGGCGGTCGACATGACGGCGCTGGTGCACGGCGCACGGCAGCAGCCGGTCGAATCCGACGCCGGCAGATACGACAAGTGCAATACCGACATGGTCGCCAATCCCGACAACATCAATTATTCGGAGGCCATGCGCACGCTGTTCATCGGCGAGGACAGCGGTAATCACCTCAACAATTTCACCTGGGCCTTCAACGTCGACAGCAAGAAGGCGGTGCGTATCTTCAGCGCGCCGGCCGGCGGCGAGAACACCGGGCTGAAGGTCTACGACAACATCAACGGCCACGCCTACTTGACCGGCAACGTCCAGCATCCGGGCGCCGCGGAAGACCTGCACAAGTATCCGCCGCAGATCAAAGGCGAGTTGCGCAGACTGGTCGACGAGCGCGGCATCGTCGGTTATTTCGGCGGGCTGCCGGCAATGACGCGCTAATTCGGACTGCGCCGGGTGGAAAACCGTTCCACCCAGCGGCTCGCCTGCGAAAGCTTTATCCTCCGCCGCGGCCGTAGCGTGATACGCTTCGTGCTCTTTGCGCGCCGCCTATTTCGCGCCTTGCGCCGAACACTATATTGCGGGCCTGACATGCGTTTTCATGCCGCTTTGGAGGCTCCGCTATGGCATTGGCAATCGGCGATACCGCTCCTGATTTCGAAGCCGACACGACTGAAGGCAAGATTCGCTTTCACGACTGGCTCGGCAATTCCTGGGGCGTGCTGTTCTCGCACCCCAAGGATTTCACGCCTGTGTGCACCACCGAGCTCGGCACCATGGCCCGGCTCAAGCCGGAATTCGACAAGCGCAACACCAAGATCATCGGGCTGTCGGTCGATCCCGTCGACAATCATCAGAAGTGGGCGCAAGACATCAAGGACGTGGTCGGCTTTGCACCCAATTATCCATTGATCGGCGATACCGAGCTGAAGATTTCTAAGGTCTATGACATGCTACCGAGCGCGATCGGCAACACATCGGAAGGCCGTACGCCGGCCGACAATCAAACCGTGCGCAATGTCTTCATCATCGGGCCGGACAAGAAGATAAAACTGATCCTGGTCTATCCGATGAGCACGGGGCGCAATTTCGACGAGGTGCTGCGCGTGCTCGACTCGCTGCAATTGACGGCGAAGCACCGCGTCGCGACGCCCGCGAACTGGAAACAGGGCGAGGACGTGATCCTGACCAGCGCGATCAGCAACGAGGAAGCCAAACAGCTCTATCCGCAAGGCTTCAAGGCGCCGAAGCCCTACATCCGTATCGTGCCGCAGCCGCACGGCTGATTGCAAAAGGATCGACGGGGCGCGGGCGGCAACGTCCGCGCCCTTTCGCTTGCTCTCTTGCTTTCCGACGCCGCTGACGCGATGGTGCCGGCCGCGTCGCAATGGCGGGAGCATTTTTAATGAGCGAGATAAACGAGGCGGCCAAGAAGCAGCCGCCCTTTGCCGAATTTCTCGGAATGAAAGTCACCCATATTTCCCCCGAGCGGGTAACCGCCGAATTGTCGGCGCGCGACGAGCTCAACAACCGCTTCGGCATCCTGCACGGCGGCGCCCTCATGGCGCTGGCCGACAATCTCGGCGGCACCGCCACCATCGCCAATCTCAAGGACGGCCAGTCCACCACCACGATTGAAAGCAAGACCAATTTCTTCGCCGCCGTGCCGATCGGTGATACCGCCTACGCCGAATGCGTCGCGCTGCATCGCGGCCGCACCACCATGGTCTGGCAGACCCGCGTCACCCGCAGCGACGGCAGGCTGTGCGCGCTGGTGACGCAAACGCAGCTGGTGCTCAAGCGCGAGAAATAAAGCTCAGGCGTCGCCGGCCGCCGACTTCGCGCCGCCGCGGTTGGCCAGCACCACGCCGACCGCGCACCCCACCATGCCGGCGACCGACAGCGCGTCCAGCCGCTCGCCGAACAACAGATAGGCGAGCAGCGCCGTCACCGCCGGCACCAGATAGAACAGGCTGGCGAAGCTGGTCGCCGCCGACCGGCGGATCAGCCAATACATCACCGCAACCGCGGCGATCGACAAAACGAACACCAGCCAGGCAATGGCGAAGATCAGTTCGCCGGTCCAGTGAATCGCGCCGGTCTCGAACGCGACCGCACCGATCCCGAACAGCACCCCTGCCCCCAGATACTGCACGGTGTTGCCGGTGCGCCAGTCGATCTGGCCGCAAAAACGCTTCTGGTAGAGCGTACCGAGCGTGATGCTGATGAGTGAGACGAAACTTGCGATCCAGCCGAGAATGGAGCCTTCCGCGACGATGCGGCGATCGTGCAGCACCATCAGCACGCCGACCAGGCCGAGCACGAGCCCGAGCCATTGCAGTGGGCTCACCTTCTCGCTCATGAAGCGGTTGGCGATGGTCGATATCAGGATGGGCTGCAGGCCCGGGATCAGCGCCGAGATGCCCGCCGGCACGCCCTGGCTGATGGCGACGAACACGCCGCCGAGATAGAAGCCATGCACCAGCGCGCCGGCCATCAGGCTGTGGCCGATTTCGGCCCCGCGCGGCCAGGGCGCGCGTACGATCAGCGCGAATGGCGCCATGATGACCACCACCAGCGCCATGCGCACGGCTAAGAAGGTCAGCGGCTCGATATAGGGCATGCCGTAGCGCGCGCCGATGAAGCCGGTGCTCCACAGCAGCACGAACAACATCGGCGCCGTCGCAATCATTAAGCGAGTCAGGCGCATGAGACTCTCGGCATGGGTCGTCCAGAGCTTGCGGGAGTTGCGGGCGGGTGGCGCGCCTATCAGTGGGCGCGTTTCGGTTTGGCACGCACCGCGCCGCGATACGCTTCGGTACAGATGTGGCTGAACTGGCCGCGGCTGAACCGGTCGAGAAACCGCATCCGGGGGCCGGCGTTAGCCGAACACCCCGTAAATGCCGAAGCCCACGGTCGCACTGACTATGGCTTCCAGGGCCTGGAACTGCATGCGGCTCAGTTCCGCGCTGAAATAGGGAAACAGCATGCGCCCGACCGGCAGCATGATCGCCGCCACCAGGCCGATACACAGCAGTTTTGCGATGAATGGCCGATCGATCATCATATTTTACGCTCTCCGCCGGGACCGTGGTCTTTAGATATCCTGTCCCGTGGCGCTGTTCAATCAGGTCAAATAAGCGGCATCGACCGGCACCCGGTATCCGTTGGCGAGCCGGTTGGTTTCGTTGGCCATGCCGGTGACCGCCATCAGCTCGCCGAACATGGCTTCGGTCATGCCGGCCTTGCGGGCGGCTGCCGTGTGACTGGCGATGCAATAGGCGCAGCCGTTAGTCACCGAGACCGCCAGATAAACCATCTCCTTGGTGAGCGGATCGAGCGCGCCCGGCGCCATGATCTCCTTGATGCTTTCCCAAGTGCGCTTGAGGGTGGCCGGGTCGCGCGCAAGATATTTCCAGAAATTGTTCACGTCCGGCACGTTGCGGACGTGCTTGATGTCGTCATAAACGGCACGCACGGCGGGCGAGGCGTCGGCATAGTCGATCGGCGGGGGCGTGGTCATGGGGGATGATCCTGAGAGTTTTTGAGGC
>CAYLMY010000089.1:5339-7353 GCA_964384635.1 uncultured Undibacter sp.
GGGACGACAACTGGAGGATTCCCACGCATTCGTGATTTTGGGCGCGCCAAACGTGACCTCCGCCGCCGGCGCGACTTTGCTAGGAACCGGCCAGATTTCATGCAACCGGAGAACCCTGATGCTCAACCGACGTCTTTTCATGGGCGCGCTGGCGATTGGCGCGACATTGACGCTCAGCCCGCTGGCCGCGGCCATGGCGCCCAAGAGCTACAGCCCGCAAGCCTTCGCGGCGGCGCAGGCCGCCGGCAAGCCGATTCTGCTGCACATCACCGCGCCCTGGTGCCCGACCTGTAAGGCGCAGACGCCAATCCTGTCCAAGCTCGAAGGCACGCCCAAGTTCAAGAACCTGGTGGTGCTCAATATCGACTTCGATACCAGCAAGGACCTGCTGCGCAAACTCCGCGTCGCTCAGCAGAGCACCCTGATCGTGTTCAAGGGCAGCCGCGAGATGGGTCGCTCCACCGGCGATACCAATCCGGCGTCGATCGAAGCGCTGCTCGGCAAGGCGATCTGATCTGACATGGGCGCGCTGGCTCTGGCGCTGCTGGCGGGAGTGCTCTCGACGCTGTCGCCTTGCGTGCTGCCGCTGCTGCCGATCGTGCTGGGCGCGGCGCTGACCGCGCACCGCTTCGGCCCAGTGGCGCTCGCCGTCGGCGTCGCGGTTTCCTATGTGACGGTCGGGCTGTTCGTTGCCACGGTTGGTTTTGCTATCGGGCTCGACCAGGACATTTTCCGTAACACGGCGGCGGTGTTGCTGATCGCCATCGGCGCGGTGCTGTTGCTGCCGCAGGTGCAAACCCGGCTGGCCGTCGCCGCCGGACCGTTCGGCAACTGGGCGCAGACGCATAGCGCCGGCATGTCCACGCGCGGGCTTTCCGGCCAATTCGCGCTCGGCGTTCTGTTGGGTGTGGTGTGGTCCCCTTGCGTCGGCCCGACGCTGGGCGCGGCTTCGGTGCTGGCGGCGCAGGGCAAGAACCTCGGTAGCGTGGCGGCGACCATGATCGCCTTCGGCATCGGCGCGGCGGCGCCGCTGATCGTGCTTGGCCTCTTGTCACGCGAGGCACTGATGCGCTGGCGCGACCACCTGATCAGGGCCGGCAAGACCGGCAAATATGCGCTCGGGGGGCTGCTGTTGTTCGTGGGTGTGTTGATCGTCAGCGGGCTCGACAAGAAGCTGGAAACGCTGCTGGTCGAGGCCTCGCCCGCTTGGCTCACCCAGCTGACCACGCGCTTTTAGTTCGTCCTCGCGCGCGGGATAAGCTATTTTCCCGCTGCCAGAAACGAGGACGCCCCATGCCGAAGACCCCCGACTATTTCCACGGAAAGACCATCGTCATCACCGGCGCCGCCAGCGGCATCGGCCGCGCCACCGCCAAGATCTTTGCGCGCGAAGGCGCCAATGTGGTGTGCGCCGACATCAACGAGGACGGCGTTGCGCAGACCGTCGAGCAGGTCAACACGGCGGGCTCGCAGGGGCTGGCGCTCACCATCGACGTGACCAAGCGGGCGGCGGTTAACGACATGATCGAGCTGGCGCTCGGTGACTTCGGCCGCATTCATTTCCTGTTCAACTCGGCGGGCGCCGCCATCCGCCGCTCGAAATTTCTCGACATCGATGACGACCTGCTCGACCGCGCCTTCGACCTCAATCTGAAGGGCACGTTTTATGCCATGCAGGCGGTGCTGCCGCACATGCTGGAGAACAAATTCGGCGTCATCGTCAATGTCGGCAGCATGGCACACCGGCGCGGCGGACCCGGGTCCTCGGTGCATTACGCCGCCGCCAAGGGCGCGGTGGTCACCATGACCATGGGGGTGGCGCGCGAATTCGCGGCGCAAGGCATCCGCGCGCTCTCGATCTCGCCGGGGCCGATCGACACGGCGTTCGCGGCGGCGGCGGCGACCTCGCCGGAGCTCAAGCAGAAGATGCTCGACGACGTGCCGATGGGCCGCTTCGGCACCGCGGAGGAGATCGGCGAACTGGTGCTGTTCATGTGTTCCGACGCCTGCGAGT
>CAYLMY010000089.1:7453-11838 GCA_964384635.1 uncultured Undibacter sp.
GCCGCTTCAGGACCGACGACTACACAGGTTTTGGCGTGGTCGAGGGCGAGACTGTAATCGCGGTCGATGGCTCGCCCTTCGGCGAGCATAGTAGGACGTCGCGCTCCTTCCCACTCAAGCATGTCAAGCTGCTGATCCCGGTGGTCCCGTCCACCTTCTATTGCGTCGGTATCAATTACGCCGATCACATCCGCAAGATGGCCGTCAGACGTAACACCGAGCCGGTGTTCCCCAAGAAGCCGGACATCGGCTACCGCGCCAATAACGCGCTGATCGCGCACGACGAGGACATCGTGAAGCCTAAGGACGCGGGCGAGGCCTTCCAGTACGAGGGCGAGCTGGTCGCCGTGTTCGGCAAGCGCGCGCGCAATGTGAGCGGCGAGAACGCGCTCGATTATGTGTTCGGCTGGACCATCGGCAATGACGTCTCCGAGCGCACCTGGCAGAAGGAAGACCGCACGCTGTGGCGCGCCAAGAACGCCGACACCTTCAAGCCGATGGGGCCGTGGATCGTCACCGGGCTCGACCCCGCCAAGATGGAGACGGTGATCCGGGTAAACGGCCAGGAAACCGACCGCTTTGCCACCAACAACATGATCTTCGACACCGCGACCTATATCGCGGAAGTGTCGAAATACTGCACCATCGAGCCGGGCGACGTGATGTGGATGGGCACCGACGGCATGCCGCAAAACATCAAGCCGGGCGACACGGTGGAGATCGAGATCAGCGGCATCGGCACGCTGCGCAACAAGGTGGTAGCGGGAAGCTGACGGCGAATTAATTCGGTATAACTTTTAAGTTTTTGCCGGAGCGGCGCGACAACGGGCGAACATTGGCGTAACGCTGCTGAACACGCCTCTCGAATGCCGGTGCTTCATGCCTTGCGCAATCTCCGACGATGACGTCGGCCGCCAGATCCTCGACATTTTCATCCGCCACCGGATACCGGTGAGCGGCGTGCTGCCGCGCAATTATTTTATCGCCGTGCGCGACAGCGATTTCCAGCGCGGGCTCAACAAGGCGGTGGCCAATGACTGGATCGCCATCGACCGGCGCAACCGCTATCGCTATCAGCTCACGGCAACGGGCTATGCCGCCGGGCGGACGACCGAGGCGCCGCAGGGCTAGGCTGGGTCGGCTGGCTTGCGCGGCGCGCGCTACGAGGCGGCCCGCTCTTCCACCAGCGTCACGATATCGCGGGTGCGGGTGACGCCCTCCGGCCAGGCGGCGTTGAAATCGGCGACCATCGCCTTGAAACCGTCCGAGCCGAGCGCGGCGTCGAGTGCAGCCTTATCGGCGAACTGATAAACGGCGTAGTGCACGCCCTGCTCCACCTCGCTCCAGAAACGCCAGGCCTTCTGGCATTTGAACACTTTGAGCGCCAGCGGCAGGTGCTCGGCCGTGTACCAGCGCTCGAATTTGTCGCGCAATGGCGCTTCGACGACGGCGCGCACGATGAAAAACGATTTGGCCATGGACGCCCCTCTCTGCTCGTTCGCCGGTCGTGCGGCGCGGCTAGCCTAAATGAGGCAGCGCGTAAAAAGAAAGACCGCCTCGCGGCGGTCTTTCAGATGGTATTGAACGCCGGCTTGATCAAGCGGCGGCTTGCGCTGCGCGTTTGCGCTTCTTGCGCCAGCCGAGGATGCCGCCGACCACGCCGAGCCCGCTGCCGAACAGTGGCAGCGCGGCGGGCAGCGGAGTGGAGGACAAGGGTGAGCCCGCTCCATCCACGCCGACAATCAATTCTACGTCCGGGTTGTTGCCGCCACCGTTGGCGGTAGCACAGTTGACATTCGCTCCGCACGTATTGCCGAAATAGAGTGCTGCTAAGCTTGCGCCGTCGGTAATGCCGAGATCACTGAGATCGATGCCGTAGACATAGAGACCAAACGTTGTGTTCGAACCGCCCAGATCAGCTTGAGTCAGGAAGCCAAGCTGCGACGCATTGATCCACGTCCCAGCCGCGCCGCTTGTGCTCGCGGCGATCAGCTCAAACTGGTTATTTAGGGGTGGATTTGGCGCATCGCCCGATTCGAAAATATAAACGTCGACCCCAAGATTGTTGTAGATCGGGGCGCCAAAGGTTCCCTTCATAGAAGCGTTCGGATTAGGTCCGGTGAAAGCTGTCTTTCCATCGTTGAAAGTCAGGCGATCCTCAGATGTATCACCATTGAAGACGTAGCCTGTCAGAATATTGCCAGGAAGGGCGAGCATATCCGGATAACCGCCGCTGCCGGTATGGTGAGCATTCAAACTTCCAACGCCATCCGTAAGCGACGTCACCGCAAGGGCGGTATCGATGGTGAAGGATCCGAATGTTACCGAACTCGCATTCGCTTGTGACATCCCTAGCGATAATACTGCGACCACGATCGGCCCGCAGACCGCGGACAGCGCAGTCAATTCTGTTCTTCTTGTTTTCCTCATCACGAAACCTCCACGCATGTGCAGAGGAATTCAATTCCGGCCGCGCTCCCGCTCTGCGGATCAGAACGCCGCCGCGCCACAATCGGAGGGTAGGCCGTCGGGCCAGAATTTCGAACGCTCCGACGCTGAAAATCCTGTGTAATCCCCAGGTTCTCTCAAGCCCTAAGACAAGCGCAAACGGCCACGCCTTTTTGATGGAGATCAAATCCGTCTGTCTGCCGGCCAGCTTTTTCGCAGCTCGAGAAGAAGCCCTGCGGTTCGCCCTCGCCCTTGCCCACGCCACAACATAAGGTTGCAACAGATAGCGGCAAAAATAAACAAAAATTTACATGCTCATAAGCCTCTCAAAAACCACGCTGTTTCGGCGCACGCCTCCGGCGCTAGCCCTGTGCGGCCTGTTCCTCACGGATTGAAAATCAGCACGATGAAGGCGGCGAACAGCACCAGATGCACGCCGCCGAGCAGGATGTTGGTGGGGGCGCCGGAAAACGTCATCTGCGAAATGAACAGCGTCAGCACCAAGAGAATGGTGTCGACCGGCGTGAGGCCGAGCTCGAGCGGGGCGCCGGTCATCAGGCTGATCACGATCATGGTGGGGATGGTCAGGCCGATGGTGGAGAGCGCCGAGCCGAGCGACAGGTTGACCGAGCGCTGCAGCTGATTGCGGCGCGCGGCCTGCAACGAGCTCAGGCCCTCCGGCGACAGCACCAGAATGGCGATCAGGATACCGCCGAGCGCGGTCGGCGCGCGCAGCTCTTCGATGCCGTAGTCGATCACGTTGGCCAGCGGCTTCGACAGCAGCACCACCGGCAGCAGGGTCGCCACCAGCAGAATGGCGTGCACGGGAATCGAATAAGTAGGCCCATGGCTTGTCCCATGCTGCGCCTGCGCGCCGGCGCCGCGCCGGGCGGCCGGCGCCCGCTCCGCCTCCGTGAAGAAGGCGCTGTGCCGCATGGTCTGGATCAGCAGGAAACCGCCATAGAGCAGCGCCGTCAGCGTGCCGAACACCACCGATTGCAGCACCGTCATGGAATGGTCGGGCGTGGAGACCGTGAAGGTCGGCAGCACCAGCGAGATGACGGCAAGGGACGAAATGACCGCCAGGAAGGCGACGGCGCCCTGCAGATTGTATTGCTGCTGGCGGTGGCGCAGCGCGCCGATCACCACCGAGGCGCCGACCATGCCGTTGAGCACGATCATCAGCACCGCGAACACCGTCTCGCGCGGCAGCGTCGGGTTGGGCCCGCCGTGCAGCATGACTGTCGCCATGATGGCGACTTCGATCGAGATGACGGCGATGGTGAGGATCAGTGTGCCGTAGGGCTCGCCCAGATGCTCGGCCAGCACCTCGGCGTGGCGCACCACGCCGAAGGCGCACCAGACCATGACCGCGAACAGCCAGCCGAAGAGGACAACGGTCAGAAAGGGATGAGAGAAATCCTCGGTCCAGCCCTTGCCGACGGTGAAGAAGATGGCGTTGGTCACCGCGCCGCCCAGCAGGGGGGCTTCGGCGCGGAGGATGGTGGTGAGGGTTGTGGGCTTTGGTTTTTTAGGCATGAGGTGGGCCATTCTAGCCGCTGTAATGCCCCGCGAAAGCGGGGCATCCAGTAATCACTAGACCGTCTGTGTGTACTGGGTCCTCCGCCTGCGCGGGGGACGACACCGGAATTTTATTCGCGCGGCGGCTATCTCTCCCCGTTCATTCCCGCGCAAGCGGGAATCCAGTTCTTTCTATCGCAAAATCGTCAAATGCAGCCCTGGGTCCCCGCTTGCGCGGGGACGAACGGGGGAAGACAGCCACGCACTATCGGCGCCGATCCCCTCCTCTATTTCACGCCGGCGGGACAGCGATGCTCGGTCCCGCGCGTGTCGCAGACCGTCACGCCCTTGAGATAGCGTGTCCATTCGATGATCTGCAGGCGCGCGGGCTCGAACTTGAACGCCTTCTGCACGAC
>CAYLMY010000090.1:0-11817 GCA_964384635.1 uncultured Undibacter sp.
GGAAAAAGGACTAGCCCATGTTCGCCATGGTCCTTGGCTGGCTCGGCAATCTGCTGGGCGGCCCGTTCGCCAAGGCGGCCGTTGACGCCTATCGCGCCAAGCTCACGGCCGAGAATACGTCGGAAAAAATCGCCGCCGATCTCGTCGCCCGCGAGATCGCGCTTGAAGAGCGCGCGCGCGAATTGTCGACGCAAGTTGTCATTGCCGAGCAGGGCCGCTGGTACACGGCGCTGCCGCGCCCGCTGTTCGCACTCGCTTTCATCGTCTACGTGTGGAAGGTGGTTGTTTTCGACAAAGTCTTAGGGCTAGGCTCGACCGACCCACTGTCCGGCGACGTGGCGCAATGGGCCATGATCGTGCTCACCGCCTATTTCGGTGGGCGGTCGCTTGAAAAGGTCGCGCGTATCCTGGCGAGGAAGTAGGGGCGCTTGGCATCCAAGGGGCCACCCGCCACACTCTCCGCGAATCCCGCGGAGCCACCCATGAACGTGTCAGACGCCGTTGCTTCCCGATACTCCTGCCGCGCCTTTCTGCCCACGCCGGTGCCCGAAGCAACCGTGCGCGACATTCTCGAACGCGCAGGGCGCGCGCCCTCCGGCGGCAATGTGCAGCCCTGGCGGGTGCATGCGCTGGCCGGGGAAAGACTCGAACAGCTCAAGGCGCTGGTGCGTGCACGGCCCGACCTGCTGCCGCGCGGCGAGGGCGCCGAATACGACATCTACCCGCGCGATCTGAAGGAGCCCTATGAAACACGGCGACACCGTGCCGGCGTGATGCTCTATCAGGCGATCGGCGTGACGCGCGAGGACCGCGCCGGCCGCTATCGGCAATACGCGCGCAATTTCGAATTCTTCGGCGCGCCAGTCGGGCTGTTGCTGTCGATCGACCGCAGCATGGGTCCGCCGCAATGGTCGGACCTCGGCGGCTACATCCAGACGGTCATGCTGCTGGCGCGCGAGCACGGCCTGCACAGCTGCGGCCAGGAAGCCTGGACCCATTGGCACAAGACCGTCTATTCCTTCCTCGATCTTCCCCCCGAATACATTCTGTTCTGCGGCCTGGCCCTCGGCCACGCCGACACGGACGCGCCGATCAACAATTGGCGCTCACCGCGCGAGCCGCTCGAAGCCTTTGCCTCGTTCGAAGGCTTTGAAAGCTAAGCTCGGCTTCGCGTTCACCTGACGTTCACCGGCGCGTCTCTACGTTGAGCATGATCTTGGCCGAAAACCGGTCCTCATCCCCGATCGGGGTCGGGGACATGCTTTTCGGGATCATGCGCTATCACCCCGCCTCATGCCGGTCTTCCCCCGACTTACTCTGTTTTTTCTAATCGGCCTTCTGCCCGGGTCGGCTTTTGCCGCCGCGACCCCTTCGCCGCCAAGGTGCTGGAGCAGGCCGCGATCATGCGCGACCAGGTTGCCCGCTATCTCGAGCGCGCGCTGCCGGCGCTTTTGCCCCGTGTCCAGCTGTCCGCCGGACTTTCGCCCAATTCTTCCCATCTCGATAGGTCGACTGTCCTCGCATTCCATCCTGTCGATTTCCCGGGGGTCGCAATGTCCGCAGCCAGGTTCGCCGCCGTCACTGCCATCGCACTGGCGCTTGCCGCCTGCGCCGGCGATCCGGACACCGGACGCGGCCCGCGGGAGAATACCGGCACGCTGCTCGGCGGCTTGGCGGGCGCGGCCATCGGCTCGCAGTTCGGCGGCGGCGTCGGCGGCCATCTGGCGGGCGCGGCCATCGGCGCGGGGTTAGGCGCGCTGATCGGCAATCGCATCGGCGCCGCCATGGACGATGAAGACAGGCAACGCGCCTATGCCGCGCAGATGAGCGCGCTCAACGACGGCGCATCGGGCGCGCCGGTGTCGTGGCGCAATCCGGACTCCGGCCGCTATGGCACCGTGGTGCCCGGCCCCTACTACGAAGCGGACGGGCGGCGCTGCCGCTCCTATACCCACACCATCTATATCGACGGCCGCCCGCAGACCGCTCGCGGCACCGCCTGCCACAACCCGGACGGTACCTGGACGCCACTTAGCTGATGCGGTCTTCAAACGTTTGCGCGTGATCTTTTCCGAAAAGCGGTCCCCACCCCCGATCAGGTCGGGGCAGACTTTTTCGAGATCACGCGCTGGCCGCCGCGACATGCTTAATGAAATGTTAACGCCCGCGGCGGTATCAAAATACGCGACGAACACGCGGATAACGCGGAGATGGCGGGCGCCGAAACCATCGAGCGGCTGGAGCAGTACCTGCGCGAACTTTCGCCGCAGGCGCGTTCGCTGCTGATCGCGAATTTCGAACGCAGCCTGCTCGGCGGCGATGAGGCGGCCGCCACCGACCTCGTCCTGCAGCAACTGCGCGGCATCGTGCGCGAGCATCGCGATGGCGCCCCCCGCATCGGCCATTGCGCCCGTCTGTTCTTCAAGCCGCTCGAACCATTCCTGGTCGACGACCGCGCCGACCACCATCATCCCGGCCGTCTCGCGCGCTCATCGCTGGAGACGCTGTGGACCTGGATCCGCCGCGACCTGCTGCCCGAGGACGCCAAGCACCTGGCCGACGAGGTGAACGATGCCGTGCTGGCCGACGATGCGCCGAGGGCCGAGCATGCCGTGCGCGCCTTCCAGGATAAGGCCGCCGCCGCGATCGCAGAAAGGCTGGCCGCTGGTGCCTCCGACGACAGGATCCACCGCCGCATGCTGGCGCAGATCGGCACCTCGCGCGCAAGCGACGACGCAACCACGCTGCGATGCGTACTGGCCGGCCGCGACATCCTTGCGACGATGGCCGCCGATCTGCCGCTCCGCATCGTCAATCTGGCCAACGGCGAGCTCGACGAATACAAGGCGCTGATCGAGAATATCTCCGCCCGCGAGGGTGAGCTTTTCCTCTATGCGGTGCTGATGGTGATGAGCCGGCTGGCCGCACCGTGGCAGATCATCCGTTTCGGCATCAAGGCGGCCGGCAGCGATATCGCTACGCGCGTGGCCGAGACCCATTACGGCGTGACGGTGACCATCGTGCTCGCGGAACTTGAGCGGCTGTTGGGCGAGCTGCGCAACGATCTGCGCAGCGGGCGCGGCGTGGCGGTGAGCGCACTGCTCAAGACCATTCACGACGCCGCGCGCGGACTGCGGACCGAACTCGACCTTCCGGTCGACAGCAGTTGGGGACGCGCGCTCGCAGGCCTGCGCGCCCAGATCGCCGATCTGCTGCGCTCCGAAATCGAATCCGCGCCCGGCCGGGTGCGGCGGTTGTTGCGGCCGCGCCCGTCCACCGAAATCCGCGCCAATTCGGTGCTCGATGCCGACGATGTGGCCGAGACCGAGGCGCTGCTGGGTTTCGTCGGTGACTGCCGGCATTTCGCGGGGGAACTCGCACTCAACGAGATGACGCAGCGTACCTTTTCCGAGATCCAGCAATATCTCGACAGCGGAACACGGGTGCTGCTCGATGGCCTGCGCCGTGCCGGCAATGCCGACCGCCGCTTTCGCCAAAGCCAAGTCGATGCCGCGGTACGCTTCTGCGCCAAGGTGTTCGGCGGGGATTACGCCGGACTACTCACCAAGGCGGCGGAGGTGGCGGGCGCGGCCGAGCGCAAGGCGGCGCAGGCCGGATAACCCGAGCGTCAGGCGGCGACGCTGATGCTGCCGTCGCGATTGTCGACCATCACCGGCGAGTGCAGGTATTCGACGATCGGCGGCGAGCCGTATTTCGCCTCGACCATCTTCTTCCAGTCCTCGGTATAGACGCGCTCGGCATCGGCGCGGGTTTCCCAGATATAGACGCCGCCGGCGCGGGTGCCGTCCTCGCTCAATACATAGTTTTTGCGCACGAGGCCGGTCAAACCCTGATATTTCGGCGCCGTGCTCTTAAACGTCGCCGTCGCCTCGGCAAGGGTGACCGGCTTCGGCAGGCGGAAGGTGACGATGGTGACGATCATGGGCGGCTCCCTGATGCGGTCGGAATGGGCCAAAAGTCTAGCATAAGGCACCCTGGCAGGTCATTACGCCGCAGCTTTGATCTTGCTCATTGCCGCCACGATTGGGCGTGATGTATGACCCTGTCGCGCCGCCCGCCTGGCGGCTGGTGGCCGGTAGAATGGTTGCATGACCCTGTGGCTGGTAATTGCGCTGATGACGGCGGCGGTGGTTTTCGCCGTGCTTTGGCCGCTTGCGCGGCGCGTGTTTGCCAGCGAACCCGACAAGCTGCGCCGCATCGAGGACACCATCGAACGCCTGGGGCTCGAAAGTTGAGTAGGATTTAAAGCGCCATGACCCGCAAGCAGCGACGCCTGATTCTGATCGGTGCCAGCCTCGGCGTGCTGGGCATCGCGCTGGCGCTGGTGCTCAGCGCCATGAGCAGCTCCATCGTGTTCTTCCAGTCGCCGACCGACGTCGCAACCGAGCATCTCGCGCCCGGCACCCGCATCCGCATCGGCGGCTTGGTCAAGCCGGGCAGTGTCGAGCGCGGCGCCGATCTGCGCATTAGTTTCAAGGTCACCGACGGCAAGAACGACGTCCCCGTGCACTACCAGGGCATCGTGCCCGACCTGTTCCGCGAAGGGCAGGGCGTGGTGGCGGAGGGCAAACTCGAGCCCGGCGGCATGTTCACCGCCGACACCGTGCTCGCCAAGCATGACGAGCGCTACATGCCGAAAGAAGTGGTCGACGCGCTGAAGAAATCCGGCCGCTGGCAGGAAGGCGCCGAGCAAGCCGCGAAAGGAGCGATGCGATGATCCCCGAGCTCGGCCATTATGCGTTGGTTCTCGCGCTGGCGCTTGGCCTGGTGCAATCGGTGGCGCCGGTGATCGGCGCTCGCAGGGGCGACGCCGTTCTGATGCGGCTCGCCAATTCGACCGCGCTGATGCAGTTCGTTTTCGTCGCGCTCTCGTTCCTGGCGCTCACCATCTGCTACGTCACCTCCGACTTCTCGGTGCGTACGGTCGTCGAGAACTCGAATTCGATGATGCCGGTGATCTACAAGATAAGCAGCGTTTGGGGGAACCACGAAGGCTCGATGCTGCTGTGGGTGCTCATCCTGTCGCTGTTCGGCGCAGCTGTCGCGCTTTTCGGCGGCAATCTGCCGGCGAGTTTGAAGGCGAATGCCCTGGCGGTGCAGTCGTGGATCGCTTGCGCTTTCTATCTTTTCATCCTGCTCACCTCGAATCCGTTCCTGCGGCTGTTTCCGGCGCCGGCGCAGGGCCAGTCGCTCAACCCGATCCTGCAGGACCCGGGCCTCGCCGTTCATCCGCCGCTGCTCTATCTCGGCTATGTCGGCTTCTCGATGGCGTTCTCCTTCGCCATCGCCGCGCTGATCGAGGGCCGCATCGACGCGGCTTGGGCGCGCTGGGTGAGGCCCTGGACGCTGGCCGCCTGGATGTGCCTGACGCTTGGCATCGCGGGGGGCTCGTACTGGGCCTATTATACGCTCGGCTGGGGCGGCTTCTGGTTCTGGGATCCGGTGGAGAACGCCTCGCTGATGCCGTGGCTCGCCGGCACCGCGTTGCTGCATACCGCGGTGGTGATGGAAAAGCGCAATGCGCTGAAGATCTGGACCATCCTGCTTGCCATTCTAACCTTCTCGCTGTCGCTGATCGGCACCTTCCTGGTGCGCTCGGGCGTGCTCACCTCGGTGCATTCTTTCGCCAACGATCCGCGCCGCGGCGTCTTTATTCTCGCCATCCTGGTGCTGTTCATCGGCGGTAGCCTGACGCTGTTTGCCTGGCGCGCGTCCGTGCTCAAGCAAGGCGGGCTGTTCGCGCCGATCTCGCGCGAAGGCGCGCTGGTGTTCAATAATCTTTTCCTCACCACGTCCTGCCTGACCGTGCTGGTCGGCACGCTTTATCCCTTGGCGCTGGAATCGCTTACCGGCACCAAGATCACGGTGGGCGGGCCGTTCTTCAACCTGACCTTCGGGCCGCTGTTTTTGACGCTGATGTTCGCCATGCCGTTCGGGCCGCTCTTGGCGTGGAAGCGCGGCGACATCTTAGGCGCGGCGCAGCGGCTGATGGCGGCGTTCGGTGTCGGCCTCGTCGCGGTCGGCGTCGCGTTCGCCATCGAAGGCGGCACCTCGCTGCTGGCGCCGTTCGGCGTCGGACTTGCTTTCTATGTGATGGTCGGCGCGCTGGTCGATATCGCCGAACGCACGGGCCTATTGCGCATGCCGCTGGCAACGGTGCGGGCGCGCGCGGCCGGCATGCCGCGCTCGGCCTGGGGCACGGCGGTCGCCCATTTCGGCATCGCGATGACGCTGCTCGGCATCGTCGGCGCCGCCGCCTGGGGCACCGAGCGCATCATCGAGATCAAGCCGTCGCAGACCGTGTCGCTGTCGGGCTACGAACTGAGATACGAGGGCCTCAAGCAGATGCCCGGCCCCAACTACACGGAGGAGGTCGGGACCTTCACGGTGCACAAAGGCGGCGTGCCGGTCGGCGTGATGCATCCGTCGAAGCGGAGCTTTGCCTCGCGCGACATGACGACCAACGAAGCGGCGCTGATGGCGCGCGGCCCCGGACAGCTTTACCTTTCGCTGGGCGACAGCAAGCCTGACGGCAGCATCGCGATCCGGCTCTATTATAAGCCGATGGTGCTGCTGATCTGGCTGGGCGGGGTGGTGATGATGCTGGGCGGTGCGCTCTCGCTTTCCGACCGGCGGCTGCGCGTCGGCGCGCCCAAACCGGCGGCAAAACCGGCGCTGCAACCGGCGGAGTAGGGCATCATGCGCCGGTTTGCGTTCATTGCATTATTGTTTGCGCTGCTAGCGCCGACGATGGCGCATGCGGTCACGCCGGACGAAATGCTGAAGGACCCGGCGCTGGAGGCGCGCGCGCGCCATCTCTCGCAAGGGCTGCGCTGCCTGGTCTGCCAGAACCAAGATATCGACGATTCAGCAGCGGAATTGGCGCATGATCTGCGCGTGCTGGTGCGCGAACGGCTGAAGGCGGGCGACAGCGACAGCCAAGTGCTCGATTTTCTGGTGGCGCGCTACGGCGAATTCGTGCTGCTCAAGCCACGCTTCGAACTGCATACGCTGCTGTTGTGGGGCCTGCCGCCGCTGGCGCTCATTGCCGGCGTGGCCGGGCTGTTCGTGGCGATGCGTCGGCGCAAGATGGCGAGCACGGAACCGCCGGCGCTCAGCGCCACCGAACAGCGCCGGCTTGCGACTTTGGTCGAACCGGGCACCGACTAAGCCTTGCACAACCTATTGAATTAAAAGACAAATCTTTTATCCCCACGTTACAAAAGTTTAATCCCGCCGACAGGACGCCGTAAGGCTCATCCCCCCATCTTCAGGTTCGAAGCAGCGCGCACAAGCGCGCCACGAAACGAGATGGAGATTGCCCGATGAACCCGAGCGTCACCCCCGCTCCCGAGACCCCCAAGAAGCGGCGCGTGCTTTCGGCCCGCCGTGTCATCCTGCTCGCCAGCACCATCGCCGGCCTCGGCGCCGCCGCGTTCGTGGTCGCCCCCGATCTCAATTTGTCGGCCCACTACCCGGCCGCGTTGGCGCAGAACCTGAGCGAGCAGGCGCAAAAGATGCCGGCTCCGGTCGGCTTCGCCGACATTGTCGCCAAGGTCAAACCGGCGGTGATCTCGGTCCGCGTCAAGGTCAATGGCGGCGTGCAAACCTCCCGCTTCACCAGCAATGAAATTCCGCCTGGCCTGCGGGAATTCTTCCGCCGCTTCGGCATGCCGGACTTGCCGGATAATCCGCATGGCCTGCCACACGGCCATGGTCATAACATGATCATGGGCCAAGGCTCCGGCTTCTTCATTTCGCCCGACGGTTACGCGGTGACCAACAACCACGTGGTCGATAAAGCCGAGAGCGTCGAGGTCAAGACCGACGACGGCAAGACGCACAAGGCCAAGGTCATCGGCAGCGATCCGCGCACCGATCTCGCGCTGATCAAGGTCGACGACGGTCCGTTCCCCTATGTGAAGCTGTCCGATAAGACCCCGCGCATCGGTGACTGGGTGCTTGCGGTCGGCAATCCGTTCGGCCTCGGCGGCACCGTCACTGCCGGCATCGTCTCGGCGCGCGGCCGTGATATCGGCGCCAACGCCTATGACGACTTCATCCAGATCGACGCGCCGGTCAACAAAGGTAATTCCGGCGGTCCGACCTTCGACACCGAAGGCAACGTGATCGGCGTCAATACGGCGATCTTCTCGCCCTCGGGCGGCTCGGTCGGCATTGCTTTCGCGATTCCCGCCGACACCGTCAAAAGCGTGGTCAACCAGCTCAAGGAACACGGTTCGGTCACGCGCGGCTGGATCGGCGTGCAGATTCAACCGGTGACCAAGGACATTGCCGACGGCCTCGGCCTCAAGACCGCGGAAGGCGCGCTGGTCGCTCAGCCGCAGCCGCATAGCCCGGCATCGAAGGCCGGCATCGAAGCCGGCGACGTCATCACCGCGGTCAACGGTCAGCCGGTCAAGGACGCCCGCGATCTCGCCAAGAAAATCGGCGCGCTGGCGCCCAAGACCGACGTCAAGCTCTCGGTGCTGCACAAGGGCTCGCAGAAGACGATCACGCTCGCGCTCGGCGAAATGCCGAAGTCCGTGGAGGCTAATGCGAGCTCGAACGAGAACAATGGCAGCACCGGCACCGATCTCGCCAAGCTCGGCCTGACGCTCGCACCGGCCGCGCACGTAGCGGGTGCGGGTAGCGAAGGCGTGGTGGTGACCGACATCGACTCGTCCGGCGTCGCGGCCGACCACGGCTTCTCGACCGGCGACATCATCCTCGAAGTTGCCGGCAAGTCCGTCGCCACCCCGTCCGACGTTCGCAAGGAGATCAACCAGGCCCGTTCAGGCGGCAAGCGAACAGTCCTGATGCGGGTGAAGAAGGGTGACAACACCCGCTTCGTCGCCCTGCCGGTCGGCCGAGGCTGACGCAACGAGTTAGGGGCGTTCCACCGGCATCCGTCGCCCCCGCCGGTGGTGCGACCTCACGGGACGGGCCTTCGGGCCCGTCCCAGCTCTTTCCGGTAAGTGCGCCGGCGACCCTCCCGGCCACTTTCCGAGCCGAACTCCAACCCCGGCATCCGTCGCCCCCGCTGGGGTGGGGTCGTTGAGGGGGTTGGCGGGCCAAATCCGCCACCCCCTCGCGTACGAAACGGCGGCAAACGCTCTCGCCCCGCCGATTTAGCCGGCAAATCGGGGGGAGGCGACCCGGCAGGGAATTGACCCGCCACCGAATCAATTGGAATTGGTGTGACCGATGCCCACTTATGCGGATATTCAAGGGGCTCGCGCCTCCGGCCGGACGGCCGATGCGCAACCGGATCGGACCACCATGCGCATTCTGGTGATCGAGGACGACCGCGCCGCCGCCGACTACCTGGTCAAGGCGTTCCGCGAGGTCGGCCATGTGGCTGACGCCGCCACCGACGGAGAGGACGGGTTGGCAATGGCGCTCGACGGCCAGTACGATATCCTCATCGTGGACCGCATGCTGCCTAAGCGCGACGGGCTGTCGGTGATCGGCACCTTGCGCGAAAAAGGCATCGAGACGCCGGCGCTGATCCTGTCGGCGCTCGGCCAGGTCGATGACCGGGTTAAGGGCTTGCGCGCTGGCGGCGACGACTACCTACCCAAGCCCTATTCATTTACCGAATTGCTTGCTCGCGTCGAGGTGCTGGCGCGCCGGCGCGGCTCTCGAGCCGAGGAAACCGTGCTGCGCGTTGGCAATCTCGAGCTCAACCGGCTGTCGCACCAGGTCCGCCGCGACGCGGAGGAGATTTCCCTGCAACCGCGCGAATTCCGCCTGCTGGAATACCTGATGCAGCATGCCGGGCAGGTGGTGACCCGCACCATGCTGCTGGAGAACGTGTGGGACTACCATTTCGACCCGCAAACCAACGTGATCGACGTGCACATCTCGCGTTTGCGCTCGAAAATCGATAAAGGTTTCTCCCAGCCGCTTCTGCATACGGTCCGCGGCGCGGGATACATGATCCGTGACGGCGCTCGGTAAGCTTTTTCGCACCACCACGTTCAAGCTGACGCTGGTCTATTTGACGGTGTTCGCGCTGTTTGCCGCCTTTTTGCTCGGCTATTTCGCCCTCAATACCCGCCGCCTGATCACCGAGCAGATTACCGAAACGGTCAATGCCGAGATCACCGGCCTGTCGGAACAATACCGGCTCGGCGGTATCCGGCGGCTGGTGATCGTGGTCGATGCGCGTGCACGCCGGCCCGGCTCCAGTCTCTACCTCGTCACCACTTTCAACGGTGACGCGCTCGCCGGCAACGTCACCGCGCTGGCGCCCGGCATTCTTGACAATCCGGGCTGGACCGAAACGGCCTACCGCCGGCTCGACGAGGCCGAAGCCCCGGCGCGTCCGGCTCACCCGTCGCATCCGGAGCATGAGGCGCTGGTGCGGGTGTTCCAATTGCCCGGCGGTTTCCGCCTGCTGGTCGGGCGCGATCTGGAGGAGCGCGAGCGGCTCTATCGCATCGTGCTCGCCGCCGGGCGCTGGTCGGTCGCCATCGTGATCGTGCTGGGGCTTGCCGGCGGCCTGTTTGTTTCCCGCCGCGTGCTGGCCCGCGTCGACGCCATGACGGAAACCACCAAGACCATCATGAAGGGCGATCTCAGCGGACGGCTGCCGGTCGCCGGCACCGGCGACGAGCTCGACCGCCTCGCGCAAAACCTCAACGCCATGCTCGAGCGTATCGAGGCGCTGATGCAGGGACTGAAGGAAGTCTCCGACAACATCGCGCACGATCTCAAGACGCCGCTCACTCGTCTGCGCAATCGCGCCGAACAGGCGCTGCGCTCCTCGCACAACGACGCCGAATACCGCACAGCGCTGGAAGCGACCATCGAGGAATCGGACGGGCTGATCCGCACCTTCAACGCGCTGCTGATGATTGCGCGCGCGGAGTCGGGACAGGCGCGTGACGACATGAACGAGTTCGACGCCGCCGAGATCGCGCACGATGTCGGCGAACTGTACGAGCCGTTGGCGGAAGAAAAGGGTATCGCGCTCAAGGTGGAGGCCGACGCGCCGGCGCGCCTCAAGGGCAACCGCGAGCTGATCAGCCAGGCGCTCGCCAATCTGGTCGACAACGCCATCAAATATGTTGAGCCGCAGGCGACCGCGGCCAACGGCGTGGCGCCGGAAATCGTCGTACAGGCGCTCAATACCGGCGATCGCATCCTGCTCACCGTCGCCGACACCGGTCCTGGCATTCCGGAAGCCGACCGCGCCCATGTGGTCGAGCGCTTCGTGCGCCTGGAGCAGAGCCGCTCGCAGCCGGGGTCCGGGCTCGGCTTGAGCCTGGCCTCGGCGGTGGCGCGTCTGCATGGCGGCGAATTGACGCTGGAGGACAATCATCCCGGCCTGAAAAGTGTCATTGCCTTGCCGCGCGGAGGGCCGCTACAGAGTGCGGGATGACTCCGAAAAAGGGCTCGCCGCGCAAGCCTAAAAAACGTAAGCCCGCCGCCGCGCCTCAGCGTGGCGCCGCGCAGCCGCGTGGCGGCGTGACGCTGGCCGATCGCATTGCGATCGCGCCGCAGCTGGTTGAGCCGAAGGCTGCGCGCGCCCGCGTCGCCGAATGGCTCGCCGGTCTGCCGGCGGATACGGCCAAGCTTCTCAAAGGCCTGCTGGCCGCGCACCGAACCGTCAACACGCTGCTGGAAAGCCTCAGCGAGAGCTCGCCCTATCTGTGGGACCTTGCGAGCCGCGAGCCCGAGCGGCTCATCCGCCTTATGGGCGCCGACCCCGACCGGCATCTCGCCGCGCTGCTGTCCGACAATGGCCGCGCCATCGCCGCGGCCGCCGACGATGCCGAGGCGATGCGG
>CAYLMY010000091.1:0-4185 GCA_964384635.1 uncultured Undibacter sp.
GACGGCGCTAAATGTGCGCGCTGTCTAGCACGGGTGTATCGGACTCGTCATGGCTGGCTTTTCCCGACTATCAGGCGCTCGATTGCAAGATCGTCGTCTCTGAGGAGGTCTCCGCGACCACTGCCCGATTGCGGCGGCGTCCACCAGCAGCGAGGAGCCGACCTTGACGACGATGCGGCGGAAGTCCTTGAGCGAGGGCGTTTGAGACATGGTCCCGGCGGAATTATTAAATGCGGGCGGTGTTCAGCATGGCAACCCGTGGCCGTCATGGGCGGCCGGCTGTCTCAATTTTGCTTCAATTTGGCTGCTGCGATGGCGGCGATCGGGTTGCTGTCGCGCAAACGTGACTGAGCACACAGCCGCTTCGCATGGTATCGTTGACGTGAATAGGCGGAAATTTTCAGGAGCAAAATGATGAGCGATCTTTCGCGGCGGGCTTTCGTCTCTGCGGTGGTGAGCGTTGCGGTTTGTACCGGCGCGCTTGCGCAAAGCGCGGCGCCGAGCGCAGGCCCGCGCGTCGCGCTCAAGGGCTACGATCCGGTGTCCTATTTCACCGACGGCAAGCCGGAAAAAGGCTCGAAGGACTTCACCTTCGCGTTCGACGACACCACTTACTGGTTCAAGAGCGCCGCGCACCGCGACAAGTTTGCCGCCGACCCAGAGCATTACGCGCCGCAGTTCGACGGCTATTGCGCGATCCAGCTCTCGCGCGGCCACAAGGTCGAGGCCGATCCGGAGGCGTGGGCGATCACTAATGGCAAGCTTTACGTTTTTGCGATAAAGAAGGGCGTGCCGCTCTTCAACAAGGAGTCGGTCGCCATTGCCGAAAAAGCCGGCGAGAACTGGCAGAAGCTTCGCACGCAGTAGACCATCAGAAAGCGCAAATAACGCGCGAGACTATAGCCCCGCTTTGTTCAGCGCGGCAGTAAGCTTCGCCCGCAATTCCGGCTTGCGCAGCAGCGATCCGAAGTCGGCGCTGTCGAAGCGTGGGTCGATCTGCCGAACCGTCGCTGCTTGCCTGGCGGCGTCGGCTTGCCGTCCCGCCTGCGCGTAGGCCGCAGCCAATATCGCATTCGAGTAGGGTTCGGTCTTGTTGCGCGCGAGCGAGCGTTCGAGCGTGCGGATGGCGTCGGCACTGCGGTCGGCGAGCAGATAGGCCGTGCCGAGGATGAACGATTGGTTCACCGTGAAGTTGAGCCCGAGCTTGCTGGCGGTTTCGAAATCCTTCACCGCGGCATCGACATCGCCCGACCAGAGCGACGCCGTCGCCAGCCCGGCATAGGCCTCCGGATCGCTGTTGTTGAGCTTGACCGCGCGCCGCATTTCGTCCAGCGCGCGATCGAAGTCGCCAAAAACGAGGTAGCCGCTACCGAGCAGCGCGTGCGCACCGGCGCTCGTCGGATCGATGCCGATGGCTTTCTGGCCGAGAGTCTCAAGGCGCCGCAACGCGCCTTGGGGATCCGCGGTCCATCCCTGCAAGACACCGTTCAGCTCGACCCGTCCCAGCCCGATATAGGCGGGCGCATAGCCGGGATCGAGTTCTATGGCGCGATTGAACAACGCGCGCGCCTGCGAGTTGGCGGTGCGGTTGACGCGCGCGGCCAGATCGCGGCCGCGCAGCACGAGATCGTAGGTCTCCAGACTGCTCGGCGGCTTGGTGGCAACCTTTGCCAGTTCCAGATTGGTCAAACGGCTGACCAGCGTGCCCGCGATACGCCGGGTGATGTCGTCCTGCACCGAGAAGATGTCCATCGGTGCGACGTCGTAATTCTCCGACCAGAGCTGGGTGCCGCGCCCGGCGGCGGTGAGGTTAATCGAAATGCGAATACGTTCGGGGCTGCGGCGGATACTGCCTTCCACGATGTAGCGCACGTCGAGCGCGCGGCCGACTTCATCGGGTTTCGGCGTCTTGCCCTTATAGGCAAAGACGGCGTTGCGCGAGCGCACCGTAATTTCGGAGAACCGTCCAAGCGCGGAAATGATGTCTTCAGTCAGGCCGTCGGCGAAGTAATCTTCCTTGCCTTCCGAAAGCGAGACGAGCGGCAGTACCGCGATCGAAGGACGCACATCCGTGCTGGACGATGTTTGAGTTGCCGAAGGCATGCCGTGGAGCGCCCACCAGATGCCGCCGCCGGCAACAGCCAACATGAGCGCGGCCGCGGCCGCCAGCATGGTGCGCTTGCGCGACGTCGCCGGCACCGCTCGCCCTTGCGCCAGGTCCGGCGCCTCGGCGATCGCTTGCGGCGAAAGGCCGAACACGCGCACCGGTCTGGCGATATTCTTGACCTGCTGCTCGCCGCCATCGGCGAAGGTCAATGGCAGCTTGTCGCGCACCTGGTCGCACGCGTTATCCGAAATGCAAAGTCCGCCCGGCTCGCAGATCGATTCGAGCCGCGCGGCAATGTTGACGCCGTCGCCGAAGATGTCGTTGTCTTCGATGATGATGTCGCCGATATTGATGCCGATGCGGAACACGACGCGTTTGTCTTCCGCAACATCGCGGTTTCGTTCCCTCATTTTACGCTGGATGGCGACCCCGCAGGCAACCGCATCGACGACGCTGGCGAAATCCGCCAACAATCCATCACCCGTCGTCTTGACGATGTGCCCGCCATGGGCGGCGATGGCGGGATCGACGTGTTCCTTGCGGACAGCCCTGAGCGCGCGCAGCGTCCCGACCTCGTCGGCGCCCATCAGCCGGCTATAACCGACGACGTCCGCGGCCAGGATCGCGGCAAGTTTGCGCTCGACGTGCTCGTTCTTTGCCAAGGAGGGCCTTCATCTACAATTTCTGACGTAGGTTATCCTATCGCGTGAGAGGCTGCACGCGCGCGGGATCACTGCCTTCGGGTTCCCGTCTGCGTAGTGACCTCCACGACGATGCGGCGGAAGTCCTTGAGCGACGGCGTTTGAGGCATGGTCCCGGCGGTGGTTGCGGCGCGGGCCGGTGTAGCATGGCGTTTAAGAGGCGGTCATGGCCGAGATTGTTGTTTGGCAGTCAATAGCAATTCAGGAACGAACCCGCGTGCATTCAAAACGTGCACGCTCGGGGAAATATCTTGAGCCTATGGCGTTCGGCACTGCGTATATACTGACCCGTTTGTTGTTTCAAATCCTTCGAGGCAGAACTCCTTCGACTCTACCGGGCCCTTGATTTGGAAGTCATAGCCGGTCCGGTTGATGACGAGCGCGTAGCGCCCCGCAGCCAACGACTCGCCTTCACCTAAACGCGCCATGAGCATTTCAGGTGCGCCCGCGATGGGTGAAACATTGAGATTTTGCGAAATATTTCGGACCCGCCATGGCCCCTCGAGCTTATTCACGGTTGCCTTGCCATTGACGATCTTCGTTTCCCGCACCGTCCGCGCGATCACGCGCAAAGTGATTTTTTGCGGCACATTATTTCGAAAATCACGCCGAAAGAGAATGAAGGCGGGCTTATTGCCGGATATAATCTTGCTGCTCGGCTCTTTTATTCCCGCCGATAACGCAACGCGCGGATCAGGTACGCTGATCGGCAAGGTTTGCAGTTCGGTGAGCTTGTTGTCGTTCAGCGCATAGACGCCGAACGAGGTTGGCAAGGGGAACGGCAATTTTGGCGGAGCGGGTTTCGGCGGCGGGGCAACTACTTTCGGGGCCGGGGCAACGTTCTCCGTAGCCGCCACGACAGGTTTCGGCGGTGGAGTCACGATTTTGACCTGTTGGGGGGCCCTGCCTGGGAGCCACAGCATGCTCGCAAGAACAATCACGGCTCCGATGAACGCCAGCCCGAAAGCCAGGAATCCGAATTTCTCTATTGCAGATCGCCGGTACGGCAAAAATTCGCTTGGCCTCTGCTCATACGGAAAATCTCTCATTCGGGTGGGGGCAAGCCACTCATGCAGCGGAGCGACTCTGCGCGGCGAAAAAACCTCGACCGCACTAGTCGACGGGGATGGAGCGGCCTCGATCGGCTCTGCTTGTTCCGGATAAACGATGTCGGGTTCGTCATCGAACGATGCATTCGATGCATTTGCCTCGTCGTGATCGACTGCGGCCTCGTATTCGTTTGCGCGATATGCCGTACCGCGTTCGTCAATTTCCCTTTCACGATATGCCGTACTGGGTTCGTCAATTTCCTGTTCACGATAGGCCGTGCTGGGTTCGTCAATATCGGCAGTCGCTTCGATGCGGGCAACCGCGAGC
>CAYLMY010000091.1:4285-10628 GCA_964384635.1 uncultured Undibacter sp.
GGCCGTGCTGGGTTCGTCAATATCGGCAGTCGCTTCGATGCGGGCAACCGCGAGCTCGAAATCATTGATGTGTCGTACCAGGTCGGCCATGCCCAGCGATGAATGTCCGAACAGAATGTCACGCTTGAAATTGAAACGTGCACGTTCGTACACCAGCGCTCGCAACTGAGCCGAATTCCGTTCGGCTTTTTTTATTGCGTCTAAGAGAAGCGAGTAGTAATCGAGCGGTCTTGCCAGTGCCGGTAAACCGCCGTTCCGCGTATCCGCATTCCCCAGCACATCAAACGAACGCGTCACGTCGATGGGTGGGCCATTTACTGAAGCCAAGAGCTGGTCCAAATTTTTGAATTTGACCAATCCGCCCGGCAGCATGGCTTCAATCGAATTATCCGCGAGCACCCGGTATGGGATGCCCGCGTATACGCCGTCGGGTTCGAATGACGTCATGAGTCCTTAATCAACGTTTGATCGCTCGATCGTCGGGAACAATGCAAATGATAGCATTTGGTAGGAGGGGGGAGGCAAGTTACGTTATTGTGCTAAGCGACTGAAGAAGACGGCTTATTCGACTTCTGGCCCATCGGCGATATGACAAATGCAGGCTTAAATGTGCGCTGTTGGCCCCAGAAATTTGAAATGGCAATTATCGGCCGCGTGCGGCCGAACGCGTGCCCTGCATCGTATTGTCAAGTGATGGCAACCGCGAACGTCGTTGCTTCCGATTATTTTCCTCGGCGGCGTGGCCGCAAGCTTGGCCTGCGCGCACTAGCGTGACTGCCGGACCAGCCGTTGCAGTGAGCCAGCTCATGGCGCCGGTAGGCGCTCAGATCGCGCACCGGCCCGCCGCGCGGGATGACGATGTAACAGGCGCCGCGCTTCAGCCACGAGCAGCCATCGGCCGGCGCGCCCATGCGCGCGCAGAGGCGCCGGGCCTCGGCCAGCGGCAGCACGCGCTCGATCACGGCCCCGTGGTAGGGGTGCAGGTATTGCGGCGGCGGTTCGAGAACGAGATAAATCATTAGGCGTTTCGACGATGGGCGGTCGGCACCGTCTTGACAATCCGATTAATTGGTCCAGACTTTCGCTACATTCTTGTGACGCGGAGGTCTGCATGATTCCACCGGGTCAAAAAGCCGCGATGATTGCTGCGTAGCCCGTTCGCGTCGCAGCATAGCGGGAAACACACGAGCGGTTCGCCGGAGCGGCCCCCGCGGGTCGCATCAGTCAGGCAAGACCCCAATTCGGCCGCTCCGGCCTGCATTCGCTAGATAATAAATACCGAATTTGTCTCGCTCCTTGGTCCAGCCAGAGCGGGCAATTGCAATTCGGGAAGTATCACGTTGGACAATCAACACGGCGGGAGGGCTGATCATGCCGCGCCGTCACAGTTACTCGATGCGTTTCAGGTGTCCGAAATGCCATCGGGCCGGATCGGCCAAGTGGGAAGAGCATGAACGCATCGCCCTTCCGCACGGCGGACATTCGGCCATTCTGAAGAGCGTTTCGGAAGGCTTCCGCGCCGGCCCACAGGACGAGATCACCTGCGCGGCGTGCGCTGCTCGGGTCGTTTTCGGACACGGCTAAATTGAAGGCCGGCGCGCCGGTCCCGTCCGGATACATGCGCGCGAATGGCATGCAGGACCGGCCGTGGTGGCGGGCAAGCTGCTGGCGGCTTTGGGCGCGCCGGCCGAGCGCGAACCTGTGTGACCTTGGGGCGAAGTCGCCGCCACTCAAGGCCGAAATCATCCCGCATTTTGAGATTTTCTTAAAATTTTAGTCTTTTTGCAGTGCTCGGATAGGGTCCAATCTTTGCACCTTGCCACTAGATTGCACCGACGTTCCACCGCCGGCGGCGATAGCGCTGTGGAAACGGGAGCCAGAATCTCACCGGTTGCGTTTCATTGGAAAAGTTGTCGCAATGTTCAACACCGCACTGTCCATAGAGAATCCCAATCACCCAGAAAACCAATCGCTCGTCGACGAACTGAACAGCGCGGTCGCGACCGGCAGTGAGAAACAACGCCTGAGAATTCTTGAGCGTGTCACCGATCTGTTCGCGGCTGGCTCGCGCGGTTATTCCTTCGACCAGATCGCACTGTTCGATGACGTGCTGCAGGCGCTCGCGGCCGAAATCGAGGTGAAGGCTCGGGCAAGACTTGCCCACCGGCTGGCGCACATCAACGGCGGTCCTCCCAAGCTCATCCGCGCGCTCGCCTTTGACGACGAGATCGCGGTGGCCGAACCGGTGCTTACCCACTCGCAGCTACTGAGCGACGCCGATCTGGTCGAGAACGCGGCCACGAAGAGTCAAAAGCATCTGTTCGCGATTGCCCAGCGCCTGACGCTGAGCGAATTGGTCACTGACGTTCTGGTCGAGCGTGGCAATCGCCGCGTCGTCCACAAGGTGGTGATAAACAAAGGTGCGCGCTTCTCTCCGGCCGGTTATGACAAGCTCACGATCCGTGCCCTTGCCGACCAGAAATTGACGCTGGCCCTTGGCCAACGCGGCGACCTACCCCACCAATATTTCCTGAAGTTACTTGAAACGGCTTCAGCTTCGGTGCGCTCCGCGCTCGAAACGGCCAATCCGCAGGCTGCTGCTGCAATCCGCGACACGATCGACGATGTGGCAACGACCATGCAACACGAGGTCCGCAAGGCGTCGGACCGCTATGCCACCGCCATGCACGACGCCAAGTACCGCTGCAATGGTAACCCGCTCACCGAATCCGACATTCTCGCGACCGCGCATGCGCAGGAATTCGAACAGACGGTGGCCGCGCTGGCAAAACTTGGCGGCATCCCGGCCGATCTGGTCGAGCGCGCCCTGCTCGATAAAGGCGAGGATCTGGTCTTGATTCTCGCCAAGGCGGCCGACTGCTCCTGGACGACCGTCGAAGAATTGCTGCGGATGTACGTAGCCGAACGCGATTTGCAGCCAGGTAATCTTGCGCAGGCTTTTGAGCGATACAAGAAGCTGAGCCAGGACACGGCTCGCAATATCATCAACTTTTACGGCCGGCAGATTAAACACCGGACGCAGAAAAATACGCGGCACCGGAAGAACAAGGTTGCAGAAGCGCAACCGCATAGGCCGTAACGGCGAGCACTGCGGTATTCAGGTTAAGCCCTGCGGACCACTTAAGGCCAGCGATCGTCGGATCGATTGCCGCGCCTGTAAAGCTTCAATAGTGCGGGTCGTACATTTGCGCCCGGACGGATGCGAGCAGGTCTTTCGGCGCTTGCCCGTCTGCAAGCCCGCGCTTGTAGGCGACTTCGGCAACGGCGGCGGCGATATGCGCCGAGACCTCGCGGATGCGCGGCAGCGCCGGATAGAGGCTGCCTTGCGCGATGTCCGCTTCGCTCACCAGATGCGCCAAAGTGTGCGCGGCGGCCATGAACATCTCGTCGGTCATCAGCCGCGTGCCGCTCACGATCGCGCCCAGCCCGACGCCGGGGAAGATGTAGGAATTGTTGCCCTGGCGCGGCACGAAGGTCTTGCCGTCGAGCTCAACCGGATCATAGGGACTGCCGCATGCGAACAGCGCGCGGCCGCCGGTATGACGGTAGGCCTCCTCGGCGGAGCATTCGGCCTTCGAGGTCGGATTGGACAGCGCAAATATGATCGGCTGATTATTGAGCTGCGCCATGGTCCGCAACACTTCGGGCGTGAAGGTGCCGCCGACCGCCGCAACGCCGATGATCGCCGTCGGCTTGAGCGTGCGGATCGCCGTCAGGAAGTCGCCGATCGGCGTGTGCTCATGGGCGTAGCCAAGCTTGTGCTGGCTAAGATCCGAGCGGCTCTTCACCACCAAGCCGTGCGAATCCACCAGCCAGATGCGCAGGCGCGCTTCGGCTTCGCTCGCGCCTTGCGCCATCATGGCGGAAACCACGAGGTCGGCGATGCCGGTCGCGGCCTCGCCGGCGCCGAGGAACAGCACCTTCTGGTCGGTCAGTTTGCCGCCGGTCTCGCGCAATGCCGAGATTAGCCCCGCCAGCGCCACCGCTGCCGTTCCCTGAATGTCGTCGTTAAAGGCCGGGATCTTATCGCGATATTTGTGCAGCAGACGGAAAGCGGAGTGGTTGGCAAAATCCTCGAACTGGATCAGCACACCGGGGAAAACGGCGCGCGCAGCGGTAACGAATTCGTCGACGAACTCTTCATAGGCCGTGCCGGCAAGCCGCTTCTGGCGCAGGCCGACATAGTAGGGATCGTTCAGCAAGGTCTCGTTGTTGGTGCCGACGTCCAGCATCACCGGCAGGCAGAGCGTCGGATGGATGCCGGCGCAGGCGGTATAGAGCGAGAGCTTGCCGACCGGAATGCCCATGCCATTGGCGCCGAGATCGCCGAGGCCGAGAATGCGCTCGCCGTCGGTCACGACGATAAGCTTCGCCGCATAAGGCCAATTGGCCAGGAGTTCGGGGATGCGCCCGCGATCGTTGGCGCTGATGAAGAGGCCGCGCGGCCGCTGGAAGATGTGACCGAACCTTTGGCAGGCGAGCCCCACCGTCGGGGTGTAGATCAGCGGCTGAATTTCATCGATGTTGTCGCATACGATGCGGAAAAACAGCGCCTCGTTGCGGTCGTGCAGCGCGTTGAGTGCCACGTATTTTTCTAGATCGTTGGGCAGGCGGCGCAAATTGGTCATCAAGCGTGTGGCCTGCGCCTCCATCGTCAGCACGTGGGCGGGCAAAAGGCCGCGCAAGCCGAGCGCGTCGCGCTCCTGCTCGCTGAAAGCGGTGCCCTTGTTGAGAAGCGGATCGCGCAATAGCGCCAACCCGCGCGGCGTATCTGTCGCAGTCATGCGTGTTCCCGCCCGGCCAGGCGCATTCATGACAGTCTCCTCCCCCGACAAGTCATTTATAATTGGCGCCAGTATATATGATGATCGGTGGCAATGAAAATTGACAGAGATCAAGTGCGAATGTGCGGGTTGCTCCTTGAGGCCGGGTTTCTTCGTGCCTGGGGTTCTCCGTTTGGTTTTTCACCGTCAATTGCCGGGATGACCGCAAATGGCACTTTTCGGACATACCGACGGCGCGGAAGGTACACTATCTCGATAGCCGGAAGGCGCCGCTCGATCTCGCGGCAGGGCAGGACGTGGTCATCAAACTGAAGTGAGGCTGGTGCGCCGCCCGGCGCTTAGCCGTGCGTAGCGTCCACCGTGACTGGCGCCAGGCCGGAAATGCCGAGCGCGTGGGCGGCCGCCGGCGAAAGGTCGATGATGCGTCCGGGCAGGAATGGACCGCGGTCGTTGATGCGCACGACGATGCTGCGGCCATTGCGCTTGTTGGTGACGCGCACATGCGTGCCGAAGGGCAGCGTGCGGTGCGCCGCGGTCAGCGCGCCAGGCGTTGCGGCTTCGCCGCTCGCGGTCTTGCCGCCTGAATGAGCGTAGACCGAAGCAATGCCGGATTGGGCTTTTGCGGCCGGCGAAACGGCAAGCAGCATCACGATGCCGCAAAGCGCGGTGGTCAAGCGCAGCAACATTCAGATGACTCCCGAATCGGCCGCCGGCTAATGGGCTCGCCATCTAAAGCAGCGATATGCGTATTAAGGGCGAGAATGAGGTCATTTCAGGTGCGGCGGAACACAAGGGCGCCGCAAGTCTTAGCTAAGTCTTGCGCAGCGCCACCGTCTTGACGCAGTCTTGACGCAAGGGAACCGGGAAAACGGGTCCGCAACTCCGCCACCGCCATGTCATCGTCACAGCCGGGCCAAGCCAAGTCGCTCCTGTTCTATTGCGCGGTGCTGCTGGTCGCCGGCAGCAGCGTCGTGTTCGGGCTCGACTGGACGGTGGCGCCGCTGCCGCCAATGCATGAGACGGAAGCCTCGGTGCAGGCGGCCAAGCTCGCCGCGCATTTGCCGCCGCCGGTCGTGCGCACGGTCAAGGCCGTCACGCAGCCGCGCGTAGTGCAACCGGTGCAACCGGCCGCGCGCGGGCCGCAGGTTGCGGCGGTCAACCCGGCGGCGAAGGCTGCGCGCAACGTCACCGCCACGCCCGCCCTCATGGCGCCCGAACAAACCACAACGCAGCCGCCGGCGGAAAGCGAGCAGCCGAAATGCGACATCGATGCCTGCGCGGCCGCCTATCGCAGCTTCCGCGCGTCGGATTGTTCGTGGCAGCCCTACGAAGGCCCGCGCCGCTACTGCGACAAGGGCACGCCGCCGCAGGACGTCGCGGCGGCCAATCCAAATGCGGCGACCGACGCCGGCCAGCAGGTCAGCGACAAATGCGATATCGCGGCTTGCCGCCAAGCCTATTTCACCTTCACGCCGTCCGACTGCACCTATCAGCCGTCGAACGGGCCGCGCCGGCTTTGCACCAAGGGCACGCCGCCG
>CAYLMY010000091.1:10728-11809 GCA_964384635.1 uncultured Undibacter sp.
GGGAGAGGGAAGAGTGGGTGTCGCCCGCCTTCCGCAATTTCTCGAATCAATAAATCACCACACTTCGGATCGACTTGCCTTCGTGCATCAGGTCGAATGCGTCGTTGATCTGCTCGAGCGGCATGGTGTGGGTGATCAGGTCGTCGATGTTGATCTTGCCCTCCATGTACCAGTCGACGATCTTGGGCACGTCGGTGCGCCCGCGCGCGCCGCCAAACGCCGTGCCGCGCCAGACGCGGCCGGTGACAAGCTGGAACGGGCGCGTGGCGATCTCCTGGCCGCTGCCGGCGACGCCGATGATGATGCTCTCGCCCCAGCCGCGGTGACAGCATTCCAGCGCCTGCCGCATCACGTTGACATTGCCGATGCATTCGAACGAGAAGTCGGCGCCGCCGCCGGTCAGATCGACGATTGCCTGCACCACCTTGTCGGCGCCGATTTCACTGGGATTGATGAAGTCGGTCATGCCGAATTTCTCGGCGATGGCGCGGCGCGCCGGATTGAGATCGATGCCGATGATCTTGTCGGCGCCGACCATCTTGGCGCCCTGAATCACATTGAGCCCGATGCCGCCGAGACCGAACACGGCGACATTGGCGCCCGGCCAGACCTTGGCGGTGTTGATGACGGCGCCGACGCCGGTGGTGACGCCGCAGCCGATGTAGCAGATCTTGTCGAAGGGCGCGTCCTCGCGCACCTTGGCGACCGCGATCTCCGGCAGCACGGTGAAATTGGCGAAGGTCGAGCAGCCCATGTAGTGGAACACCGGATCGCCATCGCAGCGGAAACGCGACGTTCCGTCCGGCATCAGGCCCTTGCCTTGCGTGGCGCGGATCGCGGTGCAGAGGTTTGATCTACGGGAGAGGCAGGTTTTGCACTGCCGGCATTCCGGCGTGTAGAGCGGGATGACGTGGTCGCCCACTTTCACCGATGTGACGCCTGCGCCCACTTCGCGCACCACGCCGGCGCCTTCGTGGCCGAGGATGGCGGGGAAGATGCCTTCCGGATCGGCGCCCGACAGCGTGTAGGCGTCGGTGTGACAGATGCCGGTGGCCATGACCTCGACCAGCACCTCGCCGGC
>CAYLMY010000092.1:0-11793 GCA_964384635.1 uncultured Undibacter sp.
AATGACCAGCCGCACGGCGCCGAACGCTAGCACGCGCGCCGGTAAAACAATCCCTCTTGGCGGTGTCGAGGTATGGGCAACGGTCGCATCCGGCAAGATGCTACCCACTCGGGTATTTTTGCATTGTGCATTTTTGTACAGCGCAATCCTGGACTACCTGTCATAGTTTTGCTTGTCGAAATTGAGGGGTGGCGTTGCGCGCGTTGCTTGGCTTGCACGGGAAAACATCTTGCCGTGTGATCCAGAGACGTGATGCGCCGAACGTTTTTGTGCGCGTGATCGAAGCGCAACGGCTGGCGACGCGTCCGTTCAGAAGTGACTGCGTGGGTGTGCATTGCCTTGCGAGCAAAAAAGGGAAAAGCTCATGAAATCTCCGATTGTCAAGCGCTCGATCGTCATTGGTGGGCACAAGACCAGCGTCAGTCTCGAGGACGCCTTCTGGCGCGGGCTCAAGGAGATCGCGCGCGCGCAGCGCACGACACTGTCGACCATGGTGGGCGAGATCGACAAGGCGCGCCGTCAAGCCAACCTTTCTTCGGCCATCCGCTTGTTCGTGCTCGATCGGCTGCGCAATCCGGAGCCGAAGTTTTCCGGTCACGAGCACGATCGTATCGAGCCCGGTTATTCGGTGCGGCAAAGTATCCTCACGCACGCCTGAACCCTTGCGAGCTACGGAACGCGTCGGAATGTGCGTTGACGCGGCCGGAAATTCCGGCGCATTGGGGCCGGAGATCTTTCGTCTCGCGGTCGAGGTATGCCCCAGCGGCATGATCGTGGTCGGCGGCGACGGCACCATCCTGCTGGTCAACGGCGAAGTCGAGCGCCTGTTCGGCTACCGGCGCGACGAATTGCTCGGCCAATCGGTTGAAATTCTTCTGCCCGAGAGATCGCGCGGGACGCACGCCAAACATCGTCACGGCTTCGCCAAGCATCCGCAGACCCGGAACTTCGGCACCGGGCGCGAATTCAACGGCCGACACAAGGATGGCGGCGAATTTCCCATTGAAGTCGGGCTCCATCCGTTCCGCGTTGGCGGCGAGCTCATGGTGGTTGGCGCTATCCTCGACATCAGCGAACGCAAGCGTCTGGAGCGGATGCAGAATGAATTTGTCGCGACGGTAAGCCACGAATTGCGCACGCCAATGACCTCGATCGCCGCTTCACTCGGTTTGTTGCTCGCCGGCGCTCCGAGCAGCCTGCCACAGCCCGCCGTGCATCTGCTGGAAATCGCGCAGGCGAATTGCCAGCGGCTGGTGCGCATGGTGAACGATATTCTCGACCTCAAGAAGCTCGACGCCGGGCAAATGCGCTTTTTCTTTCAGCGCTGCGACGCGCGCACGTTGCTGGAGAAGACGGTCGAGGCCAATCAGGGTTTCGCCGACTGCTGCGGCGTCGGCATTCGGATTGAGGCGCCGCCCGATTCAATCGACCTTTATGTCGACGCCGACCGCTTCATCCAGGTCGTCACCAACCTGCTCTCGAACGCGTTCAAATTCTCACCCCCCGGCGAAGAGGTCGTCGTGGCAATCGAGAAACACGGCGGGGATGTTCGTATCGCGGTGCGCGATCACGGCCCCGGTATCCCGGCCGAATTCAAGCCTCGGATATTCGAGACCTTCGCCCAGGCCGATGGCGGCAGCCGGCAAAAAGGCGGCAGCGGCCTGGGCTTGAGCATCGCCCGGCAAATCGTCATGCACATGCAGGGCCAAATCGGGTTCGATGACGCGCCGGGCGGCGGCACGATCTTCCATGTCGATCTGCCCGGCGCCGACCATGTAGAGCCGCGACCGCAAGAACTCGCCACGGGCACCGGGCTCGCGCGGACGCGCGCTCGCCGCTAAGCGCGGAGGCGGCTGGCGGCGGACGCAGTCACAGTCGAACGCGTCTCCACTGCCAAATTCCCTGCTAACAGGGAAAAGAACAGGGAGTTTTTGTCAAATCCGCCCGCTCAGTGCGATTTTGAAAGCTGACACGCGAGCAAACTCAGAGGCTTGCAGCGAAATTCCCTACGCAACAGAACAGGGAATTATTTTGGAGGAACAGGGATTTTCGGCGGAGGAACAGGGAATTTTGTCTGCGAAAACTAAAATCGGCGCTGGATGAGATTTTCGGTACACAGCCAGCGGGCACCGCCATTGCTTCACCTTACGTATTACGTATTATAAGCGATCAATAAATAAGGGGAGGGAATCCATGAAAGCGATCTGGAAGGGTCTGCTGATCTCCGCCGGCCTGCTGGCGGTTGTCCCCGCCGCCTCGGCGGCGGACGATTTTTATGCCGGCAAGACCATCACCGTCGTGGTCGGCCTGTCCGCCGGCGGCGGCTACGATCTCTATTCCCGGGTCATGGCCGAACATCTTGGCAAGCACATTCCCGGTCATCCCAATGTCGTGGTGGAGAACCGGCCGGGCGCCGCCACCCGCACCGCCACGGCCTATGTCTACGGGGTCGCGCCCCATGACGGCACGGTGATCGGCAATTCGCTCAACATGCTCCCGCTCGACCAGGTCATCTTCCCCAAGCAGCGACGCTACGACCTGACCAAGGTCCAGTTCCTCGGCAATATTGCTGGGCTGACCAGCGTCATTGCCGTCTCCAACAAATCGCCGGTGCAGACGGTCGATGACATCACTAAGAAGTCGGCCAAGCTTGGCTCCAACGGCAAGAGCTCCGAGACCTACATCATTCCCGCCCTGATCAACTCCTTCCTCGGCGGGAAACTCGAGATCATCCTCGGCTTCCGCGGCGTTGCCGGCGTCGATCTGGCGATCGAGCGCGGTGAGATCAATGGCCGCGGCGGCTCCTGGAACAGCTTCCGCGCGCTGCATCCGGACTGGATTAAGGCCAAGAAGATCAAGCCGCTGATGCAGATCGGCGCCACCGACGATCCCTATATGCCGGGCGTGCCGCAACTCAGCTCGCTGGCGAAGACGGACGAGCAGAAGGCGATCTTCAGCCTGTTGTCCAACACCACCCGTTTCTCGCGGGCCTATTGGGTGGCGCCGGAAGTGCCGAAGGACCGCGTCAAGATCCTGCGCGACGCCTTCATGGCGACGATGAAAGACCCCGAATTCCTGGCTGCGGCCAAGAAGGCGAACATGGAGATTAGCCCGTCGAGCCCTAAAGAGATCGAGGCGGCGCTGCACGAGCTTGCCAACACCCCGCCGAAATACCTAAAGAAGATGAGGGACGTCTTGTCCAAGTAGCTTCCCGGCGCGGTCACGAGACTCGTTCCCTTGGCGCACTAATGCTGCGGCCGGCGCGTCTCGCGCCGGCTGTTGCTTTTTTGGCGGGCCCTACCCCGCCGGCTTTGCTTGTTGCCAGTCGGCGGCTTCCGCCCGCAGGCGAGTGAGCGCGTTGTCTGTAAGACTACGCACATGCGCCGCGATCGCCGCCTGCGCCGCCTCGACGTCTCGCCGCTCCAGCGTATCGACGATACTGTCGAGCTCCGATGCACGCCGCTCGACGTTTTGCGGGTCCTCCAGCGAGCGCGAGCGCAGGTAACCAATGCGGTTGAAGAGCTGGCGGAAAACGGCGTGCATGACCTCGTTGTCGCCGCTGCCGAACAGGACGTCGTAGAAGCGGACCTTGATCTGCAGGCGCAGTTCGAGCTCGCCGGCGGAGCTGGCCTGCCTAAACTGCTCGGTGATCGCGCGCAATTCTGCGAAGGCGGACGGCGTCGCCCGCGCGATGAAATGGGCGACCGCCGCGCGTTCCAGGAGGACGCGCAGCTCGTAAATCTGGCGGGCGCTCTCTTCCGTGATGACCGCAACATACGGACCGCGGCGCGGCCCGACAGTGACCAGGCGCTCAATCTCGAGCTGACGCAGGCTTTCCCGCACCGAGGTGCGGCTCACCCCCAGCGCCTCGCAGAGGTCGCGTTCGAGCAGCCGCTCGCCGGGCCGGTAATGGCCATTGACGATAGCTTGGCGCAGCTTACTCAGCACCTCCTCACGCAGCAGCGTGGCGGGTCGGTTCACCCGCATCTCGAAGGATGGGGAAGACTGCAAAGGCTCCATCGGGTCCTCCATCGTGCTGTCTCCTGCTCGCGCCGCCCCTGCCCCCGCGCCGGCCGCATGGCGGCCGCGGCACACGTCAGGTGAGCGCCGTCACGATTTCCACCACGGCCGTGCGCCCCGCCTTCACGGCGGCGACGGCCTCCTGCAACGCCCCGGCGATCCGCTCCGGGTCGTCGATCGGTCCAGTCGCCCAGGCGCCGAAAGAGCGCGCCACGCCGGCGAGATCGGCATCCGGATCGTAGGTGCGCTGACCGACATGGGCATTGGCGACTGGCCGTCGGCGCTGCTCGGCGATTTCGCGCTGGTGCAATTCGTCGTTGCCCCAGGAGCGATTGTTCAGAACCACCATCAGCAAAGGTACCCGATGATGCGCCGCCGACCAGATCGCTCCCGGCGCCATCATGAAGTCGCCGTCGCCGATCATGGCGACCGGCAGCTTGCCACTTCCTTTCAAGGCAAGCGCCGCGCCCACAGCCGCGCCCGGCCCGTAACCGACGCCGCCTCCGCCGTCGCCGCCGAGATAGCGGCCCGAACGGTCGAGCGGCCAGTAGCCCTCCGTCCAGCTGCGATGGTTGCGCACGACCAGCGTCCAGTCCTCCTCGCGCACGGCCTGATAGACCTCATGCGTCACCCGCTCGAGCGCGAACGGGCTTTCCGACCAACGGCTCTTAAGTTTCTGCGCGCGCTTTTCCATCAATGCCGCGTGGCGGGCGGCGAGCGCCTTGCGGCGCGCCACCACGTCCTTCACCGGGGCGCCGCCAGCGAGCCGCCGCTCGACCGCGGCCACGAGATGCTCCAGTGCCAGCCGTGGATCGGCGACGATCTGCATGCCCACCGGCGGCGTCGGACCGCCGAAGTGAGCCCATGAATTGCCGAAATAGTCGCCGAGCGAGATGTCGGCGACCAGCGCGTCCTGCGCGGCGCTCCCCATGCCCATGATGCTGCTGCGGCTGGAGCCGTAGCGGCCGGTCGCCGCGGTGAGATCCACGCAATCGAAGCAAACGAACAGGTCGGCCTCCTTGCGGATATTCCGGTCGCCATTCAGATTCTGCGGGTGGTCGGTCGGGAAGCACACGGTGGTGCGGTCGTCGAGATAGGCGGCCCCGGTCAGTTCGACCAGACGCACCAGCAGGTCCGACACCTTGGCGTCAAGACCGAAGCGGCCGCCCATGACCAGCGGCATTTGCGCACCGGCGATCGCCTCGGCCAGCCTGTCGATCAGCTCCGGATCGGGGTGGATGGGCGGCGGCGCTTGATAGCGCGGCAGTTTCGCATCGGGCAACGAACCAGCGGTCGCCGTCACCTCCTGCAGGCCGGCATCTATGGAGACATAGGCCGGCCCGTAAGGCGGCGTCACCGCCTTACGATAGGCGCGTAGCATGGATTCAAGCGCGGCATCGAGCGTCACCGGCTCGTCGGTCCATTTGACGTAGGGGCGCACGAGTTCGCCCTGCGTATTGGCCGAATGTGCCCAGTCGATGAAGCGGCGCTCGGCCGGATCGGCCGGTCCGCTGCCGCCGAGAATGACCATCGGCGTCTGATCGCAAAAAGCGTTGAACACGCTCATCGCGCCGTTCATCAGGCCGACCAGATTGTGCAGGATGCAGAAACCGACCTTGCCGGTGGCCTTGGCATAGCCGTGCGCCATGGCAACGGCGATCATCTCATGGGTGACGAGCACGATCTCGGGCGCGCGGTTGCCGCGATAGTTCACCAGCGAGTCGTGGATGCCGCGAAAGCTGGAGCCGGGGTTGAGGAACACGTATTCGGCGCCCAGCTCATGCAACAGGTCGACCATGAGGTCGGACCCGTAGGCGGCATTGCCGCCGACCGCAGGCGCCCTCAGTCCGTGTCCGATGGTATCCGTCATACGATCGTTCTCCCGACCTCGGTTCTTGTCATCGTCATTTCATCGTCCGGTGCGGCGCGCGGGCGCATGCGTCGCGAACGTCGGCGTCAAAACAGGTTCTTCAACCAGGCAATCGACGGCAGTGGAATCCTCAGCAACGTCTCCGGCCACGGCGTGCGCAGGATTTCCTCGAACAACAGCCAGTAACAGACGAAAATACATGCGGCATAGATCGCCACCTTGCCCAGCCTCTCTCGCGCCTCGAGCATCGGATAGGCGAGCGTGAGCAGCAGGATGCCGTAGAGGATGCCGAAGATCCAGCAGGCGACCAGCGCGGCGATCAGCCAGCCGAAAAAGGCCAGGCTGCGCGTCGCAACAAGCCGCGGGGCAACGTCGACGAAGGTGGTCGGCGCGTCCGCACCCGTGGCGGTCGCTGCGCCCGTAACGCCCGGCTCGATCATCACCTGGGCAAGGAATGCGGCAACACCGGCCACGATTCCGATACTGATGACGATTTCCGGAATGACCCGTGCCTCCCACGGCCAAGTCATCGCCGACAACATCGCGACCGCGAAACCAATGACGATGGAGAGCGTGAACAGCGACGGCGCCGAAACATGGGGGCGTCGGCGCAGCGTGTGGTTGCCGCCGCCGCGGAAGAAGCGCCTGATGCTGGTGCCGAACGCCATATAGAACGCCAGCAGCAGCATGACGGCCACGAGCGGCCGCGTGATCCATGCGGCGCCGTAGAGCTGGATCGAGATGAACATGTAGCGGTCGATCAGGCCACCGAGGACGAAACCGAGCAGGATCGGTGCGCGCGGCCATCCCTGCAGCTTCATCAGATAGCCGAGCAGCCCGACCGAAAGCAGCATGAGCAGATCTCCCCAGGAGCGGGAAGCTTCATAGGCGCCGACGAAGACGATGCCGATGACCGCCGGGATCAGATAGCCGGCCGGAATAGTCGCAATGCGGGCGAACTGGTTGGCGAACAGGAAGCAGACACCGGTACCGACGCAGTTGGCGATGACCAGGCTCCAGACCAGCGTGAAGGTAATGTCCATGCGGCTGCCGAGGAGATCGGGGCCGGGCACAATCCCCTGCATCTGCAGCGCGGCCATCAGCAGCGCCATGCCGGCCGTGCCGGGTACGCCGAATGCGATGGTCGGCACCAAGGCGCCGCCGTCCTTGGCATTGTTGGAGCTTTCCGAGGCGATGACGCCGCGCACATCGCCGGTGCCGAAGGTCTCCTTAGCGCCTTTCTCGGTGGTGAGCGCATGCGAATAGGCGATCCAGTCGATCACCGAAGCGCCGACGCCGGGAATGGCACCGAGCCCCGAGCCGATCAGCGAGCAGCGCAGTACCAGGAATTTGTTACGCCAGACATCGCGCAGGCCCTCCATACGGTGAGAGAGGTGGCTGTGCGCCGCCATCGCGATCTGCGACTTGCGCACGGCGAGTTCAGCGAGTTCCGGCAGCGCGAACAGGCCGAGCGCTAGCGGCACGATCGGCAACCCGTCCCACAGATAGAGCAGATCGAAGGTCCAGCGCTGGGTCGCGGTGCGCGGGTCTTGGCCGATGGAGGCGAGCAGCAGGCCGATGACCGCGCCGATGACGCCGCGTAGCGGCGACCGCCCGCTCAGCGAGGCGACCAGCGACAGGCCGAAAATGCAGATCGCCAGCAGTTCCGGAATGCCGAACATCAGCACCGCTGGCCGCATGATCGGGATGAAGAAGAGCAGGAAGACCGCGCCGAACAGCCCGCCGGCCATCGATGCCAGAAAGGCAGCGCTGAGAGCGCGCCCGGCCTCGCCCTTTATGCTCATCGGATAGCCGTCGACCACGGTGGCCGCCGAGCCGACCGAGCCGGGCACGCCGAGCAGAACCGCCGGGATCGTGTCGCCGGTGGCGACCACGGCGGCGAGCCCGATCATCGCCGCGATGGCGGCATGGGCATCGAGGCCGAGGGTAAAGGGGAGCAGCAGGGAGAGCCCGGCGAGGCCGCCCAGGCCGGGGATGATCCCGACCACCAGGCCGATCAGCGCGCCGCCAATCAGATAGGGTAAATAGGCAAACGAAAGCAGGTTTTGCGCCGCTTCGAGCGCAACGTGGAAGACACCCACCGCTCTAGCTCTCCCCGCCAACTATCATATTACGTATTACGCTCGAAACTGGCGCGCTGTAAACTGGGCGGACGCGCGGTGGGCGGCTCGTCTAATTCCTGTGTGTACCAAAAACCTAGATCCTCACATAATGATGATGAAGCCCGCCAAGGATCGAGCGCGAACTTATGATTCCAGTCCGCTGAACGGAGCGAGAGACCGGCTGTGTGTACCGAAAACCTAAACCCGAAAATATTTGTGATGAAGGCCGCCCAGGATCGGGCGTGAACTGATGATTCCAGTCCGCTGAACCGGGCGAGAGACCGGGGCATCTTTTTCCAAAGAACGATGCGTTCGGATGTCGTTGTAATATCGAGCGTAGGTTTGCAGGATGCGGCGCAAATGCGCCTCGCCCAAAACGATCAAATGATCCACGCACTCGCGCCGGATCGATCCGATCAGCCGTTCGGCAAAGCCATTCTGCCAGGGCGAGGCCAGTGCGATGGGTTTATCCCGGATGCCCATGGCGCGAATTCGGCGCATGACCACGGCGCCATAAATGCGATCCCGATCGCGCATGAGGTAGCGTGGCACCTCATTCCAGGGGAATGCCTCGGTTAGCTGGCGCGCGACCCATTCAGCCGTCGGGTGTGCCGTGACGTTAATCCAGATCAGCCCTCGGCGGCTCAGACGGATAATGACAAAGGCATAGAGCAGCTCGAAGCCAACGGTCGGGACAACGAAAAGGTCCATGGCAGCAATGTCCGGCGCATGGTTCCGCAGAAAGGTGCGCCATCCCTGACTTGGCGGTCCGCGTCGCTTGACCATGTATATGGCCACCGTCGACTGCGCGACTTCAAACCCGAGCTTGAGCAGTTCGCCGTGGATACGCGGCGCACCCCAAAGCGGATTCTCGACGCTCATCCGCCGGATCAGCGCATGGAGGTCCACCTCGATCTGCGGTCGCCCTCCCCTGGAGCGTGACTTCCAACGCCAATAACAGCGAAAGCCAGCACGATGCCAACGCACGAGGGTCTCAGGCCGGACGACTGTGATGACATGTAAAATCGATGGAACCCACCGATACAGCTGAATAAAAAACCAGCGATCGTGGTTCGTCAGCCGGACACGGCCCTGCACCTTGCGCCGCAAAACGATCAACTGATGTCGAAGCGCCGCATTCTCTGCCTCAAGTCGGCTCTTCGACTTGAATGGTGAGGCCATGACAGCCAGGATGAAGCAGAACAGGGCGAACATCGCCTGCTGACGTTAGGCGATTCCGTCAGCTAATCAATGCAGATGAGGTTTTCGGTACACACAGGATATTGAAAATTGCCGACCAATGACTGGCGCGCGACATGCGTTTCGTGACGACGCAAAGTCCGAGAATTGTGCCGCAGAGACTATGGTCTGTCCCTAAACTACCGGAATGTCGGGTCTATTGCTACGCGTCTCGTGTACCGGACAGATCGCACTGGCTGGCTGAGGCAATAAAATTCAAACTTGAATTTTGAATTCCCGCATCCCGCTCAGTCGCAACCGGACTGCGAAGCCGCCCAGCAGAGAATTTGAGGGCCTTTGCGCACCAACGCGCGTTCTGATCCCCGGCATCGCCACTCAGAGAAAATTTGACTAAAGAAAAACGCCCCAATTGGGGGACTTTTCGGCTGCTTTCCGGCGGAGAACCGGACCGGCAGAAAGCGCCCGGAAGACTGGCGGAGGGAGTGGGATTCGAACCCACGTTACGGTTTCCCGTAAACACGCTTTCCAAGCGTGCGCCTTCAGCCACTCGGCCACCCCTCCAGTCTCGTCACGGCACTAGCGTTCTAAACGTAAGATGTTCTTTTTGCGCCTTCAGCCATTCGGCCGCCGTTGCATTCTCGTCGCTAGCTCATGGCGGTGGACGCGTTCTAATTCAAGTCACGATGCGTGCCTTTGCGCCTATGGCGGCTCCGGCTCACAAGGCGATAGCAGGCAAACGCATAAGACGGAATGCGGCCTGCCTTACCCAAAACAATATGCACCTATTGTATGTTTGTATGTTTATTTTTCATTAATGCCAATTTCTTGTAGCAAAAGCAAAAACAGACTAGACATTTCTGATCAAAAACGACGGCGTTTCGAAGTGGAGCCGACAACGGGAACCGCGATGGAGAGTGACGTTTCGGCGCTTCACTTGGTGCTTACCGCAGACCCGGTGCTGCTGCAGATCGTCCTGCTTTCCCTCCGGGTCAGCCTGACCGCCGTCTTGTTTTCCGCGCTGATCGGCGTGCCGATCGGCGCCTTCATCGCGCTCAATCGTTTTCCCGGCCGCGAGGCCATTATCGTCATCCTCAACGCGCTGATGGGCTTGCCGCCGGTCGTGGTCGGGCTGGCGATCTATCTCTTACTGTCGCGTTCAGGCCCGCTGGGCGTATGGGGCCTGCTGTTCACGCCGTCGGCCATGGTGATCGCGCAGACGGTGCTGGTGACGCCCATCATCGCCGCGCTAAGTCGCCAGACCATCGAGGATTTATGGGTCGAGTATCACGACGAGCTGGCCGCCATGAATGTCGGCCCGCTGCGCCGGATCGCGACCCTGATTTGGGACGCCCGCTTCAGCTTAGTTACTGCATTGCTTGCGGGATTCGGCCGGGCGGCGGCCGAGGTCGGCGCCATTTTGATCGTTGGCGGCAATATCGACGGCTTCACCCGCACCATGACCACCGCGATCGCGCTGGAAACGTCAAAGGGTGAGCTGCCACTCGCGATCGGACTCGGCATGGTCCTGATTTCCATCGTGATTCTGATCAACGCGCTGGCCTGGGGCGCGCGCCGCGCCGGCGAACGCTACGCGGGATGACCATGCGGACGCCCGCCCTCGACCTGCCGGTCATGCTCGTAGATGTGCGGATCGTCGCGCGCGACGTGACGATCCTCGACCATATCTCGCTCAAGCTCGAAGCCGGCCCGCCCACCGTCCTGATCGGCCCGAACGGCGCCGGCAAGACCACGCTGCTGCGCGCGGCCATGGGACTGATCCCCGCCACCAGCGGCCTGATCACCTGGGGCGGCCGCGAACATTCGCCGCCGACCCGGCGCGCCATCATGTTCCAGCGCCCGGCCATGCTGAGGCGCAGCGCCGCCGCCAATATCCGTTACGCGCTCGCCGCGGCCAAGGTGCCGCACGCGCAGCGCGAAAACCGCGTCCGCGAATTGATGGCCGAGGTCGGGCTGACGGGGCTCGAGCGCCGGCCGGCGCGGCGCCTGTCCGGCGGCGAGCAGCAGCGGCTGGCGCTGGCGCGCGCCTTCGCGCGCGATCCGGCCGTGCTGTTCTTGGACGAGCCGACCGCCAGTCTCGACCCCGCCGCCACCAAGGCGATCGAGGACATCGTGCGCACGATCACCGCCCGCGGCGTCAAGGTGGTGATGTCCACCCACGATCTCGGCCAGGCCAAGCGCATTGGCGGCAACGTGGTGCTGCTGCACCGCGGCCGCCTGATCGAAAACAGCCCGGCTGAGGAATTCTTCGCCGCGCCGCGCACCGACGATGCCAGAAAGTTCATTGCCGGCGAGTTGCTGGTGTGAGGCGTTGATTGGAAATGACGACAGATGAGGCAATCACGCTTCCCCTCTCCCCTTGTGGGAGAGGGTGGCGAGCGCGGAGTGATAGCGAGCGCGAGCCGGGTGAGGGGGCGGCGCGCAGTGTGAGTCCGGACCCCTCACCCGCCCTCGCTCGGCTCCGCCTCCGCTCGGGCACCCTCTCCCACAAGGGGAGAGGGGACTCGCGGGTACGCCGCAATGACAAATGCGAAATGAGTAAAACAAAACGAGGAGGATCGT
>CAYLMY010000093.1:0-11787 GCA_964384635.1 uncultured Undibacter sp.
ATTGCGGCGGCGGAAGAGGAATGGCTGGCGGCGAGCAGCGCGCTCGACACCGCCTAGCGCATGATCCCGAAAAGTGGGAACCGGTTTTCGGCAAAGATCATGCGCAAGCAATAAAATGCTAGGAGCGCCCCGTAATCCAGTTTGGACGGGACACGCTCCAATTCGTCACTGCACGTAGACGCGCTCGGTGGCGGCGGTATGGGCGGGCCGGCGTGGTCTCTTCTTCTTTTTCGGCTCGTCCGCCTTGAGTTCGCCGGGCACGGCGTCAATCACCTTTAGGCGGCCGGACTGGAAGGTGTAGATGCCGGGCCAGGGGCCGGCGAGATAGGTCAGCACCACTTTGCGCTCGCCTTTGTTGGCGGTGCCGATGCTGACCTGGCTCGGGTGCCCGGCGCGACGCACGGCCTGGCATTCGGTCATGCCGAGCGCGATGCCGCCCAGGACCGGCGCCCCGGGCGCACCCTCCGGCTGCAGCCCGCCCAAACCGTCAGTGGGATTGGCGGAGGCCACCCGCTTTGGCTTCGGTAGCTTGGCCGGCTTGGGCGCCGGCGGCGGCCCTTGCGGCATGGGCGCGCTGGCGAGATCGCCGGCGATCGAGCCGACCCGCGCACTGCCGCGTGGAGGAGCAGGTGCGGGCGGCGCGGGCTCAGGTGCCGGCTGCGCGGCGGCTTGTTCCGGCGCCGCCGCCTGCACTGGCGCCGCCGCAGCGCAGCGGCCCGAGGCGTCGACCAGATCCTCCGGTGCGACCGGCCCGCGCGGGCCAAGCTCGGCGGTCTTGGTATTACGGTTGAATTTGGCCCAGTTCGGTGCGTGGATGACGGGCTTGTTGAGAAAATTGCCCTCTTTGATGTCCTCGGCAATCTGGGAATAGCGCGAGCAGCCACCTGCAGCCGCGGCCAGGGCCGCGGCCATGACGAACGCGATGACTGAAAAGGCGCGACGGCGCGGCAAACGGCTTCCCCCAATCTATCCGCTTGTCCCTTAAGCCGGATTTTGCGTCATCACAATGGCACCGGGCAAGCTCGGCATTTTGCGGGTTACCGGCGTAACTCCCCTAATCGGCCACTGGATGATAGGCCATTGGCTGGTAGGTCAATGGCCGAGCACTATCGCCCCTATTCTTTGCGGCGCGGGGTACGCCGTCGTCTCACGAACATGTGATTAGGTTCCTAGAGCCGCGGCCCTCACGCCTGCTTCACCCAGCGCCCCTGTTCGTCCGGCTGCCAATAGGTGGCCTCGAAGCCTTTGGCCTTGGCCGCGCTCCAAGAGCTGCGGGCGGCGGCGACCGCGTCGGCGTCCTCGCCGTCGAACAGCAGCACGATGCGTTGATAGTCCTCGGGGTCGGCCGGCAAGGCCGCGCCGTCGAACAGGAAGCGCACATTGGCGGCGTTGGGGTTGCTGTCGGTGAGGGTGAGCAGGATCGGCTGTTGGGCGGCCTCCGGCTCGCGCCAAGTGCCGTGCGGCAGAAAGCCGTCGTCGCGATAGGTCCACAAATGGGCGTCGAGCGCCTCGACGCGTTCTTCCGATGAGCCTTGCACCACCACGCGCCAGCCGCGCGCAAGCGACTTCTCCAGCAGCGTCGGCAGCACGCTTTCCGGCTTCTGGCCTTGCAGGTGGTAGAAGAGGATTTTGGTCATGCGCCCTGCCCGCTCGATGTCCGCAGGTTACTTCTCGTAATAATCCTTTACCAGCCGGTCCAGCAGCCGCACGCCCCAGCCCGAGCCCCAGCTCTTGTTGATGTCGCTCTGGCGTGAATCGAAGCCGGTGCCGGCGATGTCGAGATGTGCCCACGGCGTCTTGTCGGAGACAAAACGCTTGATGAATTGCGCGGCGGTAATGGCGCCGCCCATGCGGCCGCCGGTGTTCTTCATGTCGGCGAACTTGGAATCGATCAGCTTGTCGTATTCCTTGCTGAGCGGCATGCGCCAGACCACTTCGCCGGTCGCTTCGCCCGCCTTGGTCAGCCGCTCGGCGATCTGGTCGTTGTTGGCGAACATGCCGGCATATTCGTGCCCGAGCGCGACGATGATGGCGCCGGTCAGCGTCGCCAGATCCACCATGAATTTCGGCTTGAAGCGATCGGCCGCGTACCAGATCACGTCGCCGAGCACGAGCCGGCCTTCCGCGTCGGTGTTGATGATCTCAATGGTTTGCCCCGACATCGATTTGACGATGTCGCCCGGGCGTTGCGCCTTGCCGTCCGGCATGTTCTCCACCAGGCCGATGACGCCGACCGCGTTGACTTTGGCCTTGCGCGCTGAAAGCGCGTGCATCAGCCCGGTGACGCAGGCCGCGCCCGCCATGTCGCCCTTCATGTCCTCCATACCGGCGGAAGGTTTGATCGAAATGCCGCCGGTGTCGAAGCAGACGCCTTTGCCGATGAAGGCGACTGGCGCGTCACCCTTTTTGCCGCCATTCCAGCGCATCACGACGACACGGCTGTCGTGCGCCGAGCCTTGGCCGACGCCGAGCAGCGCGTTCATACCGAGCTTTTTGAGCTTGGGGATATCGAGCACCTCGACCATGACGCCGAGCTTCTTCAGCGCGCCGGCGCGGCGGGCGAATTCCTCGGGATAAAGTATGTTAGCCGGCTCGTTGACGAGATCGCGCGCCATCAGCGCGCCTTTAGCGACCGCGGCGCGCGATCCATAGGCGCCGCGCGCCGCAGCGACATCGCCGACTGCGACGGTCACCTTGCGGCTCGCCGGCGGCTTGTCGTCGTCTTTGCGCTTGGTCTTGTAGCGGTCGAAGGCATAAGCGCGCAGTTCAACGCCTTGCGCCAGATCGGCGGCGTCATCGCCGCGCAAAGCTCCGCCCGGCAATTCGGCGAACACGCACGCTTCGGCAACGCTCTTGGGCAGCTTGCCCATGGCAAGGCCGCCGAGGGTCACGAAGTCTTTCTGCTTCAGCTCGGCCGGCTTGCCGACGCCGATCACCACCAGCCGGGCCACTTTCAGCCCCTCCGGAACGATCAACTCGAGGGCGGAGCCATTCTTGCCGGTGAAGCGTTCGGCCTTGGCGGCCCGGGCCACCAGCCCGGCGGCGGGCGCAATCGCCTTACGGGTGGCCGGACCGAATTTCAGCGCATCGTCGCAGAACACCACGAGAACACCCCGGGCCGGAGCAGCGAAGGGGCCAAAGCCGAGCTTCAGGGCGTCGGGCATCACTCAAATCCTTATGCGGGGACAAACTGCCGGGCGGGCTCTCAAGGCCCCATATGCGCCCCCCGAGGCGCTCTGCAAAGGCCAAAATCGCTTGATTTGCAGGCTTTTCACAAGACAAGCCGCTTCGCCGAAATGCCGCGATTAAGGCGATGGCGGCTTGCCAGAAGGGCCCTTGGGGCGACCCCTCGGGTCATTCGCGCCGCTCCGGTCTTTTACTATTTGTTGTGCATGTTCAACGGCTTTGCCTTTGCGCGGCCACTTTGTGGCGCGATCAAGGGATTGCCTGAGGGGGCTGGGTTAGGCTGGCTGCGCCTGGCGCACGGTGGGGAAGCCGCGCGCGAGGTGGTTGTTTGCCGAATTGGGGGACGACGGTTTCGGATGGGGTCCATCAGCCGATATATCTTCCGCACCACGTTCAGTGCGTTCCTGGTCGTGCTCGTCAGCCTGACGGCCGTGATCTGGGTGACGCAGGCGTTGCATGACTTCGACCTCATCACCAGCCAGGGCCAGACCATCCTGGTCTTCATGGGCATCACCGGCCTGATCATTCCGCTGCTGGTGCTGGTGATCGCGCCGATCGCGCTGCTGATCGCGGTCGCGCACGTGCTCAACAAACTGTCCACCGATTCCGAAATCATCGTGATGAACTCGGCCGGCATGTCGCCGTGGGTCCTGTTCCGCGCCTTCATGATGGTGGCGCTGGTAGTGGCGCTGCTGGTGGCGGCGATCAGCACCTATTTCGCGCCCAAGGGATTGCGCATGCTGCGCGACTGGCTGACCGAGGTGCGCGCCAATGTGGTGAGCACCATCGTGCAGCCCGGCCGCTTCACCTCGATCGAGAACGGCGTGACCATCCATATCCGCGAGCGCCGCCCGAACGGGCAATTGGCCGGCATCTTCCTCGACGACCGGCGCAATCCGAAGGAACGCCTGACGGTGCTGGCGGAAGCCGGCGAGCTGGTCGACAACGACAAAGGCACGTTCCTGATCCTGCAGAAGGGCATCGTGCAGCGTCATGCCGCCGACCAGCGCGACCCGGCCATGGTGGTGTTCGACCGCTACGCTTTCGATCTCTCACAGTTCGCCGGCGGCCCGCAGGCAGTGAAATATTCGATCCGCGAGCGCTATCTCTGGCAGCTGATCGCGCCCGATCCCAAGGACCAGTTCTACATCTCGCAGCCGGGCCAGTTCCGCGCCGAACTGCATGACCGGCTGATGGCGCCGTTCTATCCGATCGCTTTCGTGGTGATCGCCTTCTCCTATCTGGGGGCGCCGCGCACCACAAGGCAAAGCCGCACGCTGTCCATGCTCGCCGCCGTCGGCGGAGTCGGGCTGCTGCGGCTGATCGGATTCGCCTCGACCGTATTCGGCGCCACGCAGCCGTGGATGCTGTCGCTGCAGTATATCGCGATGGGTTTCGCACTTGTCTCCGGGCTTTGGGTGATCCGCCGCGGCCTGATCCTGGAGCCGCCCGCCTTCATCGCCAACGGGCTCGCCGCGCTCACCGAGCGCATCACGCAACGTTTCGCGACGCAGTAAACCGAGCATGCCGATCCTGGGTGGAACACTCGCGCGTTACTTCGGCCTGCGCTTCCTGAGCGCGGTGGCCCTGGTATTCGTCAGCATATTCCTGCTGGTCGGCCTGCTTGACTACATCGAGCTGATGCGCCGCTCCAGCGACATTCCCAACGTGTCGGCGATCCTGGTGGCAAAGACTTCGTTCTTCCGCGTCCCGCAGGTGACCGAGCGCGTCCTGCCGTTCTGCGTGTTGATCGCCGCAATGTCGTGCTATCTCGATTTGTCACGGCGGCTCGAACTGGTGATCGCGCGCTCGGCCGGCATGTCAGCCTGGCAATTCATGTCGCCGGCGCTGCTGGTGGCGTTCGTTATCGGCGTCGTCGCCACTACCGCCTACAACCCGATCGCGGCCGTCCTGCAGGAGCAATCGAAGCGTTACGAGGCCGAATTGTTCGGCTACAGCCGGCCGCAGCTGCTCTCAAGCGGCGGCCCGTTTTGGACGAGCCAGCGCACCGCCGAGGGCCAGGCCATCATCAACGCCAAGTCGAGCCGCGACCAGGGCATCGCACTCAGCGGCGTGACCGCCTTCACGTTCGACAATGCCAACCATTTCAAGCAGCGCATCGAAGCGCGGGCGGCCATCCTGGAGCCAGGGGTCTGGCGGCTGCTGGACGCCCGCCTCTATACGCTAGGTAGCCGACCGGTCGAGCAGCCGGTCTACCGGCTCAAGACCAGCCTGACCCCGGAACAGGTCCGCGAAAGCTTTGCGACACCCGAAACCGTGCCATTTTGGGAACTTCCACAGTATATCCAGATCGCGGAACACGCAGGCCTTGCCGCGTCAGGCTATAGACTTCAGTTTCAGAAGCTTCTGGCACGGCCATTTTTGCTGGCCGCTATGGTATTACTTGCCGCAGCCGTCAGTTTACGGTTCTTCCGCTTCGGCGGGGTCCAGAAAATGGTTTTAAGTGGCGTTGCAGCCGGGTTTCTGCTTTATGTTCTGTCGAAAGTGATCGAGGATTTGAGTAAGGCCGAGCTGATGCACCCCGTGGCAGCGGCTTGGCTGCCCGTGTTCGCCGGCGGCCTGACGGGGTTTATTGCGTTGTTGTACCAGGAGGACGGGTGATGGCGGGACCGGCTAACGCTCGTCCACCAGAACCCCGCGTTTATCGCCGCGGCGTCGGCCGGCTTGTCGCCGTCCTCGCCCTGCTGGCGGCTGGCGTATTCATCGCGTCTCAGCCTGCCTTGGCCCAGCAGCTTGCCTTTCCGCAAAAGCCGCCGCCGCCGAAAAAATCCCAGGCCGCCATATTGCGCGACAAGGCCGCACAGAAGCAGATGCTCGTGCAGGCGCGCGAGATCAATTACGACTATTCCAACCACCGCGTCGCCGCCGTCGGCAATGTGCAGATCTATTACGGCGGCTCTACGCTGGAAGCCGACAAGGTCATTTACGACCAGACCACCAAGCGCCTGCACGCCGAAGGCAACGTCCGCCTCACCGAGGAGGACGGCAAGATCACCTACGGCCAGATCATGGACCTGTCGGACGACTACCGCGACGGGTTCGTCGACTCGCTGCGCCTCGACGCCCCCGATCGGACGCGCATGGCCGCGGCGCGCGCCGAGCGCACCGTGGGCAACTTCACGGTCTTCCACAGCGGCGTCTACACCGCCTGCGCGCCCTGCAAGGACGATCCGCGCAAGCCGCCGCTGTGGCAGGTCAAAGCCGCGCGCATCGTCCACGACCAGAATGAGAAGATGATCTATTTCGAGGACGCGCGGCTGGAATTCTTCGGCACACCGCTCGCCTGGATGCCCTATTTCTGGACGCCCGACCCGACCGTCAAGCGCAAGACCGGCTTTCTGGTGCCGACACTCTCATCGAACTCGAACTACGGTGTCGCGGTCGAAATACCGTATTATATGGCGCTGGCGCCGGACTACGACGCGACGTTGGCGCCAATGATCACCACCAAGCAAGGGCCGCTGCTGCAGGGCGAGTTCCGCCAGCGCCTGCTCAACGGCGCTTATGAGATCCGCGCCGCCGGCATCCGCCAGCTCGACCCGGACTATTTCGTGCACAGCGACGGCACCCCGACGCCCGGCCACCGCGATTGGCGCGGCAGCGTGGAAAGCGCCGGCCAGTTCGCGCTCAACCAAAAATGGGTTTGGGGCTGGGACGCACTGTTATTGTCGGACAGGACCTTCCTGCAGGACTACAATCCGCGCCTGTCGCGCTATCATACCGTCGATGCCTTCCAGACCGGCGCGAGCGAGGGCGTCTCGCAGCTTTATCTCGCGGGCAAGGGTAACCGAAGCTATTTCGACGCCCGTTCAATCTATTTCCTGGGCTTCTCGGAAGCCGACAAGCAGAACGAAATTCCGACTATCCATCCGGTGGTCGATTACACCTACACGGTCGATCATCCGGTCCTCGGCGGCGAGCTCGGCTACAAAGTCAATTTCACCAGCTTGACGCGCAACAGCGCCGATTTCGACGCCATCACGCAGACCGCGCTCACTGCCGGCAGCTGCATCCAGAGCGCCAATCCCGCCATCAAGGTGCCGGCAAGCTGCCTGCTGCGCGGGATTCCCGGCACCTACAGCCGCTTCTCGGCGGAGAGCCATTGGCGGCGCGATATCACCGACTCGTTCGGCCAGGTGTTCACGCCGTTCGCTTCGGTGCGCGCCGACGTCGCCTCGGCGCAGATCAAGTCCGATCCGGGCGTGTCGAACTATATCACCCCCGGCACCCACGACCTGGTCCGCGCCATGCCGACCGTCGGCATCGAGTACCGCTATCCGTTCATCAACGTGCAGTCGTGGGGCACCCAGACCCTGGAGCCGATTGCTCAGGTTATCGCGCGTCCGGACGAGCCGCAGACCGGCAAGTGGCCGAACGAGGACGCGCAGAGCCTGATTTTCGATGACACCAACTTGTTCCGCGTCGACAAGTTCGGCGGTTGGGACCGGGTCGAGGGCGGCGGACGTGCTAATTACGGCGTGCAGTACACCATGCAGTTCAATCACGGCGGATTCGTCAACGCGCTGATCGGCCAATCCTACCAGCTATTCGGGGCCAATTCCTTCGCCGAAGGCGGCACCACCAATACCGGGCTCGGCAGCGGCCTCGACACGCGCCAGTCCGACTACGTGGCGCGCGTGTCCTATCAGCCGAACAACACCTATACATTCACCTCGCGCTTCCGCTTCGACAAGGACGACTTCACCGTGAAGCGGACCGAGCTTGAGACCCGCGCCAGCTTCGACCGCTGGTCGATCGACCTGCTCTACGGCGATTACGCAGCCCAGCCTGAGCTCGGTTTCCTGGAAGACCGCCAGGGCGTGCTGGGCTCAGGATCGTACAAGCTGAACGCGAACTGGGTGCTGCTGGGTGCGGCGCGTTACGACCTTAACGCCAGCAAATTCGACCAAACCCGCATCGGTCTGGGTTACGTCGATGATTGCCTCATCTTAGCCCTGAATTACATTACAAGTTACACCTACAGTGGAAATCCCGGGGCCAACCACGCGATCATGCTGCAGTTGAGTTTACGCACGCTCGGCGGCACCGCGGTGAGTCAAGGCGTCGGCGGGTTGGGCGGGCTCTAAATTAGTGACGCCGGCGGGACTGCATCCGGCCGCCGGCCAAGCCTGATGCAATGAATACCGCGATGCCGAGGAATTCTGTGAGACCGAATACATTCCGTCGATGGCTGTTCGGCGCTATCTTCTTCGCTGCCGCCGCGGCCATGCCCGCGCTCTCGCAGGCGCAAGTGGTGGTCGTCGCCAACGGCTCGCCCATTACCGCCTACGACATCGAGCAGCGTGCCAAGCTCGTTCAGTCGTCGACACACAAGAAGCCCACCCGCCAGGAGATCATCCAGGACCTGATCGATGATCGGCTGAAGATCGCGAAGGCGAAGTCGTACGGATTGGAGGTGAGCGACGAGGACATCAACAAGGCGTTCGCAAGCATGGCGACGCGCCAGCACGTTTCGGTCAAGCAGTTCGTCGGCTTCCTGGCGCGCGCCGGCATTGCCCCGGAAACCATCAAAGCGCGCCTGCGCGCCGAATTGACCTGGAACCAATTGGTCCGCGGCAAATTTTCCGCTTCCCTGCAGATCAACGAATCCGAAATCATCAGCGCGCTGGGCTCGAGCAGCGAGCCAGCAAAGGTCGGCTACATCTATACGCTTTACCCGGTGACGGTCGTCGTGCCGTCGGGATCGAGCGAGGCCGTAGTCGCCACCAAGAAGCGCGAGGCCGAAAATCTGCGCGCCCGCTTCGTTAATTGCAAAGAGGGCCTCGAATTCGCGCGCGCCCTACGCGACGTAGCTGTGCGAGAGCCGATCGCCCGCTCGTCGGCCGATTTCACGCCGCAATTACGCGAACTACTCGACAAGATGGAGATCGGTCACCTGACCACACCGGAGCTCACACAGCAGGGGCTGCAAATGTTCGCCGTCTGCGAAAAGAAGGCCAGCAAGACCGTATCGCCGGCCGAGCGCGAGCTGCGCAATCAAATCTTCGCCAAACGGTTTGAAAGCGAAGCCAAAAAGTACCTGGAAGAAATCCGCAAATCGGCGATGATCGAATACAAAGAAGCCAAATGAGCGCAGCCGCGGGTCCTGTTCTGGCGTTGACGCTCGGCGAGCCGGCGGGCATCGGGCCCGATCTCGCGCTGTCGGTCTGGCGCAAGCGGCGCGACTTCGACACACCCGCCTTTTATCTCATCGGCGAACCGGATTTCCTCGCAAGCCGCGCCCGCGCGCTCGGCCTCGATGTGCCGCTCGCCGCAGTGACGCCGGCGCAAGCGGGCGCCGCCTTCGCGCGCGCGCTGCCGGTGGTGGCGCTCGGTCTGCCCGTCACCGCAGCGCCCGGCAAACCCGACGCAACCAGCGCACCAGCCGCGATTGCATCAATCCGCCGCGCGGTCGCCGATGTCATGGCGGGCCACGCCGCGGCGGTGGTGACCAATCCGATCGCCAAAAACGTGCTTACCCGCGCGGGTTTTGCCGAGCCGGGTCATACCGAATTCCTGGGCCGCCTGGCACAGGAAGCGACCGGCAAACCGGTGACGCCGGTGATGATGCTGTGGTCGCCCGAGCTGGCGGTGGTGCCGGTGACCATCCATATCCCGCTCAGGCAGGTTTTTTCAGTTCTCAGCGCGGAGCTGATCGTGCAGACCGGGCGCATCGTGGCGCGCGATCTTAGCGCGCGCTTCCGCGTGGCGCGCCCACGCCTCGTGGTGGCCGGCCTCAATCCACATGCCGGCGAGGACGGCACGCTGGGCGAGGAGGACCGCGACATTGTCGCGCCGGCGGTGGCGCAGCTCAAAGCCGAAGGCATCGACGCGCGCGGGCCGCTCTCCGCTGATACACTTTTTCACGCGCGCGCGCGCGCCGGCTACGACGTGGCGCTGTGCATGTATCACGATCAGGCGCTGATCCCGATCAAGACGCTGGCCTTCGACCACGGCGTCAACGTGACGCTGGGCCTGCCGTTCGTGCGCACCTCGCCCGACCATGGCACGGCGTTCGACATCGCCGGCACGGGCAAAGCCGATCCGTCGAGTCTGGTGGCGGCGCTGAAATTGGCGGCGCGGCTGGCCGCCAATGCGCCGACCCTAGTTCCCGTCCATTAGCGCATGATCCCGAAAAGTGGAAACCGGTTTTCGGAAAAGATCATGCGCAAACGCAAATGACACAGCTCGACGACCTGCCGCCGCTGCGCGAGGTCATCCGGCGGCATGGCCTGTCCGCCAAGAAATCGCTCGGCCAGAATTTCCTGCTCGATCTCAATCTGACGGTGCGCATCGCGCGCGCGGCCGAGCCGCTCGAAAACATCACCGTCGTGGAAATCGGCCCCGGGCCGGGCGGTTTGACGCGCGCGCTGCTGGCGCTCGGCGCCCGGCGCGTCGTCGCCATCGAGCGCGACACGCGGGCGCTCGCCGCGCTGGAGGAGATCGCCGCGCGCTATCCGGGGCGTCTGGAGATCGTGGCCGGAGATGCGCTCAGCGTCGATGTGCGCGAGTATCTCGGTCCTGAACGCGCGCGCGTGGTCGCCAACCTGCCCTACAATATCGCGACTGCGCTGCTGGTCGATTGGCTGACCACCGAGCCGTGGCCGCCCTGGTACGACGCGCTGGTGCTGATGTTTCAGCGCGAGGTGGCGATGCGCATCGTCGCCAAACCGGGCAGCAAGACCTACGGGCGGCTATCGGTGCTGGCAGGCTGGCGCACGGAAGCAAAAATCTTGTTTGACGTTGCACGCACGGCCTTCGTGCCGCCGCCCAAGGTGACATCTTCGGTGGTGCGGCTTGATCCGCGGCCGCTGCCGCTCGCCTGCGACGCGCAAGCGCTGCAACGGGTGACCGAAGCGGCCTTCGGCCAGCGTCGCAAGATGCTGCGGCAGAGCTTGAAGTCACTTGGCGTCGATGCGGCTGCGCTGCTCGACGCCGCCGGCATCGCGCCGACCGCGCGGGCAGAGGAAATTCCCGTGGAAGGCTTTGTCGCGCTGGCGCGGGCGTTGCGTTCCCAATAAGTTGATAGCATGACGCTCATGCACCGCCAATCCTTGACCGTCTATGGCGCGCCGCTGTGCGAGACCGTGGTGGACGCCCCGCGCCCACAAGGCAGCGAAGCGCTGGTGCGCATCACGCGCTGCGGCGTCTGCCATTCCGACCTGCACATGCAGGACGGCTATTTCACGCTCGGCGACGGCAAGCAGCTCGACGTGCGCGCGGGCCGCACGCTGCCGTTCACGCTCGGCCACGAAATCGCCGGTACGGTCGAGAGCGCGGGCCCGGAGGCGGACGCCAAACCGGACGCCAAGGTCGCGGTTTATCCCTGGATCGGCTGCGGCCAATGCCCGGCCTGTAAAGTCGGCGACGAGAACATCTGCGCCGCGCCCCGCCATCTCGGCATCACCGTGGACGGCGGCTATGCCACCCATGTGCTGGTACCGCACCCGCGCTACCTGATCGATTACGCGCCTCTGTCGGCATCCTATGCCGGCGCGCTGATGTGCTCGGGGCTGACCGCTTACGCCGCGCTCAAGCGCCTGGCCGACCGCGCCGCGCGCGCCCCGCTGCTGCTGGTGG
>CAYLMY010000094.1:0-2406 GCA_964384635.1 uncultured Undibacter sp.
GCCGCCGGCGAGATCATGGCCGGCAACGTTTTGGGCAGGGGCTATCTCGCCGGCATCGGCCTGACCATCGGCGCGGTGTTCGGCCGCATCGCGGGCGAGGGGGCGGCGGCGCATGCACGCAACTGACGCGCTGCGCGAAGCCGACCGGCTGATGACGGTGTGCAACGCCTGCCGCTATTGCGAGGGCCTGTGCGCGGTGTTCCCGGCCATGGAGATGCGCCGCACTTTCGACGACGGCGATCTCAATTATTTGGCCAACCTCTGCCACCAGTGCGGCGCCTGTTATCACGACTGCCAGTATTCGCCGCCGCATGAATTCGACGTCAACGTGCCGGCGACGCTCGCCCAGGTGCGCAACGATAGCTACGCCGCTTATGCCTGGCCGGAATTTCTCGCCGGCGCCTTCGCGCGCAACGGCTTGGTGGTGACCTTGCTGACGGCGCTGAGCGTTGCCGCTTTCGTCATCGGCTTTGTGGCTTTTGCCGACCCGGCGGCGCTTTGGTCGGCCCAGGCCGGCGATTTCTACAAGGTGATGCCGCATGGCGCCATGGTGGCATTGTTCGGCATCGTCGCGCTCTACGCCATCTTGGCCTTCGTCTTCAGCCTGCGCGCCTTCTGGCACGACATCAACGGCGATGCCCCGCGCGCGGGCTTCGTGGCGTTCGGCCAGGCGCTCGCCGATACATTGTCATTGAAGTATCTCGGCGGTGGAGGCGGCGGCTGCACCAGTGAGGATGAACAGCCCTCAGGCCGGCGCCGCCTCTATCACCATTTCACCTTCTACGGCTTCCTGCTTTGTTTCGCCGCCACTTGCGTGGCCACGCTCTATCACTATGGCTTCGGCTGGCGCGCGCCCTATGCGTTTTACAGCCTGCCGGTGCTGCTCGGCATCGTCGGCGGCGTCGGGCTGCTGGTCGGCCCGGTCGGCCTGTTCGTGCTGGCGCGGCGGCGCGACCCCATCCTCGTCGACGGTGCCCGCACCGGCATGGACACCGCCTTCATTGCCATGCTGTTCCTGACCAGCCTCACCGGCCTCGCGCTGATGATCCTGCGCGACACCGCCGCCATGGGGCTTTTGCTCAGTCTGCATCTCGGCGTGGTGCTCGGCCTGTTCCTGAGCCTGCCCTACGGCAAGTTCGTGCACGGGCTCTACCGCCTGCTGGCACTGATCAAATACGCGGCCGAGCGCCGGCGCGGCACGTTCGTGGAGTAGGGCGCCTTACAGCGCCGCCACCGTCGACACTTCGATCAACAGCGGCTCCTGCACCAGCCGGTCGATTATCAGTAGCGTATTGGGCGGATAGGCGCCGTTGGCAAACATCTTGGGAAATTCGCGCAGGCGATAAGCCATGAATTTCGGAATGTCCTGCGAGTGCACGAGATAGGTCGTGAATTCGACGACATTGCCCCAGTCGGCGCCCTGAGACTTCAGCGCCGCCTCGATGTTGGCGAAGGTCTGCGCGCATTGCGCCTCAAAATCGTCGCCGGCCAGCTTGCCGTCCTTGTGAACGCCGACCTGGCCGGCAATGAACAGGAATTCCGACGCCTTCACCCGCGTCATCTGCGAATATTGTCCGAGCGGCTTGCCGAGCGTGTCGGGGTTGATGATCTTGATGTCGGGCATGGCGTCCTCCGCGTTTTCATTGTCATTCCGGGGCACGCGCGGAGCGCGTGAACCCGGAATCCAGAAACAGACTCGGAGCTTGCATCTGGATTCCGGGTTCCGGCCTTCGGCCGGCCCCGGAATGACGGGATAAGTTAGCCGACCTCGACGATCTCTTCCGGAAACTGGTGCAGCCGGTCGCCCGGCCCATTACCGCCGATCAGGTAATTGTCGCACAACCAGTTGAGATAACCGCCGTGGATGTAGGTCGGGTGCACGACAATGTTCATGTCCTTCTCGATGGTCATGGGCTCGTCGTGGCGCACCAGCGGCCGCTCCACCAAATCGTAGCCTTGCCCGTGGCAATAAAGCCGCGCTTCCGGCGGGCGGCCGTTCTTGCGCATGTAATCGTTGAAGGCATCCCAGATGTCCTTGCACGGCGTGCCGGGCTTGAGCAGATCGAGGGTGAGCTTGCGTGAAGCCTTGCAGAATTCCAGCTCATCCTTCATCGCCTGCGGCACCTTGGCGCCGACCACGCAGGAGCGGCCAAGCTCGGTGTACATGGCGCCCGGCCCGTTGTCCTCCACCAGCAGCGCGATCTGGTCGCCTTCGCGGATGACGCGGTTTTGCACATGGCGGTTGGCGAATTTGGACGGCTGGCCGAGCGGCATCGAGGCACAGAGATAGATGCCGTTCTCGCTGCCGTGGCACTGGCTGTACCATTGCGCCACCGCAGCTACCTCGGTGTCACGCATGCCGGGCTTCACCGCGGCGAAGGCGGCGCGCATGGCGCCGTCCTGCAT
>CAYLMY010000094.1:2506-11778 GCA_964384635.1 uncultured Undibacter sp.
CACGCATGCCGGGCTTCACCGCGGCGAAGGCGGCGCGCATGGCGCCGTCCTGCATGGCGGCGGCACGCCTGATCAATTCCATCTCCTCCGGGCTTTTGATCACCTTGATGCGGTCGACCATGTCGGAGGCGTCGACGAACGTCGCGTTGGGAAACGCGCGCTTGATGAAATCAAGCAGCGCGTAGGACATCTGGTAGGTGCCGACATAGCCGATGATGCCCTTGGCGAAGGGAGCAAGCGCCTTGGCCGCCAGCTCGGGGTCGTAGTCCTTGGTGTAGTGCGCCGAGGCGTAGCTAGGCGTGGTGGAAATCTGCTTCACGCCGCGCCAGATCGCGTCGCTGATCTCGCTGCCGCCGAACGGCCCCTGGCAAACCACCGTCATCTCGTCGTCGCGCGGGAAAATCACTGTATTCGGATAGCCGTTGGTTGCTGGCATGTCGGTGAAATAACGCACATAGCCGCCCATGTGGTCGTTGTTGTTCTGCATCAGCAGCACGTCGATCTTTTCGCGCGCCATGGCGGCGCGCACCGCCGTCCAGCGGCGTTCTAACTCGGCAGTGGAGATCGGCGTGTTCAACCGTTCCGACAAGACCATGTTTCATTCTCCCCAGGACGCGGGCTTGCGCACGATGTTGATCATAGACTTCAAGTCGCCGGCAAGAAATTTTTCCATATTACCGGCGATGGTTGGCATGGCGCGCTCCTCGTAGCCGACCGAATAGCCGCCGAGATGCGAGAAGATCGACACGTTCTTGGCCATCCACAGCGGGTTGTCGGGCGGCAGCGGCTCCTGCGAGAACACGTCGAGCGCCGCGCCGGCAATTTGGCCATTGTCGAGCGCCTTTATCAGCGCCGGCTCGTCCACTACGCCGCCGCGCGCCACGTTCACGAGATAGGCCGACGGCTTCATGGCGGCGAGCAGCTTTTCGCCGACGATGTTGCGCGTTTCGGGCGTGAGCGGCGTCAGCACTACCAGATAATCGAGATCGCCGGCGACGTTCAGCAATTCGTCGCGCGCGTGTATGCGGTCGAAGCCGAGCGCGGTTCGTGGCGTGCCGCTGATGCCGATCACAGTCATGCCGAGCGCCTTGCAGATCGGCGCCAGATGTTGCGCGATCAGCCCGACGCCGAGAACGCCCACGGTCTTACCGGCGAGCAGGGCGGCCGGCCAGCGCACCCACTCGCTCTTGTCCTGCGCGCGTGCGGCGCGCGGCAGATCGCGCGCCAGCGACAGCATGTAGGCGATGGTCGCTTCCGACACCGGGGCGCCGTGGATGCCGCGAATATTGGTGACGATCACGTCCGACCGAAGCGACGGCAGGTCCACAATGTTGTCGACTCCGGTGCCGAGTGCCTGGATCCATTTCAGTTTCGGCGCGTCGCGCACTACGTGGTCGGCCATCGGCGGCGAAAAGCACAACAGGATGTCGGTGTCGGCGATGTAGGGGCCGACATCGTTATGATGGCCGACCACGTCGATGGTCAGTTGCGGGAACCGTTCCAGCAACATGGCCCGGTAGCGGGCACGCATGGCTTCTTGGACTTCGGTCAAAATGAGGACGTGGGGCATGGCGGCGCTTGTATACTGTTAAATGCACGGCCGGGAAATAACGGCGCGGGTGAAAATTCGGGCGCTGCAGTGGCCCGCATCGCGGGTCTGCGCTAACATGGCCAAAACCGCATCCGTCGGAGACAACAACCATGCCGATCGATCTATTAAGCGTGAACTGGCTCTATGTCATAGTGCTGGCGGTTTTTGTCTTCGTCGCGACCTTTATCGGTAACCTGTTGTCATTCAGCCATCGCGGCTGGGCCGCCTTCTTGTCGGCGCTGGCGTTCGTGGTGATCTTCATTTTCTGGACCTATTATCCGCATGGCCTACCGCTGCCGATCACGGTGACGCCCGAGCAGGCGGCTACCGCCGAGCCCGCCGGTATGCCGTCGGCGCCCGCGACCCCGCAAAAGCCGCGCAACCCGGTTACCGACATCACACCCCCGAAAAATCCGGTCACCACCATTTCGCCACCCCCGAGCAACTCGCAATAGGCTTGCATCCAGCCGCCCTGATGATGTTTTCTCAATCCTTGGAAAGGAGCGCAGCCGGGAAGGCGCGCGGTATCGTTGCATGAAAAAAGTCTATCCTGACGCCAAGGCGGCGCTGGCCGGCCTGCTCAAGGACGGCATGCTGATCATGGCCGGAGGTTTCGGCCTTTGCGGCATCCCGGAGACGCTGATCAAGGCCATCCGCAATTCGGGCGTGAAGAACCTCACTATCGTGTCGAACAATGCCGGCGTCGACGGCGCCGGCCTCGGCCTGTTGCTCGACACCAAGCAGGTCAAGAAGATGATTTCGTCCTATGTGGGTGAGAACAAGCTGTTCGCCCAGCAATACCTCGCCGGCGAACTGGAGATCGAGTTCAACCCGCAAGGCACGCTGGCCGAACGCATCCGCGCCGGCGGCGCCGGCATTCCCGCCTTCTTCACCCGCACCGGTGCCGGCACCGAGATCGCCGAGGGCAAGGAGGAGCGCGAGTTCGACGGCGAGCGCTACATCATGGAGCGCGGCCTGTTCGCCGACCTTTCGGTCGTACATGCCTGGATGGGAGATCACGAAGGCAATCTCGTCTACCGCAAGACCGCGCGCAACTTCAATCCGATGATGGCGACCGCCGCGGAAACGACAGTGGCCGAAGTCGAACACCTCGTGCGTCCGGGCGAGGTCGACCCCGACCACATCATCACGCCGGGCGTTTACGTCCAACGCATCATCCACGTGCCGGATGCGGTCAAGCACATCGAGCAGCGCACCGTGCGCAAGCGTGAAGCGGCGGCCGCAACCGGAGAGGAAGTCTAATGCCTTGGACCCGCGATCAGATGGCCGAACGCGCGGCCAAGGAGCTGCGCGACGGTTTTTACGTCAATCTCGGCATCGGCATCCCGACACTGGTGTCGAACTACATTCCCGACGGCATGACCGTGCAGCTGCAAAGCGAGAACGGCATGCTCGGCTTCGGTCCGTTCCCCTATGAGGGCGAGGAAGACCCCGATCTCATCAACGCCGGCAAGCAGACCGTCACCGCATTGCCGACCACCAGCTTCTTCTCGTCGGCGGATTCGTTCGCCATGATCCGCGGCGGCCATATCGACATCGCGCTGCTCGGCGCCATGCAGGTGGCTGAGAACGGCGATCTTGCCAACTGGATGATCCCCGGCAAGATGGTCAAGGGCATGGGCGGCGCCATGGATCTGGTCGCCGGCGTCAAGAAGGTGGTGGTGATCATGGAGCACACCGCCAAGGACCAGCCCAAGCTCTTGCATAAGTGCAACTTGCCGCTGACCGGCGCCGGCGTGGTCGACATGGTGATCACCGATCTCGGCGTCTTCACCATCGACCGCAAGGGCGCCGGCATGACACTGACCGAACTGGCGCCCGGCGTCACGGTGGACGAGATCAAGCAAAAGACCGAGGCGAGCTTCAAGGTTGATGCGAAGCTGAAGCATTGAACCAGCTGCCGTCACGCGCCATATCAGGTGATCCAGTGAAGAGGGATGACCCGGATGCCCGATTTCCATCAGGAAATGGACCGCCTGCAGGGCCACATGCCCGGCTGGGCCGGCCGCAGGCTCAACCGGCTGCGCGAGCCGAAAGCGATATGGGTGCGCGTGCCAGCCGGTATCGCGCTCGCCGGCGGCGGCGTCTTTAGCGTCCTGCCGGTGCTCGGCCTCTGGATGCTGCCGGTGGGGCTGGCGCTGCTCGCCCACGATGTGCCGCCGATGCGCAAGCCGCTGGCGCGTGTGCTGCGTTTCACCAACGTCAAGATCGAGCAAAGAAAAACGCGCCGAAAGGACGACAAGGCGCGGCAGCAGCGCCCAGCCACAAAATAAAGGCCGCCGCGCTCTCGCTCTTTGAATTTTCCGCGCCAGCCGCTACAGGATCGGTCCAATGGGGGGATCGACTGATGGCAACGTCTACGGAACTGCAACGCAACGCCTTTAAGCACGCGCTCGCGCAAGGCAAGCTTCAGATCGGGCTGTGGTCGAGCCTGTGTTCCAACATCGCTGCCGAAATTATTTCCGACAGCGGCTTCGACTGGATCCTGCTCGACAGCGAGCATTCGCCCAACGAGATCCCCGGCCTGTTATCGCAATTGCAGGCGGTGGCGCGCGGCACCGCCACGCCGATCATAAGACCGGCCTGGAACGACGCGGTGCTGGCCAAACGCTGCCTCGACATCGGCGCGCAGACGCTGCTGTTCCCTTACGTGCAGAACGCGGAAGAAGCGCGGCGCGCCGTCGCTTCCACGCGCTATCCGCCCGAGGGCGTTCGCGGCGTTGCGGTGGCGGCGCGCGCCAGCCGTTACGGCCGCACGCCCGGCTATCTCACCAAAGCAAACAGCGAAATGTGCGTGCTGGTGCAGGTCGAGACCCGCACCGCGCTCGCGCAGCTTGAGGCCATAGCCAAGGTCGAGGGCGTGGATGGCGTGTTCATCGGGCCGTCCGATCTGGCGGCCTCGCTCGGCCATCTCGGGAATCCGCAACACGCCGACGTGCAGGAGGCCATGCGGGACGCCGTCACCCGGCTGAAAGCGCTCGGCAAGCCGGCCGGCATCCTCACCGGCAACGAGGAGGAGGCCCGCCGCTATATCGGCTGGGGCTATCTGTTCGTGGCGATCGGCGCCGATGTCGGCCTGCTCGCCAAAAATGCCGACGCGCTGGCCAAGAAGTTCAAGCCCTAAGCCGGCGGGGCTCGGTGCTAGCCTATTTAAAACATTCGCGAATCAGCTTACACGGCATGAGTTATCCACAGGCTATGTTTTGGCGTTTATATATCTTTTCGCCCCGGGCCTCTTCATGCCGCACGCTGACGGCGCATTTAGCTTCGAACCCATCGCGCACAAGTGGCTGGGGCTCGCCGACCGTCGGCTGCTGTATTACAGCGATCTCTATCGCAGCGGACGATGGACGCGTTATTACGCGTCACAGGAGGAGTTCGCCGAGAAGATGCACGAGGCGGTCAAGGTGGCACAGATCTGGGCGCGGCTCGCCGGTGGGCGGGGCCTTGCCGATGACGGCCAAGCCGATCTGCGTCCGGCAGCATGAAGTTTTGGCCGACAGTCGTGGCGGCGGCATTCGTGGCGGCGGCGATGCGGCCGGTTTTGGCCGCCGGCGACCTCAAGCGCGGCGAGGAACTGCTGCAACGCGATTGCGCGAAATGCCATGCCATCGGCCGCAGCGGAGAAAGCCCGGACAAGGCGGCGCTGGCGTTCCGCACGCTCGGCCAGCACTATCCGATCGAATCCCTGGAAGAGGCGCTGGGCGAGGGCCTCATGTCCGGCCACCCCGACATGCCGGAATTCCAGTATGACGCCGACGATGTCGGTGCCATCATCGCCTATCTGAAGTCCATCCAGCAGCGTTGACGCCGTCCAGCGCTCCCCCGAAAACGAGTTTCGTATCCCATGAGCAGCGCTCTTTTCTCGCCCTACAAGCTGGCCGGTCTCGATCTTGCAAACCGGCTTGTGGTCTCACCCATGTGCCAGTATTCGGCCGACGACGGCTGCGCCAATGACTGGCATCTGATGCATCTCGGCATGCTGGCCAATTCCGGCGCCGCTCTTGTGATCGTCGAGGCAGCCCATGTGGAGCGCTCAGGCCGCATCACCCACGGCTGCCTGGGGCTTTATTCCGACGATAATGAAGCCGCGCTCGCACGCGTGATCGCGCAAGTGCGCCGCGCCGGCACGGCCAAGTTCGGTATCCAACTCGCCCATTCCGGCCGCAAGGGTTCGGCGCAACGCCCGTGGGAAGGCGGCGGCTCGCTCAAGCCTGGCGCCGACCCATGGCAGACCATGGCCGCTTCGCCGATCCCGTTCGGCGACAACTGGCAAACGCCGCGCGAAGTCACCGAGGAAGACATGGAGCGCGTGCATAACGCCTTCATCTCGGCAGCGCAGCGGAGCTTGCGCATGGGTTTCGACGAGATCGAGCTGCACTTTGCGCACGGCTATCTCGCGCACGGCTTCATGTCGCCGGTCTCCAACAAGCGCACCGATCAATATGGCGGCGCGTTCGAGAACCGCTTACGCTTTCCGCTGTCGATCGCGCGCGCGGTGCGCGCCGTCGTGCCGAAGGACATACCGCTCGGTGCCCGCATCACCGGCAGCGACTGGCGGCCCGACGGGCTCACCCCCGATGACGCCGTCGCCATCGCCAAGGCGCTGAAAGCGGAAGGTATCGATTTCATCTGCATCTCGTCCGGCGGCATCACGGCCGACACCCGCACGCCGACCGAACCTGGCTACAATGTGCCGATTGCCGCGCGTGTGAAGAAAGAAGCTGGCATCGCCACCCGCACGGTCGGGCTGATCCTCACGCCCGAGCAGGCCGAGCAAATCGTCGCGCAAGGCCAAGCCGACATGGTGTCGCTGGCGCGCGGCTTCCTCGACGACCCGCATTGGGGCTGGCACGCGGCAAAAGCACTCGGCGCCGAGGTTGCGCGCCCGCCGCAATATGCCCGCGCCGGCCCCAAGCTGTGGGCGCCGGCGGCGGCGAAGGCTTAAGGGTTGGCGAACTTCGTCTTTCTTGCCGTCCTGTTCGCCGCCCTCTGCCATGCGGGCTGGAATGCGCTGATCAAGGTCGGGCTCGACCCGCTCTCCACCACCACGCTGATTGCCATCGGCTCCGCCGCGGTGGGGCTTGTCTGTCTGCCGGTGGCGGGCATGCCGGCGGCGGCTGCCTGGCCGTGGCTGATCGCCTCTGCCTTCATCCATCTGGTTTACTTCGCCGCGCTGATCGAGAGCTACCGCACCGGCGATCTCGGCCAGGTCTATCCGATCGCGCGCGGCTCGGCGCCGCTGATGACCGCGGGCGCCGGCGTCGTTTTCGTCGGCGAGCACCTGAGTCTTGCGAGCTGGACCGGCATCGTGGCGCTGGCCGCCGGCGTGCTGCTGCTGTCGGCGCGCGGCGGGCGCACGCTCGCCCATATCGACCGGCGCGCGGTCGGCTTTGCGCTGCTGACGGCGCTGACCATCTGTACCTATTCGGTGGTCGACGGCATCGGCGCGCGCGCTTCGCTCAATCCGCAAGGCTACGTACTCTGGCTGCTGGTCGGCAACGCGCTGTTGCTGGTGCCTTATGCGTTGTGGCGGGATGGCCGCGATGTCATCCCGGCGATGCAGCAGTTCTGGCTGCGGGGGCTTGCTGGCGGCGCGCTGCAGGCGCTGTCCTACGGCATCGCGCTGTGGGCGATGACGCTGGCGCCGATCGCCATTGTCGCCAGTTTGCGCGAGACCAGCGTGCTGTTCGGCGCGGTCATCGCGGTGGTGATTTTGAAGGAGCCGCTGCGGGCGGTGCGCATCGCCGCGGCGCTGCTGATCGTCGCCGGGCTGGTGCTGATCAGGCTAAAGTAGCGCCAGCGCAGGGAACTCGCGTTCGAGCCGGGCGAGGTCGCTTTCGGTGTCGACGTCCCAGAGCGGGCTGAGTTCGACGGCTTTCAAATTCAGCGCCGCTATGCGTTCGTGGGTCTCGGCCAGCACGACCGGCGTGCCCCAACTGACGCCACTGAACAGTTCCGCTTGCGGCGTGCGGCTGCCGATCAAAACGTAGCCACCGTCCTCGGCGGGGATCAGCACGACATCGGCCGCTTCCAAGGCAGCTGCAGCGGCGCGCAAATGCTCAGGCATGAAGGCGGGGCAGTCGCTGCCGGTTACCAGCGCCGGGCCGTTGGCGGCCACGAGCGCGGCCAACATGCGCGCGCCGAGGTCGCCATCCGGCTGCCGCGCGAGCGTTATGGGAAAACGCGCGGCCAAATCACGGAACGAAGCATGCGTGGTATCGGGCGCGCACCACAGCGTCACCGGGCCGATGCCGGCCGCCAGAGCGGTCGTCACGGTCTGCTCGGTCAGCCGCTCCTGCAACACGGCGGCGGCATGCGCGCCGACGATCGGAATCAGCCGGGTCTTGGCCAGCCCCGGAATCGGCGCCTTCGCCATGACCGCGATATTAGTTTTTGGCTGGGACATAGCCGTATTGCTTCGCCAGGCGGTCCGGATCGGACCCGAAATAATAAGCCAGCCGCAGCCGCCACATCAGCAGGATGGTGCGCCAGATGCCGTGTTGTCGCCAACGGCGCCCTGAGGTGGTGACGCGCGCACGCAGGCAAAGCGGCCGGCTCACGCGTTTGAGCAGCGTTGCGGCCGTCACGTCTTCCATCAGCGGGATCGGCGGAAAGCCGCCGATGCTGTCGAAGGCGGCGCGGGTGAAGAACATCGCCTGATCGCCGGTGCAGATGCCGGTCAGACGCGAGCGGACGTTCATCATCAGGGCAACGACGCGCAAGGCACCGCCGTCGTCGAAGCGCACATCGAAGCGGCCCCAAGCGCGATGGGTGCGGGCGAGGCCGTCCAGGATCAGCCGGTCGGCATCGGCCGGCAGCCGCGTGTCGGCATGCAGGAACAGCAGCACGTCTCCGCTCGCGGCCGCCGCGCCGGCATTCATCTGTTCGGCCCGGCCGCGCGGGGCGGCGAGCACTTGGGTCGCGAACGGGCGGGCCAGCGCCACCGTGTTGTCGCTGCTGCCGCCGTCCACCACGATCACCTCGGCGCCACGCGCGCGGTAGGGCGCGAGCGCCCGCAGGGCGGCTTCGATGCCGGCGGCCTCATCCAGCACCGGCATGATAATGGAAAGCGTCATCGCTGCGCCGCCTGGGCGATAGCGTAAGCGGGTCCGTCGATGATGCGCTGGTAGTAGGACGCGTGCGCCGGCGAGCCCTGCGGCCAGCACGTGAGGAACCGGGCAAGAAAGCCGTCCTGGTCGTAGTCGATCGCGATCGCCTCGATATGCACGCCATCGCGCGCGAGCCCATAGAGCGGCTGGTGCGGCGAGGGCGAGGTGGCGATGCGCGTTATCACGCCGAAGTGCGAGCCGGCGAAATTTGGCATGCCGGCGGCGCCGTTGTTGACAATCGTCAGCCGGCCGCCGCTGAGCGTAAAATCGCGAAGCGCGGCAAGACACGTATGCGTCGAAGCGAAGACATCGACTTGTGCTTCGCGGGCAATGTCGTCGAGCCAGCCCCGGTGGCGCACCTCGTCGAGCGCGTCATGCGCGAAGCGCCAGCCGGCGAGCGCTACGGCGTCGCCATGCACGATGCCGACGCGCAGAGCGCCGACATGCGCCACCAGATGCATCGGCAGGCCGCGTAGCCGCGCGCGCTCGCCGCCCGATGTCTCGGCGCGCAGTCGCGTCAGAATCTCGTTGGAGCGGTGCACCACATC
>CAYLMY010000095.1:0-11750 GCA_964384635.1 uncultured Undibacter sp.
CGCGAAGTGTTTGTAAAGGTGCGCTCGACGCGGCCGCCGCAGGCGGGCTGGCTGCGCGCGACCAACGGCGGCTACGAGGTCGAGCTGGCGGACGGCGAGGACGGCGTTTCACCCGGCCAGGCCTGCGTTTTCTACGACGCGGGCGAGGGCCAGGCGCGCGTGCTGGGCGGCGGCTTCATCAAACATGCGGCCGCGGCCGAACACGCAGCAGCCGGTGAGGAACGCATGGCGCAGGCGGCCGCGCGGTAACCTCCCGTCGAATGGCCGATATCGACAAACAAAGCGTCGAGCGCGCCTATGCGCGCTGGGCGCCGGTTTACGACCTGGTATTCGGCGCGGTGTTTGATGCCGGCCGGCGCGCCTCGATCGCGGCGGCCGAGCAGGCTTGTGGGCCGCAGGGCGGCCGCATTCTCGAAGTCGGCGTCGGCACCGGCATTTCTCTGCCCGATTACGCCCGCGCCAACCGGTTGGTGGGCATCGATCTGTCCGAGCCGATGTTGCGCAAGGCGCAAGCGCGCGTCGCCGATCAAAAGCTCGACAATGTGGAGACGCTGGCGGTGATGGACGCCAGCCATCTGGCGCTGCCGGACCGCTGCTTCGACGTGGTGGTGGCGCAATACGTGATCACCGCGGTGCCCGACCCGGAAGCGACGCTCGATGAATTCGCGCGCGTGTTGAGGCCGGGCGGCGAGATCGTGCTGGTCAATCACATCGGCGCGGAAGGCGGCCCGCGCCAGCTGTTCGAGCAGGGCTTCGCGCCGATTGCACGCCGGCTCGGCTGGCGGCCGGAATTTCCCTTCAAGCGGCTGACCGACTGGGCCGCGCGCAATGGCTGCGTGCGCGTGATCGAGCGCCGCCCGATGCCGCCGATGGGGCACTTCGCGCTCATCCGTTTCGAGCGGCTCGACGACGGCGCCCGCCGTAGCGCTGCTGCCGGCGACAGCCCGCAGGTTCAGCCGAAATAGGTGGTTCCGCGACGCTTTTGGCCGGGCTTGCTTGACAGCATTTGCCGCGGCTCCCTATATCCGCCCGTCTCCCGGCCCGATACGCCGGGCGCTTAGATGGCGGGGTAGCTCAGCTGGTTAGAGCAGCGGAATCATAATCCGGAGGTCGCCGGTTCGAGTCCGGCCCCCGCTACCAATTGCAACATTCTTATTTTTTGCCGCAGCGGTTGTGGGCGGCGCTGGTTGCAGGAAATCAGACGAATTCAACGCGCCGCGCGGGCGCGCATTGTGTGCTCAACCAGCGTCTTACCGAGCGACCAGGCCGCGCCAGGCACGCGGTGGCTATTGGCGATGACCGTGTCGAATGCCTTCACAATCCATTCGCAATCGTCATCGGAGATGACGAGGGCCGGCAACAGCTTGATCGTGTGGCTTGCATGCCCCGCTACCTGACAAAGGATCTTGTGCTCCTTGAATAGGGGGATCGTGATGAGCTGGCAGAACAGGCCCTTGTTTGCGGCCTCAATCATATTCCACGAGGCCTTCAGCTTGAACGAATTCGGCGCGCCAAATTCGATCCCGATCATCAGTCCCTTGCCGCGGACGTCGGTGAGCAATTCGTAGCGGGGAATCAGCGCCGACAGGCCGTGCAGCAGGCGATCCCCCATACGCGCCGCGTTCTCCATCAGCCGTTCCGACTCGATTACATCAAGCGTGGTGATGCCGGCCGCCATCGCCAGATCGTTCTTGGAGAAGGTGGAGCCATGCACCACGGCCCGATCCATTCGATTAAACACCTTTTTGAAGATGTCCTTGCGCGTGAGTACGGCGCTGCTTGGCACATGCCCGCCGGACAGCGATTTAGACAGCAGGACCATGTCCGGCTCGACGTTCCAGTGCTCAACCGCGAGAAAGCGGCCGGTGCGGCCCAGCCCGGTCTGGATTTCGTCGGCAACGAATAAAGTGCCGTGACGTCGGCACAGGTCCGCAGCGCCTTGCAAATAGCCGTCGGCGGGCAGGTTCACGCCCTTGCCTTGGATCGGCTCAACGAAGAATGCTGCCATCTCGCGTGAGGCAAGCGCCTGTTCGAGCGCAGCCAGATCGTTGAACGGGATACGAACGCAATCCGGCAGCAGTGGCTCGAAGCCTTCGCGAAAAATCGCATCGCCATTGAGCGCCAGCGCTCCGGTGGTGAGACCGTGGAAGGCGTGTTCGCAATACACAAGCCCGGTACGCCCCGTCGATGCGCGCGCGAATTTGATGGCCGACTCGACCGCCTCGGTGCCGGAATTGGCAAAAAACACATTGTCGAGATAGGGAACATGCGCCAGCAGCCGTTCGGCGAGGATGCCGGCAAGCGTCGACACGTCCAGTTGCACGAGATTCGGAAGCTCACTGTCGAGGACGCTTTTTAACGCTTCGCGCAGCGCCGGGTGATTGCGCCCGATGGCGAATACGCCGAAGCCGCTCAGCAAATCGAGATAGCGGGTGCCGCTGCGATCGAACAGGTATTGCCCGGTGCCGCGGCAGTAATCGACGTCATAGCCGATCGCCCGGAGCACCCGCACCATCTGTTCGTTGAGATGACCACTGTGCATGGCATAGCGGTCGGCCGCCCGCTCGGCAAACAATGCGGCAATATCATGGGTCACGCGCTTTTCCATTGGTCTTTTGCGCTTCGTCGGAACCGTGTCGGATTCGGCGCCTTTTTGAACCACTGAGCTGGGATTTCCTAGTTAAATTCCGAAGTGACCTGAATATTCGATTGTTTCCGGCCTTGGTGCAAGATTGGCTCGATGCGTGAACGACTGCCGGTACGGTGGACGGTTTGAACGACCGTCGAGCGGTTGATCTGACCCCTCGAACTCCAAGCTGCCGGCGGGCTGGTAGCCGTCGCCAGCGCGCGCGTAAAATAATATCGGCTGTGTCGTCGCCGATGTGCTGCGCCGCGGGCCACCGCCGCCAAGACCGCTTCGCTCAAGAAGACGCGCTCACTGCGGTCCGCTCTGGCGGCGGGCGATCCGGTCGGGATCGCGTAAGACCACATAAATCGCCGGGATTACCAGCACCGTCAGCAGCGTCGACGAGGCCAGCCCGAACAGCAGCGAGATGGCGAGGCCCTGGAAGATCGGGTCGAGCAGGATGGTGGCGGCGCCGATCATGGCGGCGAGCGCGGTGAGCAGGATCGGCTTGAAACGCACCGCGCCCGCCTCGAGCAGCACCTCGCGGAGGGTTTTGCCTTGGCCGGCGCCGTGGCGGATGAAATCGACTAGCAGGATCGAGTTGCGCACGATAATGCCGGCGAGCGCAATGAAGCCGATCATTGAGGTGGCGGTGAACGGCGCGCCGAACAGCCAATGGCCGAGCACGATGCCGATCAGCGTGAGCGGGATCGGCGTGAGGATCACCAGCGGCAATTTAAAGCTGCCGAATTGCGCGACCACCAGGATGTAGATGCCGATGATCGCCACCATGAAGGCGGCGCCCATGTCGCGGAAGGTCACGTAAGTGATCTCCCATTCGCCGTCCCACAGGATCGTCGGCTTGGCCTCGTCTTCCGGCTGGCCGTGGAAGCGGACGGTCGGCTTTGCCAGAGCGCCCCAGTCGTGCGCCTCCACCCGCTTGTCGACGGCGAGAATGCCGTAGATCGGCGCTTCATAGGCGCCGGCCAGCTCGCCCATCACCATGTCGGTGAAATGGCCGTCGCGGCGGAAGATGGTAGGCGAGCCGAGTTCCTTGGTCACGCGCACCACGTCGCCGAGCTCGACCACTTTCTTCGAGCCGGGCACGACATTGGCGGGCACCGGCGTCGAGGCGAGCGCGTCGCTCCAGGACAGGCTGCGCTTTGGCAGTCGCACCACGATCTCGATCGGGTTGCGGCCTTCACCGCGATGTGAGTAGCCGACGGTGGTGCCGCCGAACAAAGCCTGGATGGTGTCGTAGACATCGCTTTGCTCGACGCCGAAGAATTCGAGGCGGTCCTGGTCGATGGAGATGCGCAAGCGCGGACGCGGCTCACCGATCGAATCGTCGACATCGACGATGAACGGCACCGAAGCGAAGATTTTCTTCAGTTCATTGGCGACATCGCGGCGCGTTTTTGAATCCGGTCCGTAAACTTCGGCCAGCAGCGTCGACAGCACCGGCGGACCGGGCGGCACCTCGACCACGCGCGCCACCGTGCCGGCCGGTAGGGAGACTTTCTTCAGCCGTGCGCGCAGATCGAGCGCGATTGCGTGGCTGCTGCGGTCGCGCTCGCCGCGCGGCGCCAGGTTCAGGTGCAATTCGCCCAACTCGGGCGCCTCGCGGATGTAATAGTGCCGCACTAGGCCGTTGAAGTTGAACGGGGCCGGTGTCCCGGCATAGGTCTCGATCGAGCGGATTTCTGGCAATTGCCGCGCCACGTCGGCAATCGAGAACAGCGTGCGCTCGGTGTCCTCCAGCGTTGCGCCCTCGGGCAGGTCGATCACCACCGACATTTCGGACTTGTTGTCGAACGGCAAGAGCTTCACCGTCACGCTTTTGGTGTAGAACAGCACGCAGACCGCGAGCGTGGCCACGCCGACGCTGATGAGAAACCGCCAGGCGTTCTTGCGCGTGCGCACAATCGGGCTGGCCAAGCGGCGGTAGAGCCGACCGAGCATGCCCTCGCCATGGGCGGCCTCGTGCTCGTGCACCGGCTTACCTTCCGGGTGCAGCTTGAGCATCAGCCAAGGCGCGATCACCATGGCGACGAAGAACGAGAACAGCATGGCGGCCGAGGCATTGGCCGGGATCGGCGCCATGTAGGGCCCCATCAGGCCGGAGACGAACAGCATCGGCAACAGCGCCGCCACCACGGTCAGCGTAGCGACCACGGTGGGATTGCCGACTTCCGCCACCGCCTCGACGGCGCCTTGCAGGCGCGAACGGCCGTCGCGCATCGCCCAGTGGCGGGCGATGTTCTCCACCACCACGATGGCATCGTCGACCAAAATGCCGATGGCGAAGATCAGCGCGAACAGGCTGACGCGATTGATGGTGTAGCCCATCAGCTTGGCGGCAAAGAGCGTGAGCAGGATGGTGGTCGGGATCACGACCAACGTCACCAACGCCTCGCGCCAGCCGATGGCGAAGGCGATCAGCACCACGATGGAGATGGTGGCCAGCGCCAGATGGAACAGGAGCTCGTTGGCCTTGTCGTTGGCGGTCTCGCCATAGTCGCGGGTGACGGTGACATTGACATCGTGCGGCACTAGTCGGCCTTCCACCGTGTGCAGCCGCGCCAGCAGGTCCTCGGCCACCACCACGGCATTGGCGCCGGCGCGCTTGGCGAAGGCTACGCTCACCGCCGGCACGCGGTCCCAGTGGCCGCCCTTTTCAGGTGTGTCCATCCAGACGCGGTTCTCGCGCGGGCTGGGACCGATCACCACCTTGGCGACATCGCGCACATAGACCGGGCGGTTGTCGCGGGTGGTGACCAGCAAGAGACCGATATCGGGAATGCCGGAAAGCGTCTGCCCCGCCGCAACATCGCGCATGGTGCCGTTGTCGCGCACGGCGCCGGCCTGGAACGAGCGGTTGGCCTCGCGCACCTTGCCGACCAGCTGTTGTAGCGTGACGCCGTAGAGTGCGAGCTTTTCCGGATCGGGCTCGACGCGTATCTGCTGGGCGTTGCCGCCGGATATGTAAGTGAGGCCGATATTGTCGGTCTTGACCAGCTCGAACTGCAATTGCTGAGCGAGCTGGTAGAGGTCCTTATCGTTGTAGCGCGCGGCGGCTTGCGGCTTGGGTGAGAGCGTGAGCACCACCACGGCGACATCGTTGATGCCGCGGCCGACGATCAGCGGCTCCGGGATGCCGACCGGGATGCGCTCGATATTGGCGCGGATCTTCTCGTGCACGCGCAGGATGGCGTCGTCGGCGTTGGTGCCGACCTTGAAGCGCGCGGTCACCATCACGCGGTCGTCCACAGTCTGGCTGTAGACGTGCTCGACGCCGTCGATGCCCTTGACGATCGCCTCTAAGGGCTTGGTCACCATCTCGACTGCGTCAGGCGCCTTCAGGCCGTCGGCGTTGACGCGGATGTCGACCAGCGGCACGCTGATCTGCGGCTCCTCCTCGCGCGCTATGGTGAACAACGCGAGCAGGCCGACCGCCAGCGCCGCCAAGAGGAACAGCGGCGTCAGCGGCGAGCGGATGGTCGCTTGGGTGAGCCGCCCCGACAGTCCAAGCTTCACGGGCGCACCAAGACGTCGCCGGGTTTCAGCCCGGATAGAATTTCAAGCGCGTCGGGCATGTCCGGGCGCGGCAACTCGCGGCCGCGCTGCACCGGTACGTCAATCGCGCTATTGCCCTGGCGCACGCGGGCATAATCAATGCCAAAGCGGGTGACGATGAACGAGGCCGGCACGATGAAGCTCTTGCGCTCGCCGCCGGAGACCCAGACGCGGATACGCTCGCCGACGAAATAATCGCCCAGCCCCTTGACCTGCGCGTCCGCCACCACGCGGCCGTCCTCGATCTGCGGGTAGACCAGCTTGATGGTGCCGAATTTGGCGCCGTTGGCGCCGAGCTCTTCGCTGTCGACCCTCACCGTGTCGCCGGCCTTGAGGAAACGCGCGTGCCGCTCCGGCACGCGCAGGCGCAGCACGAAATTCTTCTCGGCGATGCGCGCCACCGGCTCGCCGGCCAGGATCACGGTGCCGGTGGTGACCGGGACTTTCAGCACGCGGCCGGCGGTCGGCGCCAGTACCTTGCCTTCGGTCAGCTGCTGCTCGATCACCGAGCGCTCGGCGATGCGGGCGCGGTGCGTGTTGGTTGCAACATTGAAAGCGGTGCGTGCCTCGTCGAGGCGGGTCTTCGGGATAGTGCCCTTGGAGAACAGGTCTTCGGCGCGGGTAAGATCACTTTGCGCCTGCGTCAACTGCGCCTCCAGCCCGGCGATCTGCGCGTCGAGCGACTTGAGCTGCAGCACGAGCTTCTCGTCGCCGACGGTGGCAACGACCTGGCCCTGTTTGACTTCGTCGCCTTCCTTGACGGAAAGCTCGGCGACGGTGCCGCCGATGCGGGCGCGCGCCGGCACGACATTGGCGCTCTCGACGGTGGCGAACACGGCCTTCTCGTCGGCAACCGTCTTCGGCTCGACCGTGAAAGTCTCCTGCGCCAGCGCATGCTGGGCCAAAGCAGGGGCCAAGAGCGTGAGCAGAACCGGGATCATCGCGGCGATACGCATGTCGAGAAGTCCTTTTCGAGCCGGATGTGCGCGGAGGCGTTAAGTCAGTTTCCTGTCGCGCGGCCGGCGGCGTTGGTCATTGACTTGGCTCAAGCTTTCGGCGGCGCGCGCGAACCGCCCGCTTGCGCGGCGGTGCCGGAACGTTGCAATAAGCGCGATAGAGCGCGCCGATCAGTTCGCGCACCGGCGGGCTGCCGATCGCGTACCAGATGGTCTGGCCGTCGCGGCGCGTGGTGACGAGGCCGTCCTTGCGCAGCAAGGCCAGATGCTGCGACACGGTCGAGTCGCGGAGTTTCAAGAGCGCGGCGAGTTCGCCCACCGAGCGCTCCTTCTCGATCAGCTGGCAGACGATGAGCAGGCGGTGCCGGTTGGCCAGCGCCTTCAACAGTTCGCTCGCCTCATCCGCGGCGGCCAGCATGGCATCGGCTTTTATTTTCATACTTGCGTATATACGAATAATCGCATATATCGTCAAGACGTAAAAACAGGGAGTTTCCTCATGAACGTCGATCGCGCAGTGTTCACGCTCGCCGGCAGCCTGGTGCTCATCAGTGCGGCCCTGGGTTATTGGGTCAGTCCTTATTGGCTGCTTTTGACCGCTTTCGTCGGCGCCAACTTGCTGCAGTCGGCCTTTACCGGTTTCTGCCCGGCGGCCATGATTTTCCACAAGCTGGGCCTGAAAGCCGGTTCTGCCTTCTGATTGCGCGGGGGGCAGGCCCCCGGATGCTTACCGCCCCTTCAGCCGCCGCGTCGATATCCGGCGGTTCGTGGCGCGGGGCAATGAATCGATGAGCTTGTAGAGCTCGCGTTCGGCTTGCGTGATCGAGCGCTCCTGGTGTCGCAACACAAAGAACTGTCGCTTCGGCAGGGCAAGGTCGAGCGCAACGAGGGAACCGGAGTCGAGCAAGGCGGCGACCACGAGCTTCGACAGGATCGCCGCGCCGGCGCCATCCTGGACCGCGGCGATGACCGCCTCGTTCGACGGCAGTTCGAGGATCACGTCGATATCCGACAAACGTAAGCCGGCCCTCGCCATGGCTTCCTCGAACAAGGCGCGGGTTGCGGATCCGGGCTCGCGCGAAACCCAACGCATGGCCTTGAGGTCGGCTGCCGCGACAGCGCGTCGCTTTGGCCGGGGCAGGGCAGCGCTGACGACGAGAACCAGCTCATCGTCGGCAACGGGGGTGACGGACAAGGCCGGGTCATCGACCGGACCCTCGACGAAGCCGAGATCGGCGATGCCGTCGCGCACCGCAGCCACCACCGTTTCGGTATTGCCAATGGTCAGGCCGAGCGCGATGCCCGGATATTCCGTGCGATAGCGGTACATCAGCGGCGGCAGCCAATAATTGCCCACGGTCTGGCTGGCCGCGAGCGCCAGCGAGCCGCGCTTGAGGCCGGCGAGCTCTGCGAGCACGGTTTCGGCGGCTGCGGCGCGCGCCAGCACCGCCCTTGCCTCGACCAGGAACAGCCGGCCGGCTTGCGTCAGTTCGATGCGCCGGCCGATCCGGTTGAACAGCTTGGTGGCGTAACGTGCCTCGAGCGCGGCGACGGCCGCGCTCGTTGCAGATTGAGTCAGGTTGAGGTCAGCGGCAGCGCGCGTCACATGCTCGCGTTCGGCGACCGCAACGAAGACGCGCAGCTGCTCCAGGGTCATCGCTACCCATCAGGTGAATACTCTGATCAGCAGCAGACTGAAGCCGGAGATGAAGAAAAAGGCAATAAGCCCCAGCAAGAGCGGCCGCAGCCCTTCGGCGCGCAGCTTGCGGATGTCGGTTTCCAGCCCCATGGCCGCCAAGGCCATCGACAGCCCAAAGGTGGTCATCATGCCGACCGGAGCCTTGATGCCGGCCGGGATGGTGATGAGGCTGTTGACGACGATCAGCGCAATGAAGCCGGCCACGAACCACGGCATGGGCACTTTCGCGCGGGCCTGGCCGCCGCGGCTGCGCACCAGCAGCCCGAGCGAAAGCACGACCGGCGCCAGCATCATCACACGCGTGAGCTTGGCGACGGTGCCGAAATCGCCGGCCTGGGTGCCGTCTTGATAGGCGGCGGCGACCACCTGCGCGATTTCGTGGATCGAGCTGCCGGCCCATAGGCCATAGGCGTGCGGGCCCAGGTGCAGCGCGCCGACCAGCAGCGGATAGGCGAACATAGCGATCGAGCCGAACACGGTGACGCAGGCCACCGCATAGGCGACGTCCTCGTCAGACCCGTCGGTGACGGTATTGGTGGCGATCACCGCTGAGGCGCCGCAGATCGAGGTGCCGGCGGCGATGAGCTGCGTGAGCTTGCCGTCGACGCCGAGCAGGCGGCCAACCCAGGTGGTGAAGATGAAGGTGCTCAACAGCGTAGCGAGGATCACCGCGATCCCGGTACCGCCGACCGCGACGACCTGCTGGGCCGTCAGCTGCAGTCCCAGCAGGATGATGGCACCCCGCAGAATTCTGCGCAGAGAAAACACCACCCCAGGCTTGGCCCAGGCCGGCGTGCGAACGAGATTATGGAAGGTGATTCCCATGAAGATCGCTAGAATCATCGGACTTAAGGCGGAGACGCCTGGCAAGGCACGCAGTCCAAAAGCTGCCGCGGCAATTCCGGATGTCAACAAAAGGCCCGGCACGACCGAAATTGCGGCCGTCAGCGCCTCGCCAAATTGCGGGCGCCGGGGCAAAGCAATGGCGTAAACCCGCTGCCGGGCGGGAGAGTCGTTGTTGGGAACTACCGTGGTCACGATTCGGCTCCTTGTCGTACCGAATGTGGCAGCGGGCGCTTAATCGATCCAATTCATTATTATAGGTATAATGTTCGAATATTTCGATCAAAGCCGGCATGGCGACCGGGAGAAAACCGGCTGGCGCCGGTGCGGTAGCAAGGGGAGAAAGCCAGAAATGAGCGGGAGGGTCCTCGACGGCGCGCGAGCGCGCGACGATTTGGCCCGCGTCGCAACCAAGTCGCTAAACGTTGCCTTCATCGTCCAGCGCAGCCAGTTCGATCATCTCGCCGTTTTGCGCGCGCGGCCAAGGATCTTGCGGAATAGCGCGACGCGCTCGCCGATGGGCGCGACTGACCGGCGCCGCCCGATTGAAGTGATTCTTGTCAACAGTCGGCGGCGCGGATGGACAGTGTCCGGCGCACACTCTCCCCATCTGGAAAACGTTCGCTGCGACGGGCATTTACCCGCTGCGTCGTAACGTCACAATCACATCTGTGTCAGGCTGTGTGCAGCGGGCAATTCAAGGTTGCCCTGGGTGGCCTGCGATGGAACTATTGCGTCCATTGTTCGTATGTATCCGTGCGTAGATCGGCTGCGAATAACCTTGCGAAGAGCGACATGGAGGCCAGACATGGCGCGCACGGCAGTTTCACCCCTTCCGCGAGATGGCGCCAGAAGTTCGCCTCCGGTTAAGACAAAACAAACTCTGGACGAGACGCGCGCGGCAAGGCGTGAGGCTTTCCGCTGCGTGCGCGCGGAAACCGAAGCGCGCGCCGCGCATCTGTCGGCCGAGGACCAGATCGTGCAGTCGATGGCCGACGCCTCACCGACCAAGTGGCACCGCGCCCACGTTACCTGGTTCTTCGAGACCTTCCTGCTCAAGCCGCACGATCCCGCCTACGCGATCTTCGATGAACGTTTTCCGTTCCTGTTCAATTCCTATTACGTCGCCGCTGGTCCACGCCACGCGCGCCCCGACCGCGGCTTGATCACGCGACCCAGCCACGACGACGTCACGGCCTATCGCGCCTATGTCGACAAGGCGGTCGGGCGGCTGATCGAGACCGTGCCGGCCGCGGAAGCGGAGCGCGTGTTCGAAATTCTCGAGATCGGCCTGCATCACGAGCAGCAACACCAGGAATTGCTGCTCACCGATATCCTGCACGCCTTCGCGCAGAACCCGACCGATCCGGTTTACGACGCCGGCTGGCAGCCGCCGCGCGCGACGCTTGGGCCCCGCGGCTTCGTCGACGTCCCCGCCGGTATCCACAAGATCGGCTATGACGGCGAGGGCTACTGCTTCGACAACGAGACGCCGCGCCACGACGAATTGATCGCCGACATGCGCATCGCGCGCCATCTCGTGAGCAATGGCGAGTGGCTGGAATTCATCGCCGCCGATGGCTACGCGACGCCGTCACTGTGGCTGTCGGACGGCTGGGCTACCGTGCAGGCGGAAGGCTGGCAGGCGCCCGGCTATTGGCGCCAGCAGGACGGCGCCTGGTTCTCCATGACTCTGGCGGGGCTAAAACCCGTCGATCCAGCGGCTCCCGTCATGCATATCAGCTATTACGAAGCCGACGCCTTCGCCCGTTTTGCTGGCAAGCACCTGCCGAGCGAGGCGGAATGGGAGGCGGCGGCGCGCGAAGGCGTGATCGCCGATGGTTTCGGCATCGCTTGGCAATGGACGCGCAGCGCCTATCTACCCTATCCAGGCTATCGGGCGGCCGAAGGCGCGCTCGGCGAATACAACGGCAAGTTCATGGTCAATCAGATGGTGTTGCGTGGCTCTTCGCTGGCGACGCCGGCGGGCCATGAGCGCGTCAGTTATCGCAATTTCTTCTATCCGCCGTCGCGCTGGCAGTTCAGCGGG
>CAYLMY010000096.1:0-5074 GCA_964384635.1 uncultured Undibacter sp.
GAGATTCCCGGCGTGCGGCTTATTTCGTTGCAGAAGGGAGAGCCTGCAGGCGAGATCGCGCAAGTGGCGTTCGGCGCCAAGATCGAAAGCCCGCTCGACCCCGGCGACCTGAGCGCGCAAGGCCTACTCGACACGGCCGCGCTGACGGCGAACCTCGACGCGGTGGTGAGCATCGATTCCATGCCGGCGCATCTCGCCGGCGCGCTCGGCAAGCCGGTCGCGCTGGCATTGCCTTATGTGCCGGATTGGCGCTGGCTCTTGGACCGCGACGACACGCCCTGGTACCCGACCATGCGGCTCTACCGGCAGGACGCCGCGCGCGACTGGGCGCCGGTGTTCGCGCGCATCGCCGACGCGCTGCGGGCACGATGAGCGCCGCCGCGCAACTGCAAAAGGCAGTCGCCAGCGAGCAAAGCGGCGACCTCGCCGGCGCCATGGCCGGCTATCAGAAAGTGCTGCGCCATGAGCCGAGCAATATCGACGCCTTGTTCCTGCTCGGCCGCGCGCAATTGCAGCAGGGCCAGTTCGAGGCGAGCGCCAAGGCGCTGCGCCGGGCGGTCACGCTCAGGCCGCAGCACGCGCCGGCGCAACTGCTGCTCGGCATGGCGCTGAGCGGCGAAAGCCAGCCGCAGGAGGCGCTTTCCTGTTTCGAGCGCGCGCTCGCCGCCGACCCGGGCTTGACGGTGGCGCTACTCTACAAGGCCGACACGCTCGCCATGCTCGGCCGCCACGCCGAGGCGGTCGCCGCCTTCGACCAGGCGCTGGCCGCCGACTCCGCCAATATCGTCGCGTGGAACAACCGCGGCCTCGCATTGGAGGCGCTCGGCCGCGACAGCGAGGCGGCCGAGAGCTTCCAGCGCGCGCTGGCGTTGCGCCCCGGCACGCCGGAAATCCATTTCAGCCTCGGCAATGCGCTACACCGGCTGGAGCGCTACGAGGACGCGGCGAAACAATTCCGGCGCACGCTGGCGGCATGGCCGAATTTCGCCCGCGCCCACGCCAATCTCGGCAGCACGCTGTTCAAGCTGCAACGCTGGGAGGAAGCGCTGCAAAGCCTGCGGCAAGCCGCAGGGCTGCCATCGGACGCTCCGCCGGCCGACACCGCCCAGCTGCATGAGGCTATCGCCAACGCGCTACGCCATCTGCAACGCGACCAAGAAAGCCTCGCCAGCTTCGACCAGGCGCTGGCGCTCGATCCCGGTAATGCCGACCTCATAGCCAAGAAAGCCAACGCGCTCTACGTGCTCGGCCGTATCGACGAGGCACGCGGCCTGATCGAAAAGGCGATCAGCCTGCGGCCTCACGACAGCGCATTCTACGTGACGCTCAGTCAGATGAAGCGCTTCAGCGCCGGCGACCCGCTCGTCGCCACGATGGAAACGCTGCTGTCAAATCCCGATCAACCGTCGGAAGCGCAGCAGGCCGATCTGCATTTCGCGCTCGGCAAGGCCTACGATGACATGGGCGAGGCCGACCGCGCCTTCCCGCATTTCGCCGCAGGCAACGCGCTCAGGCGCCGCCAGATTGACTACGATGAAGGCAGGGAGCTCGCCGGCAAGGCGCGCATTGCCGAGATCTTCACGCCGGCGCTGATGCAGAGCAAGGCCGGGCACGGCAACGAGTCGGACCGCCCGCTCTTCGTTATCGGCATGCCGCGCTCCGGCACCACGCTGGTCGAACAGATCATCGCCAGCCATCCGCGCGTCTTCGGCGCCGGCGAGCAGAAGGCTTTCGAGGACGCGCTCACCGCGCTGGTCCGGCCAGGTGAGCCCGGCTATCCGGCCATGGTGCCGCCGATGACCGCAGCGGAGATAAAAGCACTCGGCGCCGACTATCTGGCACGCATGAAAGCCGTGGTGCCGGACGAGCAGCGCTTCACCGACAAGCTGCCCGCCAACTATTATTTCGTCGGCCTCATTCATCTGGCGTTGCCGAGCGCCAAGATCGTTCATGTGCGCCGCAACCCGCTCGATACCTGCCTGTCGATCTTCTCGATCAATTTCAGCGATCCCCCAGTTTTTGCCTACGACCTCGGCGAGCTCGGCCGCTACTATTGCGCCTATGAGCGGCTGATGGCGCATTGGCGCCAAGTGCTGCCGGAAGGCGTCATGCTGAACGTGCAATACGAAGACGTGGTCGACGACATCGAGAACCAAGCGCACCGCCTGATCTCGTTTTGCGGCTTGCCATGGGACGACGCCTGTCTCGCCTTCCACCGGCAGGAAGGCGCGGTGCGCACCGCCAGCGCCTATCAGGTGCGCCAGCCGCTATTCCGCAGCTCAATGGAACGGTGGCGCGCTTACGAGAGGCATCTCGGGCCGCTGCTAGAAGCACTCGGTAAAACGGAATAGCCGCGTCACGGCACGTGGCGCAGCACCGTTGCCGCCGCCTGCATCTCGACGAATCGGAAATCGCGGCGGGTTAGTGCGATCTCGTCGCGGCCCCATTGCTCCATCTGCCAGTTCTCGTCGACATGGGCGGCGGCCCAGGCTTCATCGACCTCAAGCGCACCGGCGCTTAGCGCGAGCGCCAGCAGCGCGGAGCCGGTGAGCGAAGTGATCGAGGACACCGCAGCGAGCCGCCAAATATCTTTCATGTTACTTGCCTCGGCAGGAATCGCTAAGCGCGCGGCGGCGAGCGCCTCAGCCGGCTGCTCGGCAAACATCACGCCCGTGACGGGCATAAAGCGCGCGCCCAATTTTTCGCGCGCCCAGGCCAGCACCGGATCCCAGGCTTGCGCCTGCCGCGCGACCAGACCTTCCGGCGCCTCGGCGCGATAGAAGACGAGATCGCTGCCGAGATATTTAGCCACCTCGGCGGCAACCGCCTCGGGCGCATCGGCCACCGCGTCGATCACCGCATTGGCCAGGCGCGTGAGCGGCATGCGCCCCGGGTCGATTGCGTTTTTTTGCGCGTCCCATTCCACCGCCAGCGCGGCGGCCAGCGCTGCGGTCGGTGCCGCCAGCGCTCGGCGCGCGGGGGTGGCTACCGGCTTATCGTCGAGCAGCACCGCAAACCCCGCCTCCCCGCCCTCGCCGACATGGGCTTGGCGATAGAACCGCTTGCGCAGGCGCGGCCGAGCGCCGCGGCGTGCCGCCTCCATGGGGTCTACGGCCACGTTTTCGAAGATTTCGGTAAATATGTCGCGCATCAGAATATCGTGATTGTGCGCCGCAACAAGAATGGCATAGCGATTGCTTCTACCTTTATGGGGGCAAAATAGCCCGTTCAAGGCTAGCCGGCACTTTCGCAGAGCGGCAATTTTGCTGCTGCGGTGCCATGCTGCCGCCCCTTTCAGGGAGCGAAAACATAAGTGAGGACTTATGGTTGATAGGCCAGCGTCGAGACGGAAGGATAGGTAGCCGAAGGCGCGTTGAGCCAATATTATGGGTTTTTGGATTCGATGCCGGCTAAAGAGGCCGAACCGGGGATAAAGGCCAGCCGCCAGGCGGTAACGCGACCCCGTTGGAGTTGATCCGCGTAGCGGGGCGCGTTTCGAGGAGTCAATGAAGAATACCGACATTTCTGCGCCGGATTACTTCCACAAGGTCGTGGATTGCCAATGGGCCTGCCCGGCGCACACTCCCGTCCCCGAATACATCCGCATGATCGCGCAAGGGCGCTACTCCGACGCCTATCTGCTCAATTGGAAATCGAACGTGTTTCCGGGGATTCTCGGGCGCACCTGCGACCGCCCCTGCGAACCGGCCTGCCGGCGGGTGCGGGTCGAGAAGGAGCCGGTGGCGATCTGCCGCCTGAAGCGCGTGGCCGCCGACTACAAGGACGACATCAAGGACCGGCTGCCCAAGCCGGCGGCGCGCAAGAACGGCAAGCGCGTGGCGCTGGTCGGCGGCGGACCGGCCTCGCTCACGGTGGCGCGCGACCTCGCTCCCCTCGGCTATGCTTGCGTGGTGTTCGATGGCGACCCGCAAGCTGGCGGCATGATCCGCACCCAGATTCCCAAGTTCCGTTTGCCGGACAGCGTGATCGACGAGGAATGCGGCTATATCCTCGATCTCGGCGTCGAGTTCCGCGGAGGCCAACGCATCGACAGCCTGAAGGCGCTGCTGGCCGAGGGTTGGGACGCCATCTTCGTCGGCTCAGGCGCGCCGCGCGGACGCGATCTGCAAATCCCCGGCCGGACGGAAGCAGCCTCGAACATCCATATCGGCATCGACTGGCTCAATTCGGTCTCGTTCGGCCACACCGATAAGATCGGCAAGCGCGTGGTCGTGCTCGGCGGCGGTAATACCGCCATGGACTGCTGCCGCTCTGCGCGGCGCCTCGGCGGCGAGCAGGTCGACGTGGTGGTGCGCTCGGGTTTCGAGGAGATGAAGGCGTCGCCTTGGGAAAAAGAAGACGCCATGCACGAAGGCATCCCGATCCACAATTACCTGGTGCCCAAGGAATTCACCCTCGACAACGGCAGGCTCACCGGCATCACGTTTGAAAAAGTAAAGGCTGAGTACGATGCCAACGGCCGGCGCAAGCTCATTCCCGCCGGCGAGCCGGATCAGCATTTCCCCTGCGACGACGTTTTGGTGGCGGTCGGCCAGGAGAACGCCTTTCCCTGGATCGAGCGCGACATTGGCATCGAATTCGATCAGTGGAACATGCCCAAGGTCGACGCCAAGACCATGGCCTCGACCCACCCGAAGATATTCTTCGGCGGCGACGCCGCCTTCGGGCCGAAGAATATCATCTGGGCGGTGGCGCACGGCCACGAGGCCGCCGTGTCGATTGACAAGCTCATCAACGGCGAGGACATCACCGAGCGCCCGGCGTCCGCGGTCTCGCTGGTCAGCCAGAAGATGGGCATCCACGAATGGTCCTACGACAACGAGATCGAGCCCGATAAGCGCTACAAGGTGCCGCACCGCGACAAGGTGGTGGCGCTCAAAGACATCAAGGCCGAGGTCGAGCTGGGCTATGACGAGATGCTGGCCTGGAAGGAAGCCGGCCGCTGCCTGAATTGCGACGTGCAGACGGTTTTCACCGCCTCGTTGTGCATCGAGTGCGACGCCTGCGTCGACATCTGCCCTACCGGAGCGCTTTCAGACAGACGCCGGAAATG
>CAYLMY010000096.1:5084-11693 GCA_964384635.1 uncultured Undibacter sp.
GCCGCTACGCCTACACCGGCCCGAAGTCCATCATCTGCGCGGCGGCGGTCGTCCTCGAGGCGCCGGTGTGGAAGAACATCACCGTCAACGGCGAGGAAGCCGACTTGCGCAAGCGGCTGAACGCGCCTTCGCATAACCTGACCCAGGATCTCTACGTCCAGGACGGCCTCAAGACCGGCCGCGTCATGGTGAAAGACGAGGACGTCTGCCTGCATTGCAGTCTGTGCGCCGAGCGTTGCCCGACCGGCGCCTGGGACATGCAGAAATTTTTGCTGGAAATGACCTACGCAGGGACTTCATGCCGACCGCCACGCCGATCAGCCGCGTAAACGATTTCGTCGTCCGCTTCGCCAACGTCAACGGCTCCGGCTCCGCCAGCGCCAACGAGATGTTTGCGCGCGCGATCCTGCGCATGGGCGTGCCGGTTTCGCCACGCAACATCTTCCCGTCCAACATCCAGGGGCTGCCGACCTGGTACGAGGTGCGGGTGTCGGAGCAAGGCCACCTGGGCGCGCGCGGCGGCACCGACCTCATGGTGGCGATGAACCCGCAGACCTTCGACAAGGACATCGCCGGCATCGAGCCGGGCGGCTACCTGCTCTACGATTCGACCAAGCCGCTACCGGCGTCGAAATTCCGCGCGGACATCACGGTCATCGGCGTGCCGCTGACCGCGATCTGCAACCGCGAATACACCGACCCGCGCCAGCGCCAGCTGTTCAAGAACATCATCTATGTCGGCGTGCTCACCGCCTTGCTCGACATGGACGTGAAGCTGGTCGAACAGCTGATCGGCGAGCAGTACAAGGGCAAGGACAAGCTGATCGAGCCCAACATCAAGGCGCTGCAAATCGGCCGCGACTACGCCACGCTCAATCTCGACTGCCCGATCGGGCTGCGGCTGAAGAAGACCGACAAGGTCGGCAACCGTATCTTCATCGAGGGCAATTCGGCCGCGGCGCTCGGCGCGGTCTATGGCGGCGCCACGGTTTGCGCCTGGTATCCGATCACGCCGTCGTCGTCATTGGCGGATGCATTTACCCGCCATTGCGCGAAGCTCAGGGTCGATCCCGAAACCAAGCAGGCCAAATACGCCATCATCCAGGCCGAGGACGAGCTGGCTTCGATCGGTATGGTGATCGGGGCGGGGTGGAACGGTGCGCGCGCCTTCACCGCCACTTCGGGGCCGGGCATTTCGCTGATGCAGGAATTCATCGGCTTAGCCTATTTCGCCGAAATCCCAGCGGTGATCTTCGACGTGCAGCGCGCCGGGCCCTCGACCGGCATGCCGACACGCACGCAGCAGTGCGACGTGATCTCCTGCGCCTATGCCTCGCACGGCGACACCAAGCACGTGCTGCTGTTCCCGGAAGACCCGGCGGAAGCCTTCGACTTTTCCGCCCTCTCCTTCGATCTCGCCGACCGGCTGCAGACGCCGATCTTCGTCATGCTCGATCTCGACATCGGCATGAACCATCGGCTGTCGCGCCCGCTGGCCTGGGACGATGCGCGCCAATACGACCGCGGCAAGGTGATGACTACGGAACAGCTGGAAGCCGGCAAGGAGTTCGGCCGCTATCTCGACGTCGACGGCGACGGCATTGCCTACCGCACCTATCCCGGCACGCATCCGACCAAGGGCTCGTACTTCACCCGCGGCACCTCGCGCGACCGCTATGCGAAGTATACCGAGGAAGGCGCGCCCTACGTCGACAACATGCAACGGCTGATCCGCAAGTTCGACACCGCCAAGGACTTGATCCCGCGGCCGTTGCAGGCAAATGCCGACAAGCCCACCAAATACGGCGTGATCTATTACGGCTCGACCGCGCCGGCCATGGACGAGGCGATTGCCATGATCGAGGCGCGCGGCCACGCAGTCGATCGCATGCGGGTGCGCGCCTTCCCGTTCCATTCAAGCGTCAACAGCTTCGTCGCCGGCCACGACTTCACCTTCGTGGTCGAGCAGAACCGCGACGCGCAGTTGCGCTCGCTCGTCGTCAACGAATGCGGCATCGACCCGGTGCGCCTGGTGCCGATCAATCACTATGACGGCACGCCGATCACCGCCCGCTTCATCGCCAAGGCGATCGGCGATCATCTCGATGCGCTGAAGATCAAGCCGCTCAAGGTAGTCTCATGACCTATCTCGCCAAGCCTAAGTTCCACCACCCCGACCTGCCGAAGAATTCGCTCGGGTTTACCCACCGCGACTACGAGGGTACGGTCTCGACCTTGTGCGCCGGCTGCGGCCACGACTCGATCACGGCGTCCATCATCCAGGCCTGTTTCGAGCTGGCGATCGACCCGCACCGCGTCGCCAAGATTTCCGGCATCGGCTGCTCGTCGAAGACGCCGACCTACTTCCTCGGTAATTCGCACGGCTTCAACTCGGTGCACGGGCGTATGCCGTCGGTGCTGACCGGCGCCAATCTCGCCAACCGCGACCTCATCTATCTCGGCGTATCGGGCGACGGCGACTCGGCGTCGATCGGGTTCGGCCAGTTCGCCCATTGCCTGCGGCGCGGCGTCAACATGGTCTATATCGTGGAGAATAACGGCGTCTACGGCTTGACCAAGGGCCAGTTCTCGGCCACCGCCGACCGCGGCTCCAAGTCGAAGCGCGGCTTCATCAACACCGACAATTCGATTGATCTGGTGGCCATGGCGCTCCAGCTGGGCGCTACATTTGTCGCCCGCTCCTTCTCCGGCGACAAGGCGCAACTGGTGCCGATCATTACCGCGGCGATCGCGCACAAGGGTGCAGCCTTCATCGACGTGATCTCGCCGTGCGTCGCCTTCAACAACCACGCCGGCTCCACCAAGAGCTTCGATTTCGTGCGCGAGCACAACGAGGCGGTGAACCGGCTCGATTACATGTCGAGCCGCATGCCGATAGAGGTGAAATACGAGCCCGGCACGGTCGAGGTGGTGGAACAGCACGACGGCTCCAAGCTCACGCTGCGCAAGCTTGCCGCCGACTACGAGCTGCACGACCGCGGCGCCGCGCTCGGCTTCCTGCAGCACCACGCCGCCAAGGGGCAGATCGTCACCGGCCTGCTCTATGTCGAGCACGAGTCGGAAGACCTGCACGCGCATCTGCACACGATCGAGCGGCCGCTCAACGCGCTCTCCGAGAAGGAGCTGTGCCCAGGCCAGGCGGCGCTCGACAAGATCAACGCCAGTTTGCGGTAAAACCCAATCGGCCTCATGCTGAGGAGCGCACCGCTAGGTGCGCGTCTCGAAGCATGGGGCCGCCCCATCCTTCGAGACGCATCGCTTCGCGATGCTCCTCAGGATGAGGCGGAGAAAGACCTTCCATGGTATTCCGCCCGCTCGGCCGCTCCAACATCCGCATCGCCCCGCTGATGCTCGGCGGCAATGTGTTCGGCTGGAACGTGGACGAGCCGACGTCGTTCGCCATCATGGACGCTTTTATCGGAGCCGGCTTCAACGCCATCGACACCGCCGACACCTATTCGCGCTGGGCGCCGGGTCATAAGGGCGGCGAGTCGGAGACGGTGATCGGCAACTGGCTGAAGCAAAGCGGCAAGCGCGCCAAGGTCGTGATCGCCACCAAGATCGGCAACGACATGGGCGAAGGCAAATGCCTCAGGAAGGACTATCTGCTGCGCGCGGCCGAGGCCTGTCTGCAACGCCTGCAGGTGGACTGCATCGACCTGCTGCAGACCCATTTCGACGATGAAGTAACGCCGGTGGAGGAGACGCTTTCCGCTTACGCCGACCTGATCGCGCAAGGCAAGGTGCGCGCCATCGGCGCCTCCAACATGAGCGCGGCGCGGCTCAACGCATCGCTCGTCGCCAGCGAGCGGCTCGGCATCCCGCGCTACGAATGCTTGCAGCCGAACTACAATCTCTACGACCGCGTCGATTTCGAGAGCCAGTATGCGCCGATCTGCAAGGCCGAGGGCCTTGGCGTCATCACCTATTATTCGCTGGCCGGCGGCTTCCTAACCGGCAAATACCGCTCGGCCGCGGATCATGCCAAGAGCGCAGCGCGCGGCGGCAAGGTGAAAGGCTATCTCGACGCGCGCGGGCTGGCGATTCTCAAGGTGCTCGATCAGGTGGCGGCGCGCCATGGTGCGACGCCGGCGCAAATCGCGCTGGCCTGGCTGATGGCGCGGCCGGGCATCACCGCCCCGATCGCCAGCGCCACCAGCATGACGCAGCTCGACGACATCATGCGGGCGCCGGCGCTCAAATTGTCGGACGAGGATTTGGCGGCCCTCGACGCCGTCAGCGCTTGAGGCATTCCCCGACTGCGGGGGCAATATATTGATCCGCGCGGGTCTTGCGCGAAGATTTCAAGAGCGATTGTGCTGGGGTGACGACGCATGCAAACCGCAAAGATAGCCGTCCTGGCGGCAAGCGTGGCGGCGCTCGCGCTCGTCTTGGCAGTCGCGGCATCCAGCCAGCCCTCCAAGCGGCGGCCCGGACTTCACGGGCCCGGCCGGCCCGGTCCGGCCCAGCGCGGTGGGCCGAGGAATCGCCGCCCAGGCATCCCGCCGGGCAGCAGCAGCGCGAAAGTCACCATTCCGATTTACGACGTGCACGTTCATTTCTTCGGCGGCTCCAAGAACGATCAGTTCGCCGGCGCCGTGGCGGCGGCGGTCAAGCTCATGGACCGCTACGGCGTGCGCAAGGCGGTCGTGATGTCGCCGCCGCGCGGCCAGGCAGGCAAGGGGAACTACGACTACCCGCAATTTATCCGTTACACCAAGCGGCACCCGGGCCGTTTGGCTTTCATGGGCGGCGGCGGCTCGCTCAACCCGCTGATGCACAGCTTGCCCGAGCCTGCGCAAGTGACGGACAAGATCAAGAAGCAGTTCACCGACCGAGCGCTCGCCATCCTGAAAGCGGGGGCGGTCGGCTTCGGCGAAATGTCGTCGCTGCATTTGTCGGTCATACCGCGGCACGGCTACAACTTCGTTCCGGCCGATCATCCGCTCCTGCTGCTGCTCGCCGATATCGCCGCCGAGCACGACGTGCCAATCGATCTGCACATGGATACGCTGATAAAATCAATAGCGACGCCGGCCGCGTTCTCGCGCAACCAGAACCCGAAGACCTTGCCGGAAACTCTTGCCGCCTTCCGGCGGCTGCTCGAGCACAATCCAAAGGCCAAGATCGTGTGGGCGCACGGGGGCTCGGATCATCTCGGCGACATGACGGCGGAGCTGGTCGGGCGCCTGATGGACCGCTATCCGAACCTTTATATGTCGTTGCGTCCGGTGCCGGCATGGGCCCCGCGCGAGAACAAGTTGTTCGCGCCGAAAAGAATCAAGCCGGGTTGGGCCGCGGTGTTTAACCGCCATCCCGACCGTTTCGTCATCGGCAACGACTGTGTCTTCGTGTCGGCGTCGGTCAAGAAAGGCGGTGCTTTACTTCAATTCTCCAAAGACAACGAAAAGCGTTTTCGCTCGACGCATTTATTTCTTTCGCTCTTGTCGCCGGATCTGGCGAAGAAATTCGCCTATGAGAACGCCGCGCGCCTCTACAAGCTCGGCGGCCCCTGAGGCGGCCGTCTATTGGTTGATGCAGGAGCGGATATAGCTGCCGCGGTCACCGGCGAGCCCGCCATAGACGCCGGCCTGGTGCGTACAGCGCGCGGCGCGGTCCTGGAAAGTTTCGGTGCCCCTCAGGCCCGAACCCGTGGCGGGCAGGTTCGGCAACGATCGCCCGGTCTGCGGCACATAGAGCGGCGGCGGCGTTTTTGGGCGCTGCGGCGTGACCGCTTGCAGATGCGGCACGGGCAGCGGCGCTTGCGGCTTGGGCAAAGGGATCGGATAGACCGGATTCGACGAGCCGCGCCGCGCCTTGTGGGTTTTGGTCGATTTCTTTTTGGTCGGGGCTGCCGGCTCCGGCTTCATGATGTTGATCGTGCCGCTGTCGGCGCCGGATTTCGCCGCCAGCGCCGGGGCAGCGAGCGCAAACGCGAGCAAGATAATGATGGGTGCTCTGTGCATCGCTACCAGATAAGCGCGCCGCCGCCCAACCGCTACTCCTCCGGCGCCTCGACGATGGGGTCGTAGCGCGTGGCGTCGAAGCCGAGCAGGTTCCAGCTCTGCTGCATGTGCGGCGGCAGCGGGGCGGAAACGTCGATCACCCCACCGCGCGGATGCGGCACCACGATGCGCCGCGCCAGCAGATGCAGCCGGTCCTGGATGCCGCCGGGCAACTCCCAGTTCTCGATATTGAAGTATTTCGGATCGCCGACGATCGGGTTGCCGACATGGGCCATGTGGGCGCGCAATTGATGCGTGCGGCCGGTCACGGGTTTAAGCGAAATCCATGACAGCTTCTGCGCCGCCGTCTCCACCACCGCGTAATAGGTGACGGCGTGCATGGCGTCCTTGTCGCCGTGCTTGGCGATGCGCATGAATGAGTCTTCTTCGACCTCCTGCTTGGCGAGATAGGTGGAGACGCGGCCCTGTTTCGGCTTCGGCACGCCCACCACCAGCGCCCAGTAGATCTTGCGCGCCGCGCGGGTGCGGAAGGTCTTGGCGAGCGCGGCGGCGGCAAAGCGCGTTTTGGCCACCAGCAGGCAGCCGGCGGTGTCCTTGTCGAGCCGGTGCACCAGGCGCGGGC
>CAYLMY010000097.1:0-5452 GCA_964384635.1 uncultured Undibacter sp.
CCAACCGTACCACCCAATGTCGGCCTTCTGGGGCAAAAAGGCGACATTGATCAACCGCCGCCCACCGATCGCAATTTATAACTACCTGTCTAAGCATACAAAAAATCCAGCACTGCCGTCTCCGCGATCACCGCCTCGTCGGTGCTGTGTCGGCCGGCGCGCGCCTGCTCTTCCTGGGTGCGGGTCGCTTGCAGATAAGCGCCAAGGTGACGCGCGCGTTCGATGATCTTGTAATTCTCCGGCAGCCGTGCCGCCTCAAAACGCAGCAGCGCGCCCGCCACATCGCGTTCGGCGCTGAGCGCCGCCGCCAGCGCCGCTGCGTCGTCCGCCGCCTTGGAGACGCCGGCGGCCACGTGCGGGCGTGCCACGAAGGCGGCGTCGCCCATGATCGCCACCCGGCCGAACGCGATATGCGGCGATTCAAGATCGTAAATCGGTTGCAGGATCGGCTCGTCTATCATCTTCACGACCTGGCGAAACTGCGGCCCCAGCAGCCGCTCCGCATCGGCGCGCATCTCGGCGATCGCCTCGCGCCGGATTAGCGGCGGCGGGATCGAGATCGAATGCGTCACCCCTGTCTCATCAGTGAGCAGCCACTGCAGCTTGGTCTGCTCGTCGGCGGGGCGGTACCACACCACGTTGTAGCGGCGGTGGCCGGGGCGCAGATCGTTGTCGGGTCCGGCGACCGGATAGCCGAGGAACTGCTCGCCCGGCGGCAGCGTGAACGTCATGTATTCGAACAGGTCGCGGTGCACGTCGGCGGGAAACGCGCTTTCGGCGATCAGCGCGCGCCAGGCGCTGTAGCCGGCATAGAGTGGCGCCGCCTCCGGCGCGCATTGCTGGCGCACGGTGGAGCGGATGCCGTCGGCGCCCACCAGAAGATCGGCTTCAACCTTTTCGCCATTGGAAAAATGCGCCGTCACCGAATCGGCGCTTTGCGTATAATCGGCGAGTCCGCGGCCGCGGTGATAATGCGCGGGCGGAAAGGCGTCGCGCAGCAGCCGGTAGACGCGCTCCCAGGCGGTGAGCACCTGCGGACATTCGATTTCGTGAGTCAGCCGCCCATCGGCATCGAGGATCTTGCGGCTGGTGATGTGGACGCCGAGCGCGCCGGTGGCGAGGCCCAGCCCACGCAATCGCTCGATTAGCTCGTATTGGGCCACGATGCCGGCACCGCGGCCGGACAGTTCGCTCTCCACCCGCTCGTAGACATCGACCTTCCAGCCCGCTCGCCGCAGCGAAATCCCGCTCAGCAGGCCGCTCATCGAGCCGCCTATGATGACGGCACGCCCTTTGTCTGACCCGGCCAATTAACCGTCCTCAATCTTTAAGTTCGGGGAAATATGCTATATATGACGGCAAATAGCACCGGAGGATTTCCATGGCTCTGACCATGCTCGACAAGGCCGCGGAGAAGAAAGACAAGGCGCCGTGGCCGGCCGACATCACCGCCGAATTCGAGCGCGAAGCGAAGAACCCGAACCCCTGCGTCGGCTCCACATTGCTGTCGGAGAACGAGCGCACGCGCGTGTGGATCATCCGCCTCGCCCCCGGCGAGCGGGTCGGCTTTCATCGCCACGTGCTCGATTATTTCTGGACCTCGGTCAATGGCGGCCGCGGCCGTCAACACGTGCATGACGGCACCACCATTGAATACACTTATCAGCCCGGCGAGACGCGTCACGAGAGCTACGGCAAGGGCGAGTTCAAGGTGCACGATCTGCAAAATCTGGGCGACCGTGAAATGGTGTTTATGACCGTCGAGTTCAAAGACAGCGCCAACAAGCCGATGCCGCTTCCCGAGGGCGTGCGCGCGCAAGCGCAAGCGGCCTAAAGCGTCCCAACGAAAACAACGCCCACCGTCCCGCGATGCCGGCGGCGGGCGTTTCTTTTTAATCGCGGGTGGGACGCTTGCGCTAATCGTTGCATGGGCTAGCCAAGCCGCTCCCCATCCTGCAAACTGCGCCGTAATGTTCGACCGCCGAGCCACGCAAGACCCGGCGCAAGATAAAAATAAACGTTCAGAGGGGAGGAAGGCCGGCTATCTCGTCATTCAAATCGCGTTCGCCTCATGGCGCGGCCGAGTGCGCCTGAGACGAACGCGAATTGCTGCCGCGGATGCGCTGGTTGAGGCCGCATGGACTTCGATCTCCTGGTCAACGCGATCATCGCCGGCTTGCTGCTCGGCGGATTCTATGCCGCCGTCACCGCCGGCATCTCGATCTCGTTCGGCATGCTCGACATCGTCAACATCGCGCATCCGGCCTTCATCCTGCTCGGCTCCTACATCACCTATATTGTCAACGTCAGTCTCGGCATCGACCCGATCATCGCCAGCATCTTGGTATTGCCGGCGTTCTACGCGCTCGGCGCGGTAGTCTATCAGGTCTATTACCTGGCTTTCGAGAAGCGCGGACAGGAAGCGTTGCGCGGACTTGCATTCTTCTTCGGTGTGCTGTTCGTCACCGAAGTGATCCTGCTGCTGCTGTTCGGCGTCGATTACCGCTCGGTCAACGCGCCCTATATCGGGCCGAGCGTGAGCCTCGGCGCCATGGAATTTCCGCTGCGGCTGCTGGTGCCCTTCCTGGTCTCGGCGGTGATGTTCGTCGCCTTGCAGATTTTTCTGTCACGCACCTTCATCGGGCGCGCGGTCATGGCGGTATCGCAGGACCCGATGGCGCTGCGGCTGATGGCGGTGGATCCGACCCGCATCAAACGCATCGCTTTCGGCATCTCGATCGCCACCGCTTCCCTCGCCGGCGCCTTCCTGATCATCATCCAGCCGGTCATCCCGTCGGTCGGGCGCGACTATATCGGCCGCATCTTCGCCATCTGCGTGCTGGGCGGATTGGGTAGCCTGCCGGGCACCGTGATCGCCGCGTTGCTGCTCGGCGTGATCGAAAGCTTCACCGCCACCTTCTACGGCCCCTCCTGGGCGCCAGCGGTGTCGTTTGGCATTTTGCTGCTGACGCTGGCGGTGCGGCCGTCCGGCCTGTTGGGACGCTAGCGCCGTGCGCACGCCTTTTTTCGTTATCATCCAGATCGCGGTCGGACTCGCGCTCTATTTGCTGTTCGCCACTTACGGCAACGACTACTGGTTCTACGCCGGCTATACCGTGCTGCAATACATCGTGCTGGCGACCGCCTGGAACATTCTCGGCGGCTATTGCGGCTATGTGAATTTCGGCAGCGCCGCCTTTTTCGCGCTCGGCGCTTATTCCAGCGTATTCTTCTACAATATCGGGCAAAGCCTCGACGAGCTGTTTTCGGAATCGACGGCCGCGTTGTTGAGCCACATCTTTCCCATCCCGGTGCCGATCCTCATTCTCATCGGCGGCGCGGTCGCCGGTCTCGTCGGCCTCGGCACCGGCTACCTGACACTGCGGCTGCGCGGCGTGTTCTTCGCCATCGCCACGCTGGCGCTGGCGGTGGTGATTGAAACCCTGGTGGTGAACTGGCAATTCGTCGGTGGCTCGCGCGGCGCCTATGTCATTCCGGCCGCGGAAATCCCGGTCTTCGGCCCTTATATCCAATACCTGTTCGCGCTGATGATCGTGCTGGTCATCGTCGCGCTCACCTGCGCGCGGCTGATCGAGCGCTCGCGGCTCGGCTACGGCTTCGCCACCATCCGCGACGACGAACTGGCGGCGGAAGCCTGCGGCGTGCCCACGCTGCGGCTTAAGCTCATCGCCACGGTGCTGTCGGGCGCGCTCATGGGCATGGCAGGAGCGCCCTTTCCCTTCTTCATCGGCTATGTTGAGCCGGGCTCGGCGTTCAACCTGTCCTATGCGGTTAACTCGATCGCCATGCCAATGATCGGCGGCACCACCAGCTGGGTCGGGCCCTTGATCGGCGCCATCCTGCTCGGCACGTTGCAGCAGCTCGCCACCGTGACCATTTCCTCGGTGGTCAACCTGCTCATCGTGGGCCTGCTGCTGATCGGCTTCGTGATCGTCGCGCCCAACGGCATTGTCGGCCTGTGGCAGGATTGGGTTGGCAAAAAGTCCAAGAGGTTCGGGTCATGACCGCCCCGCTGTTGCAGGTCGAGCAGTTGAGCAAGCGCTTTGGCGGCTTCATCGCGCTCGATACCGTCGAGTTGAGCGTCGCCGAAGGCGAGCGTGTCGGCCTCATCGGCCCCAACGGCTCCGGCAAGAGCACGCTGGTCAATTGCATCACCGGCACCCTGCGCAACGAGGCCGGCAGCGTCACCTTCGCCGGCGAGAAGATGGACGGCCTGATCGCCCACCAGCGCACGCGGCGCGGCCTCGCCCGCAGTTTCCAGTTGCCGCGCCCGTTCATGAGCATGAGCATCGCCGAGAACATCAGGGTGCCGCTGCTCTACACCGTGGCCGCGCGCGCCGGCCATCACGTCTCGCATGGCGAGCTCGAGGACCGCTGCCATGAGCTGCTCAGCCTGGTCGCGCTCGAGGCCAAAGGCTCGCAATACCCGCGCGACCTCACCCAGGTCGAAATGCGCAAGCTCGAGCTGGCGCGCGCCATGGCGGCCGATCCCAAACTGCTGATCGCCGACGAATCCATGGCCGGTCTGTCGCATTCCGAGATCGAGGACATCGTGGCGCTGCTGATCAAGATGAACGAAGCCGGCGTCACCATCATCATGATCGAGCACATCATGCGCGCGGTGATGTCGTTCTCGCAGCGCCTGGTGGTGCTCGTCTCCGGCAAGAAGATCGCCGACGGCAAGCCTGACGACGTGATTAAGGACCAGGAAGTGGTGGGGGCGTATCTTGGCACCTAGCACCAACAGCATCACGGTCGAGAAAGTCGATGCCGCCTACGGCGCGGTGCGGGTGCTCGAGGACGTCTCGCTCACCGTCGCCAGCGGCGAGACCGTGGTGCTGCTCGGCACCAACGGCAACGGCAAGAGCACGCTGATGAAATGCGTGATGGGCATGGTGCGGCCGAGCCAGGGCAAGATCGTCGCCGAGATCGACGGTCACAGCCACGATCTGGTCGGCATGACCACCGAGCAGATCGTCGACCTCGGCATCGCGCTGGTACCGGAAGGCCGCCGCCTGTTCCCGCGCCAGACCGTGGAAGAAAACCTGCTGCTGGGCGCTTCCCGCCGCAAGGCGCGCGCGAAGATCAGGACCAATCTGGATTTCTGCTTCGAGATTTTCCCGCGCCTGGCCGAGCGCAAAGGCCAGCTTGCCGGCTCCATGAGCGGCGGCGAGCAGCAGATGCTGGCGCTGGCGCGCGCGCTCATGCTCGATCCCCGCATCCTTTTGATCGACGAGCCCTCGGTCGGTCTGGCGCCGCTTTTGGTGAGCCGCACCATCGACGCCATCAAGCAGCTCAAGGACCACTACAATCTCACGGTGCTGATGGCCGAGCAGAACTTCACCCAGGCGTTGCGCATCGCCGACCGCGGCTATGTCATCGTGCACGGCAAGATCGCCTTCGAGGGCGCCTCCGCCGACGAGCTCAACAA
>CAYLMY010000097.1:5552-11496 GCA_964384635.1 uncultured Undibacter sp.
GGATAGATCACGTTGCCGGTCTTGAGATTCTTCGGATCCAGCACCGTCTGGTAGCTCATGCCGCGCCAGGTCTCGAGGTTCGCAGCGTCCGTAATGCTGTGATACTGAATAGTCAGCATCCGGCTCTCCGCCCATTCACCCTTCTTGCCGAACTTGATGGGTCCCATCACGGTCTTGAAGGTGGCCTTGCGGAGATAGGCGGCGAGCTTGTCGTCGTTGATGCTCTTGGCGCCCTTGATGGCCTGCTCGAGCACCTGCATGCGGGCATAGCCCCAGCCGCCCAGATAGTGGCCGAGCAGATCGACACCGGCCGCCTTGGCGCGCGACTGATACTCCTTGAAGAAGGCTTCGGTACCTTCATACATCTGCTTCTTGTCCGGCACCCAGGTCTCGTAATTGACGATGCCGTTGAGCTTCGACTTCAGCTTGTTCTTGAAGAACGTCGCCTGCAGGCCGACCATGGCGCCGCCAAACATCTTGGGCGTCAGGCCGACTTCGCTGGCCGCCTGCACCATGCCGACCGAGTCGGCCGGATAGGCGCACACGATCACGAGATCGGCGTTCGCCGCCTTGAGCGCGCGCGCGATCGGTGTGAAGTCGGTGGTCTTCGGCGGCGGCGGATAGCTCTTGTCGTAGAGGATCTTGAGGCCGTACTTCTTGGCGTTTTCGCGCGCGCCGTCACAGGCGTTCTGCGAGAAGTCGGCGTCGGCGAAGGACAGCGCCACCGTCTTCGGCTTCGGCTTCTGTGCCACCGCGGTATCGAAGAAGCCTTTCGTGAACGACGTCTTCGTGTTCGGGCCGGTCGGCAGAATCGAGAAGTATTTCGGATATTTGAACTTCGCATTTACGTCGAGCGCGAACAGGCTGATGAAGGTCTTGCCCTTGCGGATCACGATCGGCATCGCCGGCGCCACGTCGTTAGTCGCGTAGGCCGAGAGCACGAGGTCGACTTTGTCGACGTCGATCAGCTTGGTGTAGATGCCGGGGATTTCCGCTCCCGAGCTCTTATCGTCGTAATAGACGAGCTCGACCGGACGACCGAGCAACCCGCCAGCCTTGTTGACCTGGTCGCGCCAGATCTCCGAGGCGAGCAGCGCCTGCTTGCCGTTCGCCGACAGGAAGCCGGACAGCGACATGGCGAAGCCGATCTTGATCGGTTTCTTGCCCTGCGCTTGTGCGGAACTCATGACGAACATCGCGCCGGCCACCAGAGTGATGGCCAGTCCCGCAAACCACGCGAATGTCTTGGGTTTCAGATAACGCAGCATATTGTTTGTCCTCCCGTTTAAACCTTATTTTTTTGCATCCTACAGGCATTCCGGCGGCCGAGGCTAGAGGGCCGCCGCCATTAAAAGGTGGGCTATATCCCCTCCACCATGATGGTCTCCACCTCGCCCGCCCCGCGGCGCCGAAATGCTGCGGCCTTGTCGTATTCCGGCGATGTGAAAGCGGCCACCCCCTGCTCGAAAGTGGGGAATTCGATCACGATAAAGCGGCTGAATTTGTCCGGCCCCTCCATGATCTGAAACTTGCCGCCGCGCGCCAGCACCTTGCCGCCGTATTTGGCGATGATGGCCGGCACCAGGTCGGTGTATTTCTTGTACTCGACCGGATCGTTGATCTTGGAACGCGCAACCCAGTAAGCCGGCATGCTTGCTCTCCCGACAAAGCTGTTGTCTTGACACGAGCCGCTATTGAAACGGATGCTCGCCCTCCGGTCCACTCCCATCGGTTGTCATGAAAAACCTCAAGATCGATCCCGAGCGGCTGTGGGACGACCTGATGGAGACCGCCCGGATCGGCGCCACGCCGAAGGGCGGCATCTGCCGGCTGACGCTCACCGATCTCGACCGCCAGGTGCGCGACTGGTTCAAGGCGCAGACGCAAGCGCTCGGCTGCACCGTCACCGTCGACGACATGGGCTGCATGTTCGCGCGCCGGCCCGGCCAGCGCGAGGACGTGCCGCCCATCGCCATGGGCAGCCATCTCGACACCCAGCCGACCGGCGGCAAATTCGACGGCGCGCTCGGCGTGCTGGCGGCGCTGGAGGCGCTGCGCACGCTCACCCGCGCCGGCTACGAAACCTTCGCACCCATTGAAGTCGTCAACTGGACCAACGAAGAAGGCGCCCGCTTCGCGCCGGCCATGATCGCGTCCGGTGTTTTCGCCGGCGTGTTCGCCCGCGACTGGGCGGTGGCGCGGCAGGACCGCAGCGGCGAAAGTTTCGGCGGCGCGCTGGAAAAGATCAGCTATCGCGGGCCGGAGCCGTGCGGGCAGCACAAGCTGTCGGCGTTCTTCGAGCTGCACATCGAGCAGGGCCCACATCTCGAAGCCGCGGAAAAAGACATCGGCGTCGTCACCGGCGTGCAGGCCATGCGCTGGTACGAGGCGACGGTGGCTGGCCAAGACAGCCATGCCGGCACCACACCGATGGCGCGCCGCCACGACGCGCTGCTTGGCGCCGCCCGCCTGGTCGAAGCCGTCAATTCATGCACCCGCACTTTTCCGGACGCGGTCGGCACCGTCGGCATTTTGGAAGTGAAGCCCGGCTCGCCCAATGTAATACCGGGCGAAGTCTTCCTCACGATGGACCTGCGCGATCCCGAGGCGGACGTGCTCGACCGTCTTGAAAAAGCGATCGCCGCGCAAGCCGACAAAATTGGCAGTGAGCTGGGACTGGCGATTGCGATCAAGACGATCTCGGCCGAGCCGGCCGTGCGCTTTGACGCCGATTGCATCGCTGCCGTGCGTACCGCAGCGGCCGTGTCCGGGTATTCCACCCGCGAGATGATTTCGCGCGCGGGGCACGATGCCGCCTTTATCGCGCGGGTCGCGCCGGCGTCGATGATCTTCGTGCCGTGCAAGGACGGCATCAGCCACAACGAGGCGGAATTTTCATCCAAGGAGCAATGCGCGGCCGGCGCGCAGGTGCTGCTGCAGGCCGTGCTCGACTACGACCGGCGGCTGGCGGGAAAATACGGCGCGAGTTGAAACGGGCCGCAGCAATGGAAGCGGAATGGCCCTGAATCCGACCGCCTAGGGCTGAAGCGATGCGGCAGGCAGAACGCGCTCGCTCTCCCCGCTGGGGAGAGAGGGGATCGTAACTATCGATAGGCTGTAACCGCTCACCCGGCGCGCTTCGCGTGCCGACCTCTCCCGATGGGAGATGTAAAGCGAGCTTGCGGGACGATCCGACTCGAACTGAAACGATTTTGCTCTAGAACGGCTCGTAATCGCGCAAGGCGGGCATGACCTTTTCGCCGAACAAGCGGATCGAACGCATCAGGTCGTCCGCCGGCAGATCGGTGAAATTGAACTCGCCCATAATGACGTTGAACACGCCGGCTTCAGCCGCCGCATGAATCTTTTGTGCAACGGTGTCGGGCGAGCCGATAAACACCAAGTCGTGCTTCATCAGATAGTCCGGATCGAATAGGTTGGCCATGATCTCGGACGCGCCCGGCTCGCCACGGCCGATGAAACGCTTGGCGTGCTCGCGCACGCGCTCTTCGAAGGTCTCGCCCGGCTTCGGCTTCGGCAGAAAGCCCTCATAGGCGCGGCTTGCGCGATAAAGCGCGGTGTCGAGCGCCTTGTCGTCGCTCTCGTCGACATGGATGATCGTGCAATAGGCGATCTGCGGCTTACGCGGCCAGCCGGCCTCGCCCCAGTCCTCCAGGAACTTGCGGTAGCGGGGCGCGGCGTCGGCGCGCGGATAGACCAGAAAATAGCCGGGATTGATGCCGTTCCTGGCGCAGAACTCCAGCGTCTGCGGGTCGCGGCTCATCATCCACAGCGGCGGATGCGGCTTCTGCATCGGCTGCACCGAGATCTCGGCGGAATCGGTCTTGTGCACTTCGCCGTGAAACGAGAACGGCTGCGTGTCGCCGAAGGCGGCGCGCAGGTAATCGACAAATTCCAGCGTCGGCGACTTGCGGAAGTCGTAGTTGAAACCGAACGGCTTGAAGTAGTCCGGGCTAATGCCCGGCACCAGACCGAGCTCCATGCGCCCGCCCAGCATCTGGTCGACGATGGCGATCTCCTCCACCAGGCGCAGCGGATGATAAAGCGGCACAATATAGCCCATGGGCCCGATGCGGATGCGGCGGGTGCGCGCGCCGGCGCCAACCGCGTACAGGCTGGGCGAGGAAACCCAGCTCTCGTCGGGACGGAAATGATGCTCGACGCAGAAACTGTAGTCGTAGCCGAGCTCGTCGCATAATTGCAGCTCGCGCCACAGTTCCTCGTAGCGTTGATGCGGCGTCATTCCGGGCTTGGCCCAGATATGGCTGAAGTGCGCGAACTTCATCCGCTAGGCTGGCGCGTGACGCGCGTGCAGCGCCATGGCGATCAGTGCCGCACCACCGAACACCATATTGATGCCGACCAGCAGACCAAGCGCCCAGGCCGCCGTGCTCGGCAGGCCGGCGAAGATCAGCGCGGCCAGGATCAGATCGATGACGCCACTCACCAGCATCCAGCCCCATTGGCCGGACAATTCGCGCTTGTGGTCGAGCGCAAACATGATCGAGGCGATGCCCTCGATGATGAAGAACGCAACCAGAATGACGGTAAGCGAGAGCGCGCCGGTCGTCGGCGCCGCCAGCAGCCAGACGCCGACCACGATCCCCAACACGGCGGACAGCAGCGACCACCAGAAGCCGGGCGCATGCCGCATCCAAATCGTTGTGAACAGGCCGACGACGCCGCTCACCAGGAACAGCCAGCCGATGATGATGGTGAAGGCCAGCGTTGCCAGCGGCGGAATGACGATGGCGGTGGCGCCCAGCACCAGCAGCACCACGCCCTCGACCAGGTAGAGCACCCAATGCTCGTGCATCGCCTTGCCGACGGCGCGTTGAATCTCGCTGATATTCGGTTGATTGGTGGACATGGCACGCTCCGGCTCGATCGCTTGAGTTGCGATCATAGCACGCGCCCGACGGCGCTGGAACGTCCGCTGCGGCGGCTTACGTCACATCCACAGCGGCTCGCTTTCCAGCCCCTTGTAGATGCCGGCGACCTGCTCGCCATAGCCGTTGAATAGCATGGTCGCGCGCCGCTCGCCGAGGCCGATCAGTTCCTCGGTGGCCTGGCTCCAGCGCGGATGCGGCACTTTCGGGTTGACGTTGGCCCAGAAGCCGTATTCCGACGGCTGTATCGCTTCCCACATGCTCTTCGGTCGCTGCTCGACGAAGCTGATGCGCACGATCGACTTGATCGATTTGAAGCCGTATTTCCACGGCACCGCCAGCCGCAACGGCGCGCCGTGCTGTTTGGCGAGCGGATGGCCATAGGCGCCGGTGACCAGGAAGGCGAGCTCGTTGGTCGCCTCCGCCATGGTGAGGCCCTCGACGTAGGGCCACGGGAACCAGGACACGTGCTGGCCCGGTGCCATCTTCGGATTGAGGAACGTTTCCATCCGCACGAACTTCGCCGAGCCCAAAGGCTTGGCGAAGTCGACCAGTCTGGCGAACGGAAAGCCGGTCCAGGCGATCGCCATGCTCCAGGCCTCCACGCAGCGGTGGCGGTAGGTGCGCTCTTCCAGCGTCATCTTGCGGATGAGGTCGTCGATGCCGATTTCGAACGGCTTCTCCACCATGCCGTCGACCTTCACCGTCCACGGCCGGGTCTTCAGCGCCTGCGCAGTGACCGAGATATGTTTCGAGGTGCCGAATTCGTAGAAATTATTGTAGTCGCCGTTGATCTTCTCGGCGGTGATCGGCCGGTCGAGCTTGTAGTGTTCGTTGCGCTTGGCCGGATAAAGATCGGCGGTCGGGTCCGGCAGCTTGGCGAGATCCTCCACGCGCTGCGCCAAAGCGGTGCGCGGCGCCAGCGCCAATGCGGTCGCACCGCCAATGACAAATGTCCGGCGGTTGAACACCAGATGCTCCGGCGTGGCGAGACGCTCAGGCATCTCCCAGCCGCGGCGGTGAATGATGTGCAT
>CAYLMY010000098.1:0-11406 GCA_964384635.1 uncultured Undibacter sp.
CGCCGCCGTCTCGGAAATGCCGCTCACCTGGGAGCCGCGCGCGCGCGATTTCCCGCGCCGCAACCGGCTGATCTCCGGGCTCTCACTCGGCGTGGTGATCGTGGAGGCGGCGCGCCGCTCCGGCTCGCTCATCACCGCGCGGCTGGCCGGCGAGCAAGGCCGCGAGGTGTTCGCGGTGCCGGGCTCCCCGCTCGATCCACGCGCGGAAGGAACCAACGGGTTGCTCAAGCAGGGGGCGACGCTCGTCACCGAAGCCGCCGACGTGATCGCCGTGCTGGAACCGATCCTCGGCCGCGGCCTTGACTTGCCGGCGCAGGAGCCCGCGCGGGAAGCGCCCGGCCCGATCGAGACCGAGCCGGGCGAGGACCAGCGCAGCCGCATCATCGCGCTCATGGGCCCGACACCGACAGCAATCGACGATCTGGTGCGGCTGTCGCAGACCTCGCCCGCGATTGTGCGCACGGTGCTGTTGGAACTCGAAATCGCCGGCCGGCTGGAGCGTCACGGCGGCGGTTTGGTATCGCTGCTATAATCCGAATCGGAAATGAATCGCCCATGACGTTGCGCTGGCTCGCCGTTCCGGCAATCGTTCTCGCAAGTTTTTGCGCGCCGGCGCAGGCGCAGGATCAATCGTTCGCCGCTTTCGTCGCCAAGCTGTGGCCCGACGCACAGGCCAAGGGCATCAGCCGCACTAATTTCGATCTCGCTTTGCGTGGCGTCACACCCGACAAGCGGGTGATTGCCGCCACCAAACGGCAGCCGGAATACGGCAAGCCATTCGGCGACTACGTCAACGCTGTCGTCAATCGCCGCCGCATTGCCGATGGCGAACTGAAGGCGAAGCAATGGGCCAAGACCTTCGACGCCGTCGAAATGAAATTCGGCGTCGAGCGCTGGGTGCTGATTGCGCTGTGGGGGATCGAGAGCGACTTTGGCGCCGAAAAGGACCGCTGGGACGTGTTCCGTTCACTCGCGACGCTCGGTTATGTGGGCTATCGCGATCCCTATTTTCGCAATGAGCTGATTGTCGCGATGCGCATCATGCAGGATGGCCACTTCCCGCGCAGCCGCATGGTGAGCTCATGGGCCGGCGCCATGGGCCAGACTCAGTTCATGCCGTCGAACGTCATGGACTACGCCATCGATTTTTCCGGCGACGGCAAGAGCGACCTCTGGACCAACGTGCCCGACATTCTCGGCTCGACCGCCAATTACCTCCGCAAAGAGAATTGGAAGCAAGGCCTGCCCTGGGGCTTCGAGGTCATAGTGCCGAACGGCTTCGATTTCATGCACAGTCGCGACAGTTTCGCCGGCTGGGCGAAGCTCGGCGTTCGCCGCGCCGACGGCAAGCCGTTTCCCAAGGACGGCAACGGCATCCTGTTTTTTCCGGCGGGCGCCAAGGGTCCGGCCTTTATCGTCACCGAGAATTTCGACGTGCTGAAGGAGTACAACAACTCGGATGCTTACGCGGTCGCGGTCGGCCATCTCGCCGACCGCATGCATGGCGGAGCGCCGATCAAGGCGAGGTGGCCAGCCGACGACCATCAGCTCTCACGCGACGCGCGCATCGCATTGCAGAAGAAACTGGCTGCGCTCGGCTACAAGGTGAACGACTTCGAAGGCCACATCGATTTCGACCTGCGCGACGACATCCGCGCCGAGCAGCAGAAACGCGGCCTGCTACCGGACGGAAATCCGACGACCGCGTTTCTGGGAAAGCTCGGTGTGAAGGTGCCTTGATCAACGCGCGCCGTGGGTCCCGTCGCGGCTGGCGCTTTCCGCCTCAAGGCGGACCATTTCGAGCAGGTAGCCGAGGGTCTCGAGGCCGGTACGGCGCGCCATGGTGGCGAGATCGGCCGACAGGGTCGCGACGTAATTGGCTACCGCCGCGCGATCGCCCGGTCCGCTGGGAGTGGATTGATTGGCCATTGTAATTCGCGTCGACGCGTCCGGGGTTCTCGCGCTGATTGTTGCCGCTTCGACAAAAATACACGCTCCGTCCCGAATAGTAATCTTTTAATTGCATTTTATAATAAATACATCCTTGAGTTGTGTTTGTGTGTACCGGGGTCTTGTTCATGCCCTATTTGCTTGCTCTGACGCGGCTTCCGCACCGCCCTGATTTGACAGCCCGTGCCGCCTTCCCCATGTTCCGGGCAAACTGGCGGCCGATTCTACCCGACTCAGGCTAGGATTGGGCCGCTAAACCATTGGATCTTCATGAATATCGTCGTTGTCGAGTCGCCGGCCAAGGCAAAGACGATCAATAAATACCTCGGCCCCGGCTACGAGGTCCTGGCCAGTTTTGGCCATATCCGCGACTTGCCCGCCAAGGACGGCTCGGTCGACCCCAATGCCGATTTCCACATGCTGTGGGAGGTCGATGCCCGCTCCAACCAGCGCATCAACGACATCGCCCGGGCGCTTAAAGGCGCCGACAAACTGATCCTCGCCACCGACCCGGATCGCGAGGGCGAGGCCATCTCCTGGCACGTGCTGGAGGTGCTCAAGGAAAAGAAGGCGCTGAAAGGCCAGGCCATCGAGCGCGTCGTGTTTAACGCCATCACCAAGCAAGCGGTGACCGAGGCGATGAAACATCCGCGCAAGATCGACGCCTCGCTGGTCGACGCCTATCGCGCACGCCGCGCGCTCGATTACCTGGTCGGCTTCACGCTCTCCCCCGTGCTCTGGCGCAAGCTGCCGGGGGCACGCTCGGCTGGCCGGGTGCAATCGGTCGCGCTGCGGCTGGTCTGCGACCGCGAGCTGGAGACCGAGAAATTCGTCGCCAAGGAATACTGGTCGATCGCGGCAACGCTGGCGACGCCGCGGCAGGAGACCTTCGAGGCGCGCCTCGTCGGCGCCGACGGCCAGAAGATCCAGCGGCTCGACATCGGCTCCGGCGCGGAAGCCGAGGCCTTCACCCGCGATCTCGAAAACGCGACCTTTAAGGTCGCCAATGTCGAAGCCAAGCCCGCGCGCCGCAACCCGCCGCCGCCCTTCACCACCTCGACCATGCAGCAGGAGGCCTCGCGCAAGCTCGGCTTCTCGCCCGCGCACACCATGCGGCTGGCGCAGCGGCTCTATGAAGGCATCGATATCGGCGGCGAGACCGTCGGCCTCATCACCTATATGCGCACCGACGGCATCGACGTGACGCCGGAAGCGATCACCGCCATTCGCCAAATGATCGGCAAGGAGTATGGCGGCGATTACGTTCCCGAGGCGCCGCGCTCCTATCAGCAAAAGTCGAAAACCGCGCAGGAAGCGCACGAAGCGGTGCGCCCCACCGACCCCAATCGCGCGCCGGCCGAGGTTGCCAAGTCGGTCGATCGCGATCAGGCGCGCCTCTACGAATTGATCTGGAACCGGGCGGTCGCCAGCCAGATGCAATCGGCCGAGCTCGAGCGCACCACCGTCGACATCGAGGCCAAGGCCGGCGCCCGCACCATCGACCTGCGCGCCACCGGCCAAGTGGTCAAGTTCGACGGCTTCCTCACGCTGTACCAGGAAGGTCACGACGAGGACGACGAGGACGATGAGAGCCGCCGCCTGCCCGCCATGAGCCAGGGCGAATTGCTGCAAAAGCAGGCGATCAATTCCAGCCAGCACTTCACCGAGCCGCCGCCGCGCTTTTCCGAAGCCGCACTGGTCAAGCGCATGGAAGAGCTCGGCATCGGCCGGCCTTCAACGTATGCCTCGATCCTACAAGTGCTGCAGGACCGCGGCTATGTGCGCATCGACAAGAAGCGGCTGATGCCCGAGGACAAGGGCCGCGTGGTGGTCGGCTTCCTGGAAAGCTTCTTCCAACGCTATGTCGAATACGATTTCACCGCCAATCTGGAAGAGCAACTCGACCGCATCGCCAACAACGAGATCGACTGGAAGCAGGTGCTGACCGACTTCTGGACCGACTTCATCGGCTCGGTCAACGACATCAAAGAACTCAGAATTACGCAGGTGCTCGACGCCCTCAACGATCTGCTCGAGCCCCATATCTTCCCGCAGCCGGCGGACGGCAGCGACCGGCGCAAATGCCCGAACTGCGAAACGGGGCGGCTCTCGCTCAAGGTCGGGCGCTTCGGCGCCTTCATCGGCTGCTCGAACTATCCCGACTGCAATTTCACCCGCCAGATGACGCCGGGCGCCAATGGCGGCGTCAACGGCACCAAGGTTCTGGGCGAGGATCCGCAAACGGGCCTGGAAGTCTCGCTGCGCGGCGGCCGCTTCGGTCCCTATCTGCAGCTCGGCGAACAGGCGAAACCTGAGAAAAAAGGCGACAAGGTCGAAAAGCCCAAGCGCGCCGGCCTGCCGAAAGGCCTGGCGCCTGACGACGTCGATCTCGAAAAGGCGCTGGCGCTGCTCGCGCTGCCACGCGAAGTGGGCATCCATCCGGAAGACAATGAACCGATCCTCGCCGGCGTCGGCCGCTTCGGTCCCTACGTCAAGCACGGCAAAACCTACGCCAGTCTCGAAGAAGGCGATGACGTGCTCAATGTCGGTCTCAACCGCGCGGTCACGCTGATCGCCGAGAAGAAGGCCAATCCCGGACGCGGCCGCCGCTTCGGCGCCGATCCCGGCAAGGTGCTGGGCGAGCACCCCGACAAGGGCGGCCCGATCGTGGCGAAGAAGGGCCGCTACGGCCCTTACGTGTCCCACGACGGCATCAACGCCACGCTGCCGGGCGACAAGAACCCGGAGACGATCACGTTGGAGGAAGCCGTCAGCCTGCTCGATGCCCGCGCCGAGAGGGTCGGCGCCTCCGGCAAGCGGGGCGGCAAGAAGAAAGCTGCCAAGAAGGCCGCGGGCGAAACCGAGACTAAGGTGGTCGAGGCGCCTAAGCCGCGCCGCGCCGCCGGCCGCAAGACCGTCTCCGGCAAGGCGGAAGTCAAGCCCGCCGCGAAGGCCAAGAAGCCCGCTGCTGCTGCCGCCAAGGCCAAGCCGGCGCGCAAAACCACGGCCGCCGAGTAACTGGCGAAGCCTGCGTTCGATGATTACATTTCGTGATAATCGCGCCGATTTGGCGCAGGAAACCTATTTTGAATAAACCCGCTAAAAAGTTACCTTCCCTCCCCTCCAAGGCCGACCTCCTCGCCTTCATCCGCCAGCGCCCCGGCAAGGTCGGCACCCGCGAAATCGCCCGCGCTTTTGGTCTCAAGAACGCGCTGCGCGCCGAGCTTAAGCGCCTCCTGCGTGAAATGTCCGACGAAGGCGCGATCGAAAAACGCCGCAAGAAGATCCATCACCCCGGCCTACTGCCTTCCACCGTGCTCGCCGACGTGACGGCGCGCGATGCCGAAGGCGATCTGATCGCCACGCCCGACGAATGGGACGAGGAGGCGCATGGGCCGGCGCCGAAAATCCGCATCCATATCCCGCGCAAGTCGCGTCCCGGCGAAGCCGCCGGTCTCGGCGATCGCGTGCTGCTGCGCGTGGAGGAGATCGCGGAAGAAGACGGCGTGCGCCACCGCGGCCGCGTCATCAAGATTATCGATCACCCCAAGCACCGCGTGCTGGGAATATTCCGCAAAATGCCCAACGGCGGCGGACGGCTGGAGCCGGTCGACAAGAAAATGCTCGGCAAGGAGCTTGCCATTCCCGCCGGCAGCACCGCGCAAGCCGACGACGGCGACCTGGTCGCGGTGGAGACCAGCCGCGCGCCGCGCATGGGCTTGTCTACAGGGCGTATAGTCGAGCGCCTCGGCTCGCTCAAGAGCGAACGCGCCGTCAGCCTGATCGCCATTCACGCCCACGGCATCCCGTCCGTCTTCAAGCACGAGACGATTCATGAGGCGGAAGCGGCCAAGCCCGCGACGCTGTCCCACCGTGAGGACTGGCGCAAATTGCCGCTCGTCACCATCGATCCGCCCGACGCCAAGGATCACGACGACGCCGTGCATGCCGAGCCCGACACCGCCGCCAACAACCGCGGCGGCTTCATCGTCACCGTCGCCATCGCCGACGTCGCGCATTACGTAACGCCGGGCTCGGCGCTCGACCGCGAAGCCTTGGTGCGCGGCAATTCGGTCTACTTCCCCGACCGCGTGGTGCCGATGCTGCCGGAGCGTATCTCCAACGATCTCTGTTCGCTGCGCCCGAAAGAGGACCGTGCGGCGCTGGCCGTACGCATGGTGATCGGCGCCGACGGCCGCAAGCACTCGCACGCATTTCACCGCGTGATGATGCGCTCGGCCGCGCGCCTGTCCTACCAGCAGGCGCAGCTCGCCATTGGCGGGCGCACCGATGAAGACACCGAGGCGCTGGTCAAGCCCGTGTTAGAGCCGCTCTACGCCGCCTATGAGACGCTGGCGCGGGGGCGCGCCGAGCGGGCACCGCTCGATCTCGATTTGCCCGAGCGCAAGATTCTGCTGAGAGGCGACGGCACCGTCGACCGCGTAATCATGCCGGAGCGCCTGGAAGCGCACCGGCTGATCGAGGAGTTCATGATCCTCGCCAACGTGGCCGCCGCCGAGACTTTGGAAAAGACACGCACTCCGCTGATCTATCGCGTGCACGACGAGCCGGCGATGGAGAAGCTCGTCGCGTTGCGCGAGTTCCTGCAAACCCTCGATATCAATTTCCCCAAAGCCGGCGCGTTGCGGCCTGCCGCGTTCAACCGCGTGCTGGCGCAGGTGAAGGGCCGCGACGCCGAGCAACTCGTCAACGAAATCGTCTTGCGCACGCAGGCGCAGGCCGAGTACGCCGCGGAGAATTACGGGCATTTCGGCCTCAACCTGCGCCGCTACGCGCACTTCACTTCGCCGATCCGTCGCTATGCCGATCTGATCGTGCATCGCGGGCTGATCCGCGCGCTCAAGCTGGGCGCGGGCGGCCTGCCCGAGGCCACAGACCACAAGCAGCTTGCCGAGATCGCCGCCGAGATTTCCGCCACCGAGCGCCGCGCAATGGTGGCCGAGCGCGAGACCAACGACCGGCTGATCGCGCACTTCCTCGCCGACCGCGTCGGCGCCACGTTCGACGGCCGCATCTCCGGCGTCCACCGCGCCGGCCTGTTCGTCAAGCTGCACGAGACCGGCGCCGACGGCTTCGTGCCGGCGCGCACCATTGGCGACGAATATTTCCATTACGACGAGAAACACCATGCCATGGTCGGCCGCCACAGCGGCGAAACCTACCGGCTCGGCGATCCCGTCACCGTGAAGCTGGTGGAGGCGGCGCCGGTCGCCGGCGCGCTACGCTTCGAATTGCTCCCGGAGGGGCGCCGCGGCAGCCCGCGCCGTTCTCCCCGGCACGAACAGCGGCGGCCGGAGCGCCACCGATCAAGCAAGCATCGCGGTAAGAAACGGAAGTCACGATGACGAAAGATCTCGCTAAGCTCTGGGCCGAGCGCATGACCAAAACGGAGCGCGACCAGACGTCCCCGGAAAGCGAGCCGCACGACGCCGCGACCTTGATGCTGATCGACCGTTCCAGCGCACAGCCGAAAGTGCTGCTCGGCCGCCGGCACCACAGCCACAAATTCTTGCCTAGTAAATTCGTGTTTCCGGGCGGCCGCATCGAGGCGCTCGACCGCGTCATGCCGGCGGCGAGCGAACTCGACGCGCAAGCGCAGAAGAAGCTGATGGAGCGGGTGACCACGCCGAGTGCAGAGCTGGCACGCGCCTTCGCGCTCGCCGCCGTGCGCGAAACCGCGGAGGAAACCGGGCTGCTGCTTGGCGTCAAGCGCGATGCGCCGCCAACGGTGCCGGGCGAAATCTGGGCCGACTTCGCCAAGGCGCACGTTTTCCCCGACCTCGTCCATGTCCACTTCATCGCCCGCGCCATCACGCCGCCGCGGCGGCCGCGCCGCTTCGATACGCGCTTCTTCACCGCCGACGCCTCTGCGATCGCGCACAAGATCGAGGGCGTGGTGGGGCCGGATTCCGAACTGGTCGAGCTCACCTGGGTGCCGCTCGAGCAGGCCACCCATCTCGACATGCCGACCATCACCGGTGTGGTGCTGGAGGAACTGCTGGCCCGGGTCGCGGCTGGCATGGGCCACGATCTGCCGGTGCCGTTCTATTTTATGCGCGACCAGCAGTTCTTCCGGGAACTGCTATAACCTTACGAAAATCGCCCGTTTCTTGACATTCCCGGGCCCGACGCTAGGTTCCCCGCCAAAGGCGCCACCGCCAATTCCGTTTCGAGGATCAGTCCATGGCCAAAGCCATCAGTCTCAAAATCAAGCTCGTCTCCAGCGCGGGCACCGGCCACTACTATGTGACCAAGAAGAACTCGCGCACCCAGACCGACAAAATGAAAAAGAAGAAATACGACCCGATCGCCAAGAAGCATGTCGAGTACAGCGAATCCAAGATCAAATAAGCGCGGACCCGCGCGATCAAGCGCAACGAAAACGGGCGCCTGCGGGCGCCCTTCGTATTTTCGGAGTTGCACAAATGAGGTGGCCGGCCGGAAGCGGTGTATGAGGAGGCCACTCTCACCGCTTCCAGGCCGGCCGAACCCCGCAGAACCCAGGAGATGCGGCGGACCTGAGCACTCCGCAGGGCATTGGATTTGGCGTTTTCCGGGCGCGCATGACGAATGGAGTGACGCTCAGCACCCTAACGAAAAGCCGTTGCGGCAAGGTTAGACCAAGCGCCTTGGCCGACCAAACGGCTTTTTAAAGCGCTGGAATGTCTCGCAAATTATTAGCTGGCGCGCCCGCGGCGTGAGTGCTGCGGGCGAATCTCTCAAACTCACGCGTCTCAGGCGGCGTCCGGCACCACCCGGTTGCGGCCGTCGCGTTTGGCGCGATAAAGCGCGGTGTCGGCGCGCTTGAGGATGGCGGCGGCATTGTCGCCCGGCCCGTCGAGCGCGGCGATGCCGATCGAGATGGTGACGTCGAGACTGCGGGTGCCGTCCTGGATCGCGAACGGCTCGCTGGCGATCCTGCGGCGCAGACGCTCGGCCACCATGGTGGCTACCGCCATGTCGGTTTCCGGCATCACGATGACGAATTCCTCACCGCCGTAGCGGCAGGCCAGATCGATATTGCGGATCGCCTTGCGGATGCGCAGCGCGAATTCGCGCAGCACGTCATCGCCGGCGTCATGGCCGTGGGCATCGTTGACCGCCTTGAAATAATCGATGTCGAGCACCAGCACGGCGATCGGCTTGCCGCGCGCGGCCGCCTGCTCGACCAGCGTCGCCAGATGGGTTTCCATGTAGCGGCGGTTGTGTAGGCCGGTGAGCGCGTCGGTGATCGCCATCTCGACCGTCAGCTGCGCGTTGTCGCGCAGCCGCTCGGTGTAGCGCTTCTTCTTGATCTGCGTGCGCACGCGCGCCAGCATTTCATTCTTGTCGATCGGGCGGATCAGATAGTCGTTGACGCCGATCTCCAGCCCGCGCACCAGCCGTGCATTGTTGTCGGCTTCCGCCATTGCCAGGATCGGCACGTTGCGGGTGCGCTCGAGCGAGCGCACCTGGCTGCACAGCCGCAGCCCATCAAAATTCTGCAAGCCGAGCGACACGATCAGCAGGTCGTAATTGCCCTCGGCGGCGTGGAACAGCGCCTCGTTCGGATCGGCCTCCACGTCCACCGAGTGCTCGGCAGACAGTGTCGCTACGATGCGCTCGTAGGAGGACTTGCGGTCGTCGACGATCAGGATGTGGCCCTGGCGTCCAGTTTCCGCCACCGCCGCGCGTTCCGGGCTCTGGATGCCGATTTCCTTCGACGTGAGCGCGCGCATGCGCAGCTCGTCGGTCACCATCTTCAGCCGCGCCAGTGAGCGCACGCGCGAGACCAGCGCTACGTCGGTGACCGGCTTGGTGAGGAAATCGTCGGCGCCGGCTTCCAGCCCGCGCACGCGGTCGGCCGGCTGGTCGAGCGCGGTGACCATGACCACCGGAATGTGGTGCGTGACCGGATTGGTCTTGAGCATCCGGCACACCTCGAAGCCGTCCATGTCCGGCATCATCACATCGAGCAGCACAATGTCGCATTCGGCGCGCTCGCACACCGCCAGCGCTTCCGCGCCGCTGTAGGCGGTGGTGACGTCGAAATATTCCGCCGACAGCCGCGCCTCCAGGAGCTTCACATTGGCCGGGACGTCATCGACAACAAGGACGCGGGCGGTCATCTCACGCGCTCCCGAGGAAATGGCGGATGGTCTCGATGAACTTGCCCACTGAGATCGGCTTGGAGAGATAGGCCTCGCAGCCGCCCTCGCGGATGCGCTCCTCGTCGCCCTTCATGGCGAAGGCGGTGACCGCCACGACCGGGATAGCCTTGAGATCGGGATCGTCTTTCAGCCATTTCGTCACTTCGAGGCCGGATACTTCCGGCAGTTGGATGTCCATCAGGATCAGGTCGGGCCGGTACTTACGAGCGAGATCGAGAGCCTCGATCCCGTTGCGGGTGCCGACGGTCTGGTAGCCATGCGCTTCCAGGAGGTCGTGGAAGAGCTTCATGTTCAGCTCGTTGTCTTCCACGATCAGGACGGTCTTCGGCATACATTCCCCGCCCTATTTGTCCCCAATGCGCCTCGCCCGGCAGGTCGCGCCGTCGCCAGGGCGCGCGCGGTCGTGCATGATCTGGACGGTAGTGCCGATTTGTTACGGAAAGGCAAATTTGATCGATGAAACTAGGCACTCCGTTAACGCAACCAGAGGCAGAAGGGCTGGCGATTCAGGCGCTTAGCTTCATTGCCGACGAGCCTGAGCGGCTCAGGCGCTTCTTGGCGGTCACCGGCATCGCGCCGGCCGAGATTCGCGCAGCGGCAGCCGAGCCGGGCTTCTGGGCCGGCGTGCTGGAGCACCTGGCCGCCGACGAGCGGCTGCTGACGGCTTTCGCCGCCGATGCCGGCATCAATCCCACCGCCATCGGCAGGGCGCTCGCGGCGCTTACCGGCGGCGCCTGGCAGCGTGACAACCCATGAGCTTCTGCCGCGATTGCCTGGCAGACGCGCCCGAGAAAGCCGAACGCTGCGCCGCCTGCGGCTCGCCGCGGCTCGCCCGCCACCCCGAGCTCGACACGCTCACCATTGCCCATGTCGATTGCGACGCCTTCTACGCAACAATAGAAAAACGCGACGACCCCTCGCTCGCCGACAAGCCGGTAATCGTCGGCGGGGGCAAACGCGGCGTGGTGGCGACGGCCTGCTATATCGCGCGCACCTACGGCATTCGCTCGGCCATGCCGATGTTCGAAGCACTGCGGCGCTGCCCGCAGGCGGTGGTGGTGAAGCCGGCCATGGCAAAATACGCCAAGGTCGGACGCGAAGTGCGCCGCGCCATGCTCGACTTGACGCCGCTGGTCGAACCGCTGTCGATCGACGAGGCCTTCCTCGATTTGACCGGCACCGAGCGGCTGCACGGCATGAACGCGGCCAAGGTGCTGGCGCGTTTCGGTCACCAAGTCGAGCGCGAGCTCGGCATCACGGTGTCGATCGGACTGTCGGCCAACAA
>CAYLMY010000099.1:0-11298 GCA_964384635.1 uncultured Undibacter sp.
GCGAGACATTGCGCACCGGCGTGATGTCCGACCTCCGGTCATGCCTGAGCTATCATCACGACTACCTGTCCGGCGAAAACACGACCAACGGCTGGCAGGCGATGAATCCGGGGAGCTAGGCTGAGCGACGGCCGCCTGTCGGGGTGATCGACCATTCTGTCAAGGTGGCGGTCGACGACGACATCTCGGTCTTGCGGATTTTCCACAGCTCGACACCCTACTGGGCGATCATGCTGATCGGGGTGGTGCTGCTGGTCTGGTTCCCCAAGATCGCCACCTAGGCTGCCTAGCTTGGCGTTTTAGGCGGCACTGCCTGCGCAAGACGCGGACGCGGCCGGACCGGGTTGCGACGCTATTCCCGTTGCTCTTGGCGGCGCGAATGCCTCCAATAGCGCCGGAGGATTCGCAAAGCGGCCATGGCCTCGCTCGACATCATCAGCATCGCTATCCTACTCGGCAGCCTGCTGGTGCTCGCTGGTATCCTGTCGAGCCTGATCGCGTTGCGCTTCGGCGCGCCGCTGCTGCTGGTGTTCCTGCTGGTCGGCATGCTGGCCGGCGAGGGCGGCCCCGGCGGGCTCAAGTTCAGCGACGTCACCACCACCTATACGGTCGGATCGATCGCGCTGGCGCTGATTCTGTTCGATGGCGGGCTGCGCACGCGGCTTGCGTCTTTCCGCAACGTCGTGGCGCCGGCGCTGACGCTAGCGACTGTCGGTGTACTGATCACGGCTCTGCTGGTGGCGCCGGTCGTCAAATTCATGCTTGGCGGCGGCTGGACCGAGTCGCTGCTGGCCGGCGCGGTGGTGGCGTCGACCGACGCCGCGGCGGTGTTCTTCCTGATCAACGCGCGCGGATTGCGTCTGCGCCCGCGCGTGCGCGCAACGCTTGAAGTGGAATCCGGCACCAACGATCCGTTCGCGGTATTCCTGACGCTGCTGCTGGTGGAGATTATGACGGGAGGCGGGCAAGGCTGGTCGCACGCCTTCCTGACGCTGGCGCGCGACGCCGTGTTCGGTTGCGTCATCGGCTACGCGGGCGGGCGTATCATCACCTTGGTGCTCAACCGGCTCGATCTGCCGCAAGGCCTGCACGCGCCGTTCGTGGCGGTGTTTGCCCTGGTCGTGTTCGCATTCGCCAACGCGGTACACGCCTCCGGCTTCCTGGCGGTCTATCTTGCCGGCCTGGTGATGGGTAATCGGCAGACCCGCGCGCATAATTCCGTCGTCGTGTTTCTCGATGCGGTGACCTGGCTGGCGCAGATCGTGATGTTCGTGCTGCTCGGCATGCTGGTGTGGCCGCAACGGCTGACCGAAAGCCTGTTCGCCGCGGTTCTGGTGGCGCTGGTGCTGATGCTGATCGCGCGGCCGGCTGCTGTGTTTCTCTGCCTGGCGCCGTTCAATTTTCAATGGCGCGAGAAACTGTTCATTTCCTGGGTGGGCCTGCGCGGCGCGGTGGCGATCTTTCTGGCCTCGATCCCGTTGCTGGTCGGTCTGCCGGCGGCCCATCTTTATTTCGACGTCGCGTTCGTCGTGGTGCTGTCGTCGCTGGCGGTTCAGGGCTGGACGGTGGCCGCGGCGGCGCGCCGGCTCGACATTTCGTTTGCGCGCGCCGATCCGCAGCCGCGCCGCGTCGAGCTCGACCTGCCCGGCCAGCTCGCGCGCGAAATCGTCGGCTACCCGGTGCCCGCCAATAGCCCGTTCCTGCGCCGCGGATTGATCCCGAACTGGGCGCGCCCGACATTGGTCATTCGCAATGAGGAAATTCTCACGCCGTCCGAAGCGCAACCCCTGTGTGAAGGCGATTACCTTTATCTGCTGGCGCCACCCGAGAAGGCGCAGGCGCTCGACCGCTTTTTCGTTGACATGCCGCCGCCGCGCGCGCCCGATCCGGCATTGCTCGGCGACTTCTTCGTACCGGGTACCGCGACGCTCGGCGCGCTGGCGGACATTTACGGATTGCAAGTCGCCGCCGATCACAACGACGTGGGGCTGGCCGACTATTTCAGCGAGCAACTCGGACGCACGCCCAAAACCGGCGACATCGTCGCACTCGGCCCGATCGCGCTGCTGGCGCATCAGGTCGATGACGGCGCCGTCACGACGGTGGGCTTAAGGCTGGCCGAGCCGGAGGCGCCGACCGACCTGGTCGGACGCGGTAAGGCGTTGCTGGAGCGGTTAAAAAAATATCTGGGTTAAAGCGCGCGTTTCGCCAGCGCCGGCCCATGCTGCACCAGCCAGGCACCGCCGAACAGCACGCCGGTCCAGGCGAGGTCGCCCAGCACTGTCTTTTCCATGAACGGCAGCGCCGCGATGTAGCACGCCGTCAGCCCCTGCATGGTGAGCGGATAGATGCCGCTGAACGCCCACACCGCGAAATTGGTGGTGACGAAGAAGACGAGCGAGCACGACAGCATGGTGGCCACGATCGGCAGCGCCCCGCGCCAGCGGCGCGAGACCATGCCGGCCAGCGCCGGCAGGGCGATCGCGGCATAGACGACGAGCGAAATCCGCCAATCGTCGCCCGCCAGCCCAAAGCCGCTCAGCGCCATGGCGGCGAGCGGCACGATCACGGCCAGCGCCGGCATGCGCAGGATGCGCGCGGCGAACAGCCCGCTGGCGGCGACCGGCAGGATCCCCGGTACATGCGGCAGCAGGCGGGCGGTAACATCGAAACCGATTAGGAAGGCCACCAGAGCCAGATCCATCATGAGGTCGGCGCGGGTCTTGCTCGGCTGCATCGTCTTAGTCCTTTGCTTTGCCGGTTCTTAGCACGGTCCGGCCGGTCGGTAAAAGGCGCTCCTTCACGCCATTCCCGCCCATTCCGTTACGATTGCGCTCAGCGCATCGAGCCCGTCGGTGAGCGCCGCCGGGCCCGGTTGCAGGATCAGCGTTGATTTGACCTCGCGCAGCCAGCCGGTTGCGACCGCGGGAACCCGCGCAAAACCGGGCCGGCCGGCGACCTTGGCCGGCACGAATTTCTTGCCGCACCAGGAACCGACGATGATATCGGGCGCGGCCGCGATGACGGCGCCCGCAGAGACGATGCGGTCCTTGGCGTTCTTCTTGGCGGCAAGCGCCGGGAACACTTCGATGCCACCGGCCGCTTCCACCAGTTCCGACACCCAGCCGATGCCGGAGATCATCGGCGCGTCCCATTCTTCGAAATAAATCCGCGGCCGGCGCGGCAGAAGTTTGGCGTGCACCCGCGCGGCATCGACGCGCGCGCCGAGCGAAGCCGCCAAGGCATCGGCTTTCTCGGCCGCGCCGACCAGGGCACCGAGCGTGCGAATCATGGCGAGAATCCCAGCGACGTCGCGCTGATTGAAGACGTGCACCGCCACATTGGCGCGGATCAATTCAGCGACGATGTCGGCTTGCAGATCGGAGAAGGCCAGCACCAGGTCTGGTTTCAGCGCCAGAATTTTCGGCACGTCGGCGGAAATGAACGCCGACACGCGCGGCTTTTCTTTGCGCACGCGGGCGGGGCGCACCGCATAGCCCGATACCCCGGCGATGCGGCGATCTTCGCCGAGGAGGTAGAGCGTCTCCACGGTTTCCTCGGTCAGGCAGACGATTCGATTCGGCGGAAACATGCCTCAGGCAAGCACATCGTCCCGCGCCGCGTCGAGCAGTTCCACCCCGCCGGTCGCGGTCACGCGCCCGCCGTCCAGCATCACGACGCGCGTCGCCAGCCGCCGCACCTCGCCGGCATCGTGGCTGACATAGATCATCGGCACCCGCGCCTCGTCGCGCAGGCGTTCCAGATAGGGCAGGATGTCGTCTTTGCGGGCGGCATCGAGCGAGGCCAGCGGCTCGTCGAGCAGCAGCAAACGAGGCAGCATCAGCAGCGCGCGGCCGACTGCCACCCGCTGGCGCTCGCCGCCGGACAATTTGCCCGGCCGGCGGTTGAGCAAATGGCCGATATCGAGCATCGCGACCACGTGACTGAAAGCGTCCGGATCGGCAACGTGGCCGCTCATCCAGCGGCCATAGTCCAGGTTATGTCGCACCGACAGATGCGGGAACAGGCGACCTTCCTGGAACACGCAACCGATGCGCCGGCGCCAGGCCGGCACGTCGATGCGCGCGGCGTCGTCAAACAGCACCTCGCCGTCGAGCACGATACGGCCGCGGTCGGGCCGCGTCAGACCCGCGATCATGTTGATGATGCCGGTCTTGCCGGCGCCGGAAGCGCCGAACAGAGCGGTGGCGCCGCCTGCGGCTTTGAACGCCACATGCAGCGAGAATTCTCCGAGCTGCTTTTCGACGTCGACCGTCAGCATCTCGTCACGCTCTTTTTTGTTTGCGCATGATCTTTTCCGAAAACCGGTTCCCACTTTTCGGGATCATGCGCCATGCAATCGTGCGGTGGCGCGCCGTGCCAACCATTCCGAGGCCACCAGCGCGGCGACCGAGATGATGACAGCGACAATTACCAACTGAAGTGCGGCGGCGTCGCCGCCCGGTATCTGCGTCAGCGTGTAGATCGCGGCCGAGATAGTCTGCGTCTCGCCCGGAATGTTGGAGACGAAAGTGATGGTGGCGCCGAATTCACCGAGTGCGCGGGCAAAGGCCAGCATGGCGCCGGCGATGATGCCGGGCAGCGCCAGCGGCAGCGTCACCGTGGCGAAGCTCCAAGTGCGGTTGGCGCCAAGCGTGGATGCGGCGTCCTCCAGCCGCCGGTCGATTGCCTCGATCGACAGCCTGATGGCGCGCACCATCAGCGGAAACGCCATGACCCCGCACGAGATCACGGCGCCGGTCCAGCGGAACGCGACCACGATGCCAAAATGATCGGCCAGAAACGCGCCCACCGGCGCGTTGCGGCCGAGGGTGATGAGCAGCAGATAGCCGGTCACCACCGGCGGCAGCACCAATGGCAGGTGCACGAGCGCGTCGAGCAGCGACTTGCCCCAGAAATCCTTGCGCGCCAGCAGCGTCGCGATGGCGATGCCGAACGGCAGCGCCACTACCGTCGCAACGAGCGCGATCCGCAGCGACAAGAGGATCGCGGTCCAGTCCTGCGGCGTCAATTCGAGCACGCTCACGACGCCTTCGGCGGCACCAGGAAGCTGAAGCCGTATTTCTCGAAAATCGCTTTGGCGGCCTGCGTCTGCAGGAAATGCAGATAGCGCATGACATGCACGTTCTTGCTCGCCGCCAGGCCGGCCACCGGATAGGTGATCGCCCGGTGCGAACCGACCGGGAACGTGCCGACAATCTTGACCTTCGGCTCGATCTTGGCATCGGTGGCGTAGACGATACCGAGCGGGGTCTCGCCGCGCGCCACATAGGCGAGCGTCGCGCGCACGTTCTCAGCCTGTGCCAGCTTGGGCTCGGCCGCCTTCCAGGCGCCGAGCGAGGTCAGCGCCGCCTTGGCATAAAGCCCGGCCGGCACCGCCTTGACATCGGCGACCGCGATGCGGCCGGAGCCGGCAAGCTTGGCGATGTCGAATCCCTTGGCGATTTCCACATGATTGAGCTTGGACTCCTTGGGCGCGATCAGCACCAGCCGGTTGCCGAGAAGATCGACGCGGGTGCCACGCACGAGCAGCTTCTTCTGATCCAGAAAATCCATCCACTTGATGTTGGCCGACACGTACACGTCGGCCGGTGCGCCCTGCGTGATCTGCTTGGCGAGCGCCGAGCTCGCGGCATAGCTCGCCGTGACCTTGACGCCGGTCGCCTTGGCGAAGGCGGCATCGACATCGTCGAGCGCGTTGCGCAGGGACGCCGCCGCGAACACGGTGATAGTCTCCTGCGCAGAGGCCTGCTGCGGCGCGGCGGCGAGCGCGGCGAATAAGCCGAGAATGGCGAAAAGCCGTGGCAACATGGCGGTTCTCCTCGGGCGCCCGCAAAGGCGCCGGGTGTGCGTCGGATCGGATTTGGAAGCGACCGAGCGCCGGAACCGCCGTTCCGGCATACGCGGCACACGCACGGTGCGCCGCAGGTCGATGGAGAGCCTAGCAACTCTTTGCGAGGCAGGTAAAGTCCCCTCTCGGGAGGAAGCGGCCATGGCGAATGTATCACCCATCGAGGGCGAATTCGACTACATCATCGTAGGCGCAGGCTCGGCCGGCTGCGTGTTGGCCAACCGGCTGTCCGCCGATCCAGCCAAGCGCGTGCTGCTGTTGGAAGCCGGCGGCCGCGACAACTGGATCTGGTTCCACATTCCGGTCGGCTATCTGTTCGCCATCGGCAATCCGCGCTCGGACTGGATGTTCAAGACGGAAGCCGAGCCGGGTCTCAACGGTCGCAGCCTCAATTACCCGCGCGGCAAGGTGATCGGCGGCTCCTCGGCCATCAACGCCATGGTCTATATGCGCGGCCAGTCCGGTGACTACGACCATTGGCGCCAGCTCGGGCTGCCCGGCTGGTCCTGGGACGACGTGCTGCCCTATTTCAAGAAGCACGAGGACCATTTCCTCGGGCCAAGCGAGCACCACGCGACCGGCGGCGAATGGCGGGTGGAGTTTCCGCGCCTGCGCTGGGACATCCTCGACGCCTGGCGCGAGGCGGCGGCGCAATACGGCATCAAGCCGATCGCCGATTTCAATACCGGCGACAATGAAGGCTCCTGCTATTTCCACGTCAACCAGAAACGCGGCTGGCGCTGGTCGGCGGCGCGCGGCTTCCTGAAGCCGGTGCTGCAGCGGCCGAATCTGCGGCTGGAGACCGGTTGCTTGGTCGAGGGCCTGATCTTCGAGGGCAAGCGCGCCGCCGGCGTACGTTTCCGCCAGCAGGGCACGGCGCGCACCGCGCGTTGCCGCGGCGAGGTCGTCATGGCGGCCGGCTCGCTCGGCTCGCCGCAGATCATGATGCTGTCGGGCGTCGGGCCCGCCGCCGATCTCGCCGCGCTCGGCATCCCGATCGTGCTCGACAAGCCTGGCCTCGGCGCCAACCTGCACGACCATCTGCAATTGCGGCTGATCTACAAGGTCAGCGGCATTCGCACGCTCAACCAGATGTATGCCTCGCCGTTCGGGCGCGCCAAGATGGCGTTGGACTTCGCGCTGTTCCGGCGCGGGCCGCTGACCATGGCGCCCTCGCAAGTCGGCGCCTTCACCAAATCCGATCCCTCGCTGGAGCGGCCGAACCTGCAATATCACATCCAGCCGCTCTCGCTCGACAAGTTCGGCGACCCGCTGCATCCGTTTCCCGCCTTCACGGCGAGTGTCACCAATCTGCGGCCGACCAGCCGCGGCTGGCTCAAGCTCAAGTCGACCGATCCGGCGGCGGCGCCGGCGATCCATCCCAACTATCTGGCGACGCCGGAGGACCGCCGCGTTGCCGCGCAGTCGGTTTGCATCACCCGCGCGATCTCGGCGCAGCCGGCGCTGCAGAAATATTCGCCGCTGGAATATCTGCCCGGCCCGCAGGTGCGCGACGACGATGAGGCCGGCCTGGAGCATGCCGCCGGCGATATCGGCACTACCATCTTCCACCCGGTCGGTACCGCTCGCATGGGGCGCGACGACGATGCGCGCGCCGTGGTCGATGCCCGTCTGCGCGTGATGGGCCTGCAGGGCCTGCGCGTCGTCGATGCTTCGGTGATGCCGTCGATCACATCCGGCAACACCAATTCGCCGACCATCATGATCGCTGAGAAGGGCGCGGCGATAATTTTGGAAGACGCCAAGCGTTAAACTTCGAGATCCGGATCGAAAGAATGGTGAGATGAATCTCGTCGAGCGCATCAAGGCGATCCTGCAAAACCCGAAATCCGAATGGAAAGTGATCGAAGGCGAGCAGCACAGCGCCGGCTATCTGTTTGCGAATTATGTCGCAATCCTCGCCGCCATCCCGCCGGTCGCTGCGTTTATCGGCGTGTCGATGACCGGATTTGTCGGTTACCGCTTTGGATTTGTGAGCGGGCTGATCTGGGCGGCAATCGTCTATGTCTTGATGTTGGTCAGCGTCTTTGTGATGGCCTACGTTATCGATTACCTCGCCGGCGTGTTCGGCGGGCAACGGAATTTCGGCAACGCCTTGAAGGTGGCAGTCTATGCGCCGACCGCCGCCTGGGTCGCGAGCATCTTCGATATCCAACCGCCGCTCGCTTTTCTTTCCCTCATGGGGCTCTACAGCTTCTATCTGCTCTATACCGGGCTGGCGGCGCTGATGAAGCCGCCGACGGAGAAGCTGCTGATCTATACCATCGCGGCCGTCGCCTGCGTCTTCGTGCTCTGGTTCGTCATCATGGGCGTTCTCGCCCTGATGTTCGGCATGCGCGCACTTGGTTAGTTACGGCAATGCCTTGAGATGCCGGATCGGCCGGCCGGGCGCGATCGCCTGCGCGGCGGCGACGATGGCGTTGGCGTCGATGCCGTAATGTTCGTAGAGCTCGGCGAGCGAGCCGGTCTGGCCGAAATGCTCGACGCCCAACGAGCGCGTGCGGTGGCCGGCGACCGCACCGAGCCAGCCAAGCGTCGCCGGGTGGCCGTCGAGCACCGTGACAATGCCGCAATGGTGCGGGACGTCGGCCAGTAACCGTTCGATATGCGAACGGGCATGCACCAGCCCGCGCTCGCGTGCGCGCTGCGCGGCGGTCCAGCCGGCATTGAGCCGGTCGGCGGAGGTGACCGCGAGCAAGCCGACGTCGCGGCGGTCCTCCGCCATCAGCCCGACCGCGGCGATCGCTTCCGGCGCCACTGCGCCGGTATAGGCGACGACCACCTGGGCGTTCGGCCCTGGCAAGCGCTGCCAATAGGCGCCGTCGACGATTCCCTGGCGCAGCGCCGGAGTCATGGTGCGCTCGATCTGCTCGATCGGCCGCGTCGATAGCCGCAAATAGACCGAGCCGCCGGTCTCGTCGCGCAGCCAGGTCGGTTCAGGAGCGTGGTCAGCAAAAGTGGACACCGGTTTTGCGTCCGACCGCGCGACCAAAGAAAAATCTTCCGCGGCGTCGCCGTCTTTTTGCATATAGGCGAAGGCCCAACGCAGGATGACGCTCAGCTCATCGACAAAGGCCGGCTCGAACGCGGCCAGCCCGTCTTGCGCCATGCCGATCAGCGGCTCGGCGATCGACTGATGCGCGCCGCCTTCCGGCGCCAGCGTGATGCCGGACGGCGTGGCGACGAGAATGAAGCGGGCGTCCTGATAGCAGGCGTAATTGAGCGCATCGAGGCCACGCGCGATGAAGGGATCGTACAACGTGCCGATGGGCAGCAGCCGCTCGCCGTTGATTGAGTGCGACAAGCCCAGCGCCGACAGCAGGATGAACAGGTTCATCTCGGCGATGCCGAGCTCGATGTGCTGGCCCTTGGGCGAAAACTCCCAGGTGAAGGTGGACGGGATGCGCTCGCGCTTGAAAATGTCGGCCATGGCCTCGTGCGCGAACAGGCCGCGGCGGTTGACCCAGGCGCCGAGATTGGTGGAGATCGTCACGTCCGGTGAGGCGGTGACGATGCGGCTGGCGAATTCGCCGGTGTCGCGGCCGATCTCGTTGAGGATGAGGCCAAAGCCGGTCTGGGTCGAGGTGACGGCCTGGTGCGGCGCCGGCAATTCGGCCGGCACGTCGATCTCCGGCGCCTTCAGGCGGCGCTCACCGGCGGCGGCAAAGGGCACCGAATCGAGAAATTCCTGCAGCCGTTTCGTCGGCAGCGACAAGCCCTCGAACATGTCCCACTCATGGCCGGGCCGCACCCCCATGGCTTGACGGAAAGTTTCCATCTGCGCCGGCGTCATCAGGCCGGCGTGGTTGTCCTTGTGGCCGGCGAACGGCAGGCTGTAGCCCTTGATGGTGTAGCAGATGAAGCAGACCGGCCGGTCGTGATCGACCGCGTGGAAGGCATCAAGCAGCGACGGCAGGTCGTGGCCGGCGAGGTTGGTCATCAGCCGCGCCAGCTCGTCGTCAGTGCGCTTGGCCGTCAGCTCGCGAACGGCATTGTCGCCGGCGAAATCTTCGTTCAGCCGCTTGCGCCAGGCGGCGCCGCCGCCGAACACCAGCGCCGAGTAGTACTGGTTAGGGCAGCTGTCGATCCAGACGCGCAATTTGTCGCCGCCCGGCTCCTTGAAGGCGGCCTCCAGCAGCGTGCCGTATTTGAGGATGACCACGTCCCAACCGAAATCGCGGAACAGCGTCTCGAAGCGCTGCCACAAACCTTCGCGCACCACCGCGTCGAGACTCTGGCGGTTGTAGTCGACGATCCACCAGCAATTGCGCAAGCCGTGCTTCCAGCCCTCCAGGATCGCCTCGAAAATATTGCCTTCGTCGAGTTCGGCGTCGCCAACCAGCGCGATCATGCGTGCTTCCGGCCGGTTCAAGCCCCAGCCATGCGCGCGCACGTAGTCTTGCGTGAGCGAGGAGAACAAGGTCTGCGCCACGCCTAAGCCCACGGAGCCGGTGGAGAAATCGACGTCGTCGGCATCCTTGGTGCGCGAGGGATAGCTTTGCGCGCCCTTGTAGCCGCGGAAGGCTTCCAGCCTTCGCTGAGTCTGCTTGCCGAGCAGATACTGGATGGCGTGGAAGATTGGCGAGGCATGCGGCTTCACCGCCACGCGATCGACCGGCCGCAGCACGTCGAAATAGAGCGCGGTCATGATGGTGGCGAGCGAGGCGCAAGACGCTTGGTGCCCGCCGACCTTCAGCCCGTCGGTACCGCTGCGCAGATGATTGGCATTGTGGATGGTCCAGCTCGCGAGCCAGAGCACCTTTTTTTCGAGGTCGCGCAGGATGTCGAGGGTGTCGGCCATGACCGGCATTTTATACATAAAAGCGGAGGTGCGCGCTCATTCCAACCCGGCCGCGGAAGCGCAGTTGGGGCCTAGAACGCGTCCGATCTTGCGTTCACAGAAATCAATTGTCAGGCCGATTTCGGCTTTATGGCCTCCAGGGTAAGTGTCTCGAGCTGCAAAAAGCCGTCTGGCATTCGACCCTCGTTCTCGAGGGGCCCCAATGGGCAGCTCTCTATTTCCACAAAGCCAGCCGTTGCAAGAGCCTCGCGCAAGGTCGAATCATCAAAAATGAACTTGTGACCCCAATCCCTGACAAAGTTGTTTATTACAAAGGCACTGCTTGGTTTTGGAGCCCAGCGAATAAACGTCTCACTAGACCACTTTATATAACGTTTCTGTAGTTCTGTTTTCGGCTCGTACAGCGCTACCAAAAAAGCTAAATTTGGAGTTGAAACACGAATTTTTCCCCGGGTTGCAAAATGCGATAGCATTCCTTGAGCATGCCGATCGCGTCGGTATACGAGATATGCTCGATCATGTGCTCGCTAAAGATCTCTTCAATCGAACCAGACGGAAATGGGAATGGTTTGGTCACATCCAGCGCGGCTACGTCGGAAGAATT
>CAYLMY010000100.1:0-2204 GCA_964384635.1 uncultured Undibacter sp.
GACGTATTGGTGCAGGAGGTGATGGCCGCGATCACCACGTCGCCGTGGCCGAGGTCGTAATTCTTGCCTTGCACAGGCACGCGCTTCTTCATCTCCGCCGCCTTGCCGAATTCTTTGTCCATGGAGGCGGCAAAGCCGGCCTTCACGTCCTTGAGCGCGACGCGGTCCTGCGGACGCTTGGGGCCGGCGAGCGAGGGCTCGACGGTGGCGAGGTCGAGCTTGAGCACGTCGGTGAACATCGGATCGGGCGTGGTCTTGGTGCGGTACATGCCCTGCGCCTTGGCATAGGCTGCGACCAGTGCGATCAGCTCCGGCGGCCGGCCGGTATCCTTCAGATAGCGCATGGTGTCGTCGTCGATCGGCGAGAAGCCGCAGGTGGCGCCGTATTCCGGCGACATGTTGCCCAGCGTGGCGCGGTCGGCGATGGTCAGATGCGTGAGGCCGGGGCCGAAGAATTCGACGAACTTGCCGACCACGCCGCGCTTGCGCAGCATTTCGGTGACGGTGAGCACCAGATCGGTGGCGGTGACGCCTTCCTTGAGCTTGCCGGTGAGCTTGAAGCCGATCACCTCAGGCAGCACCATCGACAATGGCTGGCCGAGCATGGCGGCTTCCGCCTCGATGCCGCCGACCCCCCAACCCAGCACCGACAGGCCATTGACCATGGTGGTGTGGGAGTCGGTGCCAACCACCGTGTCGGGATAGGCGACGTCCATGGTGACGGGCTTGCCGTCGACCTTGACCTTGTCCTTGCGGCTGAACACCACGCGCGACAGGTATTCAAGATTGACCTGGTGGCAGATGCCGGTGCCAGGCGGCACCACGCTGAAATTGTCGAACGAGCGCTGCGCCCATTTCAGGAACTTGTAGCGTTCCTGGTTCTGCCGGTATTCCTCCTCGACGTTCTTCTTGAAGGCCGAATTGCTGCCGAAGAAGGTGACCGCCACCGAATGATCGATGACCAGATCAACCGGCACCTGCGGATTGATCTTCTTAGGGTCGCCGCCGAGGCTCTTCATGGCGTCGCGCATGGCGGCGAGATCGACCACCGCCGGCACGCCGGTGAAGTCCTGCATCAGCACGCGCGCCGGTCGGAAGGCGAATTCGTGCTCCGAGGTCTTGGTCTTGAGCCATTCGGCGAAGGCCTTGATGTCGTCCTTGGTGACCGTGCGCCCGTCTTCGTTGCGCAGCAGGTTCTCGAGCAGCACCTTCATCGAGAACGGCAGGCGCGAGGTGCCCTTGAGGCCGTTTCGCTCGGCGGTGGGGAGGCTGTAATAAGCGTAGGTTTTGCCGCCGGCTTTAAGGGTTTTGCAGCATCGAAAACTGTCGAGCGAAGGCATGTCGGCTGGTTCCATTCCCGCGGCGGGGAGATTGGCGGAGTCTGGCGTAAGGGATTGATAAGGCAAGTCTTTTCTTGGGCGACGAGGCTTGCGCCCGAAATCCTTTACGTAACGCCGCCGGTGCGGGCTTATAAGGTCTTTTCGGGACGGACGCCACTTTTACCGGGTACGTGAGCGAATATGCGCGAGAATTCGGGGTTTTCAGTGCCCGGCCCGGCCGGCCGGCGGCCAGCGGACGGGAAGCGACCGGCCTGATGCAGCTCAGCGCAGACAATCTGGCTTGCAACCGCGGCGGCCGCGACGTGTTTCGGGGCTTAAGCTTCAGCCTGCCCGGCGGCGAGGCATTGCTGGTGACCGGGCGCAATGGCGCCGGCAAATCCTCGCTGCTGCGCGTGATCGCCGGCCTGGTGCGGCCGAGCGCCGGCCAGTTGACGCTCGACGGCGGAGACCAGGAGGCCGCGATCGGCGAGCAGGCGCATTACCTCGGCCATCAGGACGCCCTGAAACCCTCGCTGTCGGTGGCCGAGAATTTGCAGTTCTGGGCTGAGTTTCTGGGCAGCGGCGGCGATGTCGAGCCGGCGCTGGAGACAGTCGATCTTGCGCGCTTGGCCTCCCTGCCGGCGGCTTATCTCTCGGCGGGGCAGCGGCGGCGGTTGTCGCTCGCGCGCCTGGTCGCGGTGAAGCGGCCGCTCTGGCTGTTGGACGAGCCGACCTCGGCGCTCGATGCCGCCTCGCAAGCGCGGCTGACGGAACTGATGCGCGGCCATCTCGCTTCCGGCGGCATGATTGTCGCCGCGGCGCATGGCGCCATCGGGCTCGAGCACGCGCGCGAATTGAAATTGGGGCCGGCATGAGCGCGCTTTT
>CAYLMY010000100.1:2304-8783 GCA_964384635.1 uncultured Undibacter sp.
CGCGCTTTTAGCCCTGATCCTGCGCGACGTGCGGCTCGCGGTGCGCGTCGGCGGCGGCGCGCTGATGGGCGCATTGTTCTTCCTGATCGTCGTCGTCATGGTGCCGTTCGCGATCGGCCCCGACCTCAAGCTGCTGGCGCGCATCGGCCCGGCCATCCTGTGGCTGGGCGCGCTGCTCGCGAGCCTGCTGGCGCTCGACCGACTTTTCGCGACGGATTACGAAGACGGTTCCCTCGACTTGCTGATGACGAGCGGCATGCCGCTGGAACTGGCGGTGGCGGCAAAAGCGATCGCGCATTGGCTGACCACCTGCCTGCCGCTGGTGATCGTCACGCCGCTGCTCGGCCTCATGCTCAACATCGAATTGAACGCCATGGGCGTGCTGGTGCTGACGCTGGCCGCCGGCACGCCGGCGCTGACTTTCATCGGGCTGATCGGCGCGGCGCTGTCGGTGGCGCTGCGGCGCGGCGGATTGCTGCTGGCGGTGCTGGTGCTGCCGCTGACCGTTCCGGTGCTGATTTTCGGCGTGGCGGCGGCCAATGCCGCCATCGTCGGTCCCGCGCCGTTCGGCCCACCTTTCACCATTCTTTGCGCGCTAAGCTTGGCGAGCCTCGTGCTCGGGCCGATCGCCGCCGCGGCGGCGCTGCGCCACGGACTGGAGTGATGGCGACGGCCATCCTCTCCGTCCCGCGACTCGCGGTTGCCCGCAACCACGCATACGACTAGATAACCGCCATGGCCATGATCGATCTCGCCAATCCGTCGCGTTTCTTGACTTTCGTCAACCGTGTGCTGCCGTGGCTGGCAGCGGCGACGCTGACCCTGTTCGCGGTCGGGCTCTACCGCACGATGGGTGCCCCCGACGACTACCAGCAAGGCGCCACCGTGAAGATCATGTACCTGCACGTGCCAGCCGCCTGGCTCGGCATGATGGGCTGGGGGCTGATGAGCGTTGCAGCTCTCGGCACGCTGGTGTGGCGACACCCTCTGGCCGACGTCGCCGGCAAGGCGGCCGCGCCGATCGGGGCGGCTTTCACTTTCATTTGTCTCGTCACCGGCTCGCTCTGGGGACGACCGACCTGGGGCACCTATTGGGTATGGGACGCGCGGCTGACCTCGATGCTGGTGCTGCTGCTGCTCTATCTCGGCGTGATGGCGCTGTACTGGACCGCGGAGGATCCCGGCCGCGGCTCGCGCGCGGCGGCGGTGCTGGCGCTGGTCGGCGCGGTCAACCTGCCGATCATCAAATTCTCGGTCGACTGGTGGAACACGTTGCACCAGCCCGCCTCGATCTTCCGCATGGGCGGCTCAGCCATCGCCCCCTCAATCCTGTGGCCGCTACTGATCATGGCCGGCGCTTTCACGCTTTTATTTTTCACGCTGCATCTCGCCGCCATGCGCAACGAGATTTTGCGCCGGCGCGTGCGTTCCATGAGAATAATGCAAGCGCAAGAAATAGCGGAGGCCGGCGCATGATCCCAAAAAGTGGGCACCGGTTTTTGGATAAGATCATGCGCAAAAGGAACAACGTATGAATCTCGGGCCGCATACCGATTTCATCGTCGCGGCTTACGCGGTGACCGTGTTCGTGGTGGCCGCGCTGATCGCCTGGGTCGTGCTCGATTACTCGGCGCAGCGGCGCATCCTCGGCGATCTCGAGGAGCGCGGCGTGACCCGCCGCTCGCGGCGGAGCGGCCAATGAGCGCGCTGCCAACCGAAACGCCTCGCATGAGCCGCCGCAGCGTATTTATGCTGCTGCCCCTGGTCGGGTTTCTCGGGCTGGCTGTGCTGTTCTACTTCGGGCTGCTCGAGGGCGATCCCTCCCGATTGCCCTCGGCGCTGATCGGCAAGCCGGCGCCGCATACCGTGCTGCCGCCACTCGCCGGCGTCGAGCATAACGGCAAGCCGGTGCCTGGCCTGAACAACGATATGTTCAAGGGCGAGGTCACGCTAGTGAACGTGTGGGCGTCGTGGTGCGTGCCCTGCCACGACGAGGTGCCGTTCCTGGCGGCGCTGGGCAAGGACAAGCGCATCCAGCTGGTCAGCATCAATTACAAGGACACGGAGACGAACGCGCGTCGCTTCCTCAACCGCTACGGCAACCCGTTCGCCGCTACCGGCCGCGACGAGAGCGGCCGCACCTCCATCGACTGGGGCGTCTATGGCGTGCCGGAGACCTACGTGGTCGGCCGCGACGGCCGCATCGCCTACAAGCTGGTGGGCCCGGTCACCGCCGATATTCTCACGCGCACGCTCGAGCCGGAGATCAAGAAGGCGCTGGCGCGAAACTAGCTGCTATCCTCCGCTCATTCCCGCGCAAGCGGGAATCCAGGGCCAAGGACACAAACCTTGAACTTGACGCTCTGGGTCCCCGCTTCTGCGGGGACGAACGGTTGGCGTCAGTCCTTCTTCTCTGCCGCGTATTTCATCAGCAACGGATACTGCGCCGCCGCGAACAGGAAAGTCAGCGGCACTACGCCAAACAGCTTGAAGCTGACCCAGAGGTCGGTGGAGAAATTGCGCCAGACGATCTCGTTGAGCACGGCGAGCGCAAAGAAGAACAGCGCCCACCGCCAGGTCAGCTTGCGCCAGCCTTCATCGGTCAAATCGAACACCGAATCGAACAGCACGCCGAGGAACGACTTGCCGAAAGCGAGGCCGGCAATGAGCGTGCCGCCGAACAGCAGGTAGATGATGGTCGGCTTGAGCTTGATGAAGGTGTCGTTGTGCAGGATCAGCGTGAGGCCGCCGAACACGCTCACGATCACGGCGGTAACCAGCGGCATGATGGCGATGTGCCGGGTCATCGCATAGGACACCGCAAGCGCGATCAGCACCGCCACCATGAAAGCGGCGGTGGCGACGAAAATGCCGAAGCGGGCATTGGCGGCGAAGAACAGCACCAGCGGCCCGATGTCGAGCACCAGCTTGAGGATAGGATTGAGCTGCGGCTTGGCGGGTTCGTCGGACATGGGCGGCTTTTATAGTGCAGTGAGCGGAATGTCATGTCCTCGTCCTGAGGAGGCCGCGCAGCGGCCGTCTCGAAGGACGAGGACATTTGCCACCTCATCCTTCGAGATGCGGCCTTCGGCCGCTCCTCAGGATGAGGTGGTTTCCAGCCCCACCACCGCCCGCGCGAAGTCGCGCGCGGTGAAGGGCGCCAGGTCGTCGACGCCCTCGCCGACGCCGATGAAATACACCGGCAGGCCGAACTTCGCCGCGATCGCCACCAGAATGCCGCCGCGCGCGGTGCCGTCGAGCTTGGTCATCACCAGACCGGTCACGCCGGCGGTCTTGCCGAAAATCTCCACCTGGCTGAGCGCGTTCTGGCCCACCGTGGCGTCGAGCACCAGCAACACCGCGTGCGGCGCGGTGGGCTCGACCTTGCGCAGCACGCGCACAATCTTCTCCAGCTCGCTCATCAGCTCGGTACGGTTCTGCAAGCGGCCGGCGGTGTCGACCAGCACCACGTCCACGCCCTGTGTCTTGGCGGCGGTGACGGCGTCGAAGGCGAGGCCGGCCGGATCGGCGCCCGGCTCGCGCGCCATGACGCTTGCGCCGGTGCGCTCGCCCCAAATCTTTAATTGATCGATAGCGGCGGCACGGAAGGTGTCGCCGGCAACGAGCATGACCGTCTTGCGTTCGCTGCGAAAGCGCGCCGCCAGCTTGCCGATGGTGGTGGTCTTGCCGGAGCCATTGACGCCTGCGACCAGGATAACAAATGGGCGCGTGGTCAATTCGAGCGGCCTGGCGACGGGGCTGAGCACTTTCTCGATCTCGGCCGCCAGCACGGCCTTTACTTCGTCGGGCGTGATGCCTTGCGGGTAGCGGCCTTCGCCAAATTCCGTGACGATACGGGCGGCAAGATCCTGGCCGAAATCGGCGCGGACCAGCTCGTCTTCTAGCGCGTCGAGCGTCTCGGGATCGAGCCGTCGGTTGGTGACCAGCGCGGTGATGGAGGAGCCGAGCGACGACGAGGTGCGCCCGAGCCCGCCGCTCAGGCGCTTCCACCAACCCTCGCTTTGTGCGGTCTCGCCGCCGGTCTCTGTGCTGTCGTTCATGCCGCACCCGTGATAGCCGTTTCGGCCAATCTAGGTAAGCCGCCATGACTCCGGAAGAGATGCTCGCCCGCCTGCTCTACCGCGACGGGCTGATGCTGGTGATCGACAAGCCGGCCGGTTTCGCGGTGCATCGCGGGCCGAAAGGCGGCGACGCGCTCGACGCGCATTTCGACGCATTGCGCTTCGGCCTGCCGCGCGCACCGGCGCTGGCGCACCGGCTCGACCGCGACACCTCCGGCTGCCTGGTGCTCGGCCGCCACCGCAAAGCGCTGGCGTTGCTCGGCAAGTTGTTCAAGCAGGGTAAGGTCGGCAAGTGCTACTGGGCGGTGGTCGAGGGCTCACCCGAGGCCGACGAGGGCCGCATCGATATTGCGCTTTCCAAGCGTGACGAGACGCGCGGCTGGTGGATGAAACCCGATCCACATGGTTTGCCTTCGGCGACGACCTGGAAGATGTTGGGGCGCGGTGGCGGGATGACGTGGCTGGCGCTGGAGCCGCTGACCGGGCGCACTCATCAATTGCGCGTCCACTGCGCCGAGATGGGATGGCCGATCGTCGGCGACACCATCTATGGCAGCGCGCCGCGCGTCGGAGGGCCGCCGCTGCATCTGCATGCGCGCGAAGTCACGGTGCCGATATCCAAGAATAAGCCAGCGGTGAAAGTCGTAGCGCCGGTGCCGGAACAGATGCGCGAATTGCTCACCGCCTGCGGGTGGAGCGGCGAAGCTCAGTAGAGCATTGCCTTGTTTCGCGCCGGCATCTCGCGGTCGTAAGTCTCGCCGCCCAGCTTGCCCTGGCTCAATTCGGCGATAATGGCGCCGGTCGAGGGCAGGCTCTTGCGATCGACTTTCGTGCCTTCGTCCCACAGCTTGGAGCGCATGATCGCCTTCGCGCAGTGGAAGTAGATGCTCTCGATGTGCACGATGAGCACGCAGCGCGGCAATTTGCCGTTGACTGCGAACCCTTGCATCAGCGCAGGTTCGACCGAAATGCTGGCGCGGCCGTTGACGCGCAGGGTTTCGCCGACGCCGGGGATCAAGAACAGCAGCGCGATGCGCGGATCGCGCACGATATTGCGGAAGCCGTCGAGGCGGTTGTTGCCCGGCCGGTCGGGAATCGCGAGCGTCTTGTCGTCGAGGATGCGCACGAAGCCGGGCGCGTCGCCCTTGGGCGAGCAATCAAATCCTTCCGAGCCGCCGGTGGCGATTGCGACGAAGGGCGAGGCTTCGATCAGCTTGCGATAGCCGGCGCCGACGTGATCGATTTCCTTGACGATCGAAGTCGGCATCCGCTCGCCGTAGAGCGCCTCGAGCTGCTCCATGGTGGTGATGAGATGATCGCTCATAAGCCCCCCTATGCGGCCAGCAGCTGCCGGCCGTCGTGATCGGCAATGGTGAGATCGAGGAGCGCCCCCGGCTCTACGGCCGAGTTGAGCCGCACCGGCGTAAACTGCTCGGTGCGGCCGAGCGCGCGGGATTCGGTGAGCACGCGGCGGCGGGCGCCGACTTCGCGCGCGAGATGGCGGCGCAGCGCGGCCTCGCCCTTCTCGCGCAGACGGCGGGCGCGCTCCTTGACCAGCGCGCGTTCGACCTGCGGCATGCGCGCCGCCGGCGTGCCGGGCCGCGGCGAGAAAGGAAACACATGCAATTGCGTCAGCCCGCACTCGTCCACCAGGTCGAGGGAACGTGTAAACATGGCTTCGCTTTCGGTCGGGAAGCCGGCGATGATGTCGGCGCCGAACGCCACATCAGGGCGCAGCCGGCGCACCTGCGCGCAGAATTCGATGGCGTCCTTGCGGAGATGCCGCCGCTTCATGCGCTTCAGGATCAGATCATCGCCGGCCTGCAAGGACAGATGCAGATGCGGCATCAGGCGTGATTCATTGGCGAGCGCGTCGAAGAGATCGCTGTCGGCTTCCACCGAGTCGATGGAAGAAAGCCGCAGGCGCGCCAGCTCCGGCACTTCGCGCAGGATGCGCTTCACCAGCGCGCCCAGGCGGTCGTCGCCGCTGCGGTAGCTGGTGATATCGACGCCGGTGAGCACGACTTCGCGATAGCCGTTGTCGGTGAGGCGGCGCACCTGCGCCACCACGTCGTTAACCGGCAGTGAGCGAGAATTGCCACGGCCGAACGGAATAATGCAGAAAGTGCAGCGATGGTCGCAGCCGTTCTGCACCTGCACGAAGGCGCGGGCGCGACCATCGATCGAATCGATGGCGTGCGGCCGCATGTCTTTCACAGTCATGATGTCGGCGACGGCGACCTTTTCGTTCACTTGCCAAAGCCGCGCGTCGAGCTTTTCCTCGTTGCCGACCACGCGGTCAACTTCCGCCATCGAGGCGAACAATTCCGGTTCGGTCTGCGCCGCGCAGCCGGTGACCACGATACGCGTGCCGGGCTTTTCGCGCCTGATGCGGCG
>CAYLMY010000100.1:8883-11271 GCA_964384635.1 uncultured Undibacter sp.
CAGGCGGCCGAGCCGCAGGCCTTGGTCAGGCCGGCGCCGCGTTCCCAGGTGCGGATGACGATGTGGTCGCGCGAAACGATGTGCGCGAGCGTGATGTTGGCGCGCTCGGGAAAGATCGGATGATTCTCCAGCAGCGGCCCCAGCCGCGCGAGATCGTAAGCGTTGACGTCATCCACCCAGAAGATGGCGTGCGGATTGCCCATGTTCACCACCGACGGCGAATGCAGCGCCGGATTGTCGATCGGCCCGATCTGCAATTCGATCTGCCGCGTGTCGCGAAATTCCTCCGCCAGCGGGATCTCGTTCCACTTGAAGCGCGGCACGCCCATGTCCACGGTGAACAGGCCGCCCTCGCCTTTCCAGCAGTTGAGAAGGCCCGATGTCGTTTCGAAACTGAGCGCGTTCTTGCCGCTCTGCTTGGAAACGATGTCGGCGACGCAGCGCATGCCGTTGCCGCAGGCGCCGGCTTCCGAGCCGTCATTGTTGTAGATGCGGATGAAGGCGTCGGTGCCGGGCGTGCGCGGCGGATAGAGCGCCATCAGCTGGTCGTAAGGCACAGCCCCTGGCTGGGCGGCCGCGCGTGCTTCCTCGGGCTCGATCTTGGCGGCGTGCCGGCGCAGATCGACCACGACGATCTCGTTGCCGACGCCGTTCATCTTCACGAAGCTCTGGTTGGCGAGCGCGCCCATTAAATTGTGCCGAAGTTCAAGCCTTGCCCGGGTTTCGCCCGGTTTATATGGCGAATAGACGCGGATTGACCAGAGGCCATGCTAGAATGGGCGCGCAACGCCGGGACCGCGAATGACGGAGAAGGCCGATGCCGTGCCCACGCCTTGCAGCACCGCTCCTGCTGGCCTTGGCGCTTGGCTTCGCCGCCAGCCCGGCCGCGGCGCAAAACGCGGAGGCGCCCGCCAAGCCGCCCATCGAGACAATGCCCCCGGCCGCCACGCCGATCCCCGGCCTCGATGCGCCGGGGCAACTCCAGCCGGGAGATGCCTTCGGCGCGCAAGTGATGCTGCCGGAGCGCACCATCATTTACCTGCAAGGCGAGAGCAAATGGGACAGCGCCCAGGACACGCTGATCGATGCCTTCAAGTCATTGGACGAATATCTCGACAAGCACGGCATCAAGCCGAACGGCCCGCCGATGACCATCTATACCGAGACCGACGACACCGGCTTCAAGTTTCGCGCCGCGGTGCCGGTGGCCGAAGCGCCGAAGGATGCGCCCAAGGGCGACATTGCCGTCGGCCAGGCACCGTCCGGCAAGGCCCTCAAATTCGTCCACCGCGGGTCTTACGATGCGCTGGATTCGACCTATGAGGCGATCACCGACTATCTTGATGACAAGGGCCTCGACGCCAAGGACGTGTTCATCGAAGAATACGCCTCCGGTCCGCTGCAGGCGGGCGACGACAAGCTGGTGGTCAATGTCTTCGTTCCGGTGAAATAGCCATGATCAAGAAACGCGTTCTGCTCTTAGCTTTCGTCATCGCGGCAACGGCGCTTGCCCTGCCCGCACTCGCCGCGGAGAAGCTCGTCACCGTCACCGGCCAAGGTACGATTGCGGTGGCGCCGGACAGCGCGATGATCCGCATCGGCGTCACCAGTCAAGGCAAGACCGCAAAGGAAGCAAGCGACACCAACGCCAAGCAAATGACCGCGGTGATGGCCGCCATCAAGAACAGCGGCATCGCCGAGCGCGACATCCGGACCTCGCGACTATCGCTGCAGCCTCAATACGAAAACAAGGGCGGCACCACGCATCTACTTGGTTTTCGGGTGACCAATCAGGTTACGGTCACGATCCACGATATCGGCCGGCTGCCGGCCATTCTCGACCGCGCCATCGCGGCCGGCGCCAACGAGATGTCGGGCATCGAATTCGTGGTGTCGGGGCAATCCAAGCTGCTCGACCAGGCGCGCGACGCGGCCATTGCCGACGCCCACCGCAAGGCCGCGCTTTATGCCAAGGCGGCCGGCGCCAAGCTCGGCCGCGTGGTGGCAATCACGGAGCAAGGCGCGTCCGCGCCGCCGCGCCCGTTGGCCGCCATGCGGGCCGGCGCGGTTCCGGTCGCGCCGGGGGAGCAGACGCTGCGGGCGACGGTGACGGTGAGTTACGAATTGGGGCCATAAAGTCGGCCTCACCCGGCCTCATCCTGAGGAGCCCGCGCAGCGGGCGTCTCGAAGGACGAGGCCGCCCCATCCTTCGAGACGAGCGCTGACGCGCTCTCCTCAGGATGAGGGCGGGGATAGGCCGCGCCTTGACTTGGCCACACCCCGTCCCTAGGTTCCGGCCGTCTTCGAAAGAGACGTGAATTCAAGTCTGCCGCCCGGTCCAGACGAGGCCGGAGGCCCCCGCCCGACAGCGCGATGCGCCCTCGGGCG
>CAYLMY010000101.1:0-11203 GCA_964384635.1 uncultured Undibacter sp.
TGGCGGGCGAGATCGACATGGCGCTCGACATCGGCAGCGTGCACCTGAAGGCCGGTGACGTACTGGTGCAGCGCGGCACCATCCACAACTGGATCAACAAGGGCACGGTGCCGTGCGTGATCGCGTTCGTGCTCATTTCATCGAAGCCGGTGACCGCCGGCGGCAAGACGCTCGAAGCGCACGGGTGAATTCCCATTTGTCGTCCCGGCCAAGCGAGCATAGCGAGCGCAAGCCGGGACCCATAACCCCGGAGTTTAAGATGCGGACAGACCGGGGTTATGGGTCCCCGCTTTCGCGGGGACGACAGCTACTCATCCAGCTCGGGATAGTGTCGGAAAACGCCCATCTCGTTGAACGGGATGCGCCGCGGTGAGGCGAGATATTTTTTGATGCGGTCCCGATCCGCCACTTTGTCGCGCACCGCGACCACGCGCGGCACCGCGCGCTCGATGGGCCTCATCGCCTTGGGAAACGCATAGCGCAGGCCCTCGACCAGCTGGAACAGCGAAAGATCCATGTAAGTGACCTTGCGCCCGAGCGCGTAGGCGCCGCCGCTCTTCTTCAGCACGGTTTCAAAATAACCGAGATATTTCGGCGCTCGCTCGGCGAGAAAATTCTCGGTGAAGCGCTTGGCCTCGGGCTTGGCATCCTCGTAGTAGAGCTCGCCGCCCAGCGGATGGTGGGTATCGTGGATCTCCTTGACGAAATCGGACACTGTCAATTGTAACTGATGTAGCCAGAGTCGGTCGGCTTCGCTACGCGGGGCAAGCTTCAGGCTTGGGCCGAGATAAAACAAAATCTCGGCCACCTGCGCGACCACCAGTTTGCCGGCCTTGAGGAACGGCGGCGCGAACGGCGGATGCTTGTCGCGCCCGCTCATCATCTCCATCATCTTGTTCATGCCGCCCGCCTTGCGCGCGACGTCGTCGTAAGCAGCGCCGGCATCCTCCAGCGCCAGCCGCACAAACTCGCCGCGGCCCTGGATTTCCGGCCAGTAGTAAAATCGGTAACGCATGGGACACCTTTATCGCCGCCAGCCGCCTAGCCAATAGCAAACAAAATAGCGGCGACCGGAACAAGTCCGGCCGCCGCAAAAAGTCTTACGCCAATCAGTTGATCGCGAAGCAGTAAAAGAGCCCGTCACCGCCGGTGCCTTGCAGCGCCTTCTGGGTGCAGCCTTGACCGGGGGCCGAACCGTCGCGCGGCTCGCGCGAGGCGTGCGAGGAGTTCCACGACTTCGACTCGGCGTCGTCTTTCAGGCCCAGGCGGTCATTATGACCGAGCATGACCGCGCCTTGCGTGCTGCTCGTATAGTTCTTGCAGGTCATATCCTTGTCCGGCGGGAACGCGGTGCCGTCCGGCTTGGAGCCGGTGAGGATGTCGTGGCGGTTGGGCGTATCGCCGCGGCCGTTGATGACCTCGCCCTTCTCCGACAGGTTGTTCTGCTTGTTGAGCTTGTTGTTGGCGCTGTGCAGATCGTCGACGCTCGTGGCAACGACGACACCCTTGACGTTCATCCAGGGGCCCTTGCCGATGCGGTCCTTTGCGTTGACGGCACCCGGCCCTTGCGTCGACAGATAGGCGTGCCAGGTCTTGCCGCCCGCCCCGACCGATGCCGCCAGTTCTTGGCAATGCGCATCGGCGCCGGCCAGCCCGCCCAGGTCGGCGCCCTTGCCGGGACCGGAGCTGGTCACGAAGAAGCTCATATTGGCCTGCTGCGCCGCCACCGGCAGTGCGCCGAGCAGCGCCAAAAGGGAAAAGCCTGCCGCCAGCGGCAAACCCACGCGAACAGTCATTGGAAACCTCCCGACTTCGGCGGAAGCACTATCGCCCGCCATCGGGATGGGACAACACCGGGCGCTGACGGCTATTCCAAGGCGGCCTCCGAGCGGCGAGCGACGCTTGGCCGCAGCCCGCGCTCAGCCCACGGGCTTGCCATATTGCGCGTCGGTCACCGGCTCCAGCCATTTGACGTGCTCGCCGCCCTGATGCTCCTGCATGGCGATGTGTTCCATGGCGACCTGCGGCGTAGCGCCGTGCCAGTGCTTCTCGCCCGGCGGAATCCAGACCGTGTCGCCGGCGCGCACCTCGCGGATCGGGCCGTCCCAGGTCTGCACCCGGCCGATGCCGGAGGTGATGTGCAGGGTCTGGCCGAGCGGATGGGTGTGCCAGGCCGTGCGTGCGCCCGGCTCGAAGCGCACCCAGGCGGAGCGCAAGAGCGCCGGGTCGGGGGCCTGGATGATGGGGTCCTGCCACACCGTGCCGGTGAAGCTCGGCGACGGCATGCGGCGCGAGGGCCGCGATCCGCAAGCGATAATTTCCATGTTCTATCCTCCCTGACTGAGCGACGCCAAACACTAGCGATCTCGCATCGCCCATGAAACAAAAAAGCCCGGCGTCGCCGCCGGGCCTGGTGTCGCGAAGTTCTTCTGTGGTTGGGCGTCAGGCCGGCTGCAAATTGCCGGCGGCCTGCTTGCCGCGCTCGGTGACGATTTCGAAGCTCAGCTTCTGGCCCTCGACCAGCGAGCGCATGCCGGCGCGCTCCACCGCGGTGATGTGGACGAACACGTCCTTGGAGCCGTCATCGGGCTGGATGAAGCCGTAGCCTTTCTGGGTATTGAAGAACTTCACAGTTCCAGTCGTCATCAGATTTCCTTTCACGCTTTTCGTTGTACGCCCGCGCGCTCATCGTACAGGCGGCAACAATCCAAGTTTTGGGAGATCACTTGAGCAGCTGGCCCAAAGCCGGGAGCGTGGCAGCAAGTTGAAGCCGAAAACCAGGTTGCGGGCGGCCAAATAGACTGATTTCGGCGCAAGGTCAACGGCCAAGCACGCAACCATCAGGCCAAACAGCGGCCCTCATATAACCCTTTATGAATTGGTAATAGCGGCCCGCTATGGTCCGACAAAGCTGGCAGCGGACGTTAACAAATCCTGAACGCCGCGCGGCTCTGCCCAATGCGAAGGCAGCGAGGCGCCGATGAGCAGGGACAAGGACAAGCGCAAATCACGGCGACGGCCGCTGCGGCGCTCGGCGTGGGTGGCGCTCGGACCGAACGACTTGCACGGCTGCAAATTATTCGACGTTTCCGAAGCCGGCGCGCGCATCGAAGTGGAAGACACCACGCCTATTCCGGATCACTTCATGTTGTTTCTGTCGAACAACGGCGCCGCCCGCCGCGCCTGTCAGGTGGTGTGGCGCAACTCGAACCAGCTCGGTGTGAAATTCGAAAAGCACCTGACCGCCGACGCGGCGCCTGAGCCGGTGCTGGCAACGAAAGTCAACGTCAATCCCGCGCCGAGCGAGAGCGAACCGGCCGAGAGCGCCTGAGGCCCAGGTCCGGGCGGTGTTTGCAGCGCAGCCAAATCACGGGAATGTCATGCCCATCCGGGAACCTAGCCGTAGCGCTTTCGATCATCCCGCAATGGAATGGAAAGACCGTTCGATGAGAGGCCTGCTTGCCTTGGCCGTGCTTGCGGCACTCAGCGCAAGCGCGGTGGCCAAGGTCGTACCGCTCGACCCGCGGCCGCCCGGGCCCGCGTCCGATGAGAGCGCGTTTTCTCTCGGACTTACCGGCTCGACACTTGAATCCGATTATTTCCGCGCGCCGCAACCGCCGGCCGGCGCCAGACGCATATTTCCCTGCCGCGTGCGCTTACCCGCCTTCGGCCGCGAGCCGCGATTCGCGCAAGCCTGCGACTGATCGTTCGGGCGCTTCCACCTCATTCAGGCCACCATCGTCTTTTTCACTTCGGCGACGAGTTGCTTGAGCGTGAACGGTTTGGCCAGGAACGCGTATTGCGCTCTACCCTGTTCATTGCTCGGCAGGTTTTTGGCGAAGGCTTCTTCGGCATAGCCGGAAACGAAGATGATTTTCACCTCTGGATCGCGCTGGCGCAGCTCCTTGAGCAGCGTCGGACCGTCCATTTCCGGCATCACCACGTCGGAGACCACCAAGTCGACGTCGCCCTGCCGTTCGAAGATATCGATCGCTTCCAAGCCGTTGCCGGCTTCCAGCACGGTGTAGCCGCGCGAGGCGAGCCCGCGCGCGTTGAGTGCACGCAACCCCTCCTCGTCCTCGACCAGCAGGATGGTGCCTTGCCCGGTGAGATCGTCGGTCGCCGCGCGCGCCATCTCGTCGGCGGCCGACATGGCGCCGGCGATCTCCGGCGCTTCAGTAATGGGAATCTGCTCCAGCATCTCCTCCGCGCCGGGAACGTGGCGCGGCAGGAAAATTCGGAAGACGGTGTTGCCCGGCGCCGACTCGGCATAGATAAAGCCGCCGGTCTGCTTGACGATGCCGTAGGCGGTTGAAAGGCCCAAGCCGGTGCCCTTGCCGACTTCCTTGGTCGAGAAGAATGGCTCGAAGATTTTATCGATGATGCTGGGCGGAATTCCGGTGCCGGAGTCGGTCACTTCGACCAGCACGTAATCGGCCGCCGGCATGCCCTTGTAGCCGAACTTGGCCATGTCGTCGGCCGTCACATTGGCGGTGTGCACGGTCAGCTTGCCGCCGCTCGGCATGGCGTCGCGCGCATTGACCGCCAGATTGACAATCACTTGCTCGAATTGCGACAGGTCCACCTTCACCGGCCACAGGTCGCGGCCGTCCACCACCTGCAACGTCACCTTCTCGCCGATCAGCCGCTTGAGCAGCATGCCGAGGTCGTTCAACGTCTCGCGCAGATCGAGCACTTGCGGGCGCAATGTTTGTTTGCGCGAAAACGCCAACAGCTGCCGCACCAATGCGGCGGCACGGTTGGCGTTCTGCTTGATCTGCATGATATCCTTGAAGGAAGGATCGGTCGGCTTGTGGGCGTTGAGCAGGAAATCGGTCGCCATCATGATGGCGGAAAGCACGTTGTTGAAGTCGTGCGCGATGCCGCCGGCGAGCTGGCCGACCGACTCCATCTTCTGCTGCTGGTAGACACGGTTTTCCAGCGTGCGCTGCGCCGTGGTTTCCAGCGTATAGACGATGGCCGCCTCGCCATCGCGGTCCTCTTCTTCGACGGCCGAGACGAAGAAGCTCGCCCAGCGCTCGCCCGGGCCGATGAGCGCGGCTTCGACCGGCGTGATGTCGCCCTGACCGGCAGCCGCCTTGGCGATGGCCGCTTCCAGCGCCGCACGGTCGCGCTCGGCCACCACCGCGAAGATCGAGCGCTCGTCGCCCTTGAGCAGGTCCTCGATTGCGCTGGCAAAGCGCGCGTTGCTGCGCGCGATGCGGCCGGTCTTGTCGACAGTCGCTATGGCCATTGGCGTGTTCTGGAAGAAGCGCATGAAGCGCACTTCCGCCGCGCGTTGTGGATCAGTGCCGTCGTCGCGCGCCCGGTTGAGTACCAGCGTGCGCGAAGTGCCGGGTCTGCCGTCGGCGCCGAATGCCACCTTGTGGAACAGCCGTACCGGCACCGGCTTGCCGCCGCGCGTCTTGAGATCGAGGTCGAGCACCTCGGTTTTGACGTCCCCCGGCGCGGCGTTGAGCGTGGTCAGAAGCGCAGCGCCCTCGCCGGCGACGATGTCGGTGAGCTTGAGCGAGCCGGCGCCGACCTGGGCGAGGTCGTGGTCGAGCCAGTTCGCCAGCGTGGCGTTGAGATAGATGATGTCGCCGGCCGCATCGACCGAGAAGAAGCCGGCCGGCGCGTGGTCGAGATAGTCGATGGCGTGCTGCAGCTCCTGGAACACGTTCTCCTGGCGCTCGCGCTCGCGCGTGATGTCGGCGATCGACCACACCGTCAGCCGTGCCTCGCGCTTGCTGGCGCCGAGCGGGCGCACGCGCAGCCGCAACCAGCGGCCGGTATCGCCACCGGAAACACGCACCTCCTCCTGCAGCCGGCGGCCCTCACGCGCGGCCTTGAGCAGACGGTAGATCGATTCGGAGACATCGGGATCGCCGATGAACACCCGCTCGATCGGCCGCACGTCGCTTGCGTCCGCCGCGCCGATTAGGTCGAGATAAGCGGTGTTGGCGTAGAACACGCGGCCCGCTGTGTCGGTGACCACGATGCCGTAGAAGGCATTGTCGACCACCGCCTTGAGCACCGGGTTGCCGGCGTCCTTGCTGGAAAGCCGCAGGATGCCGGCGGCGACCGCAAACAGCGCGAACACGCCGATGGTGCCGAGCACCGCCAGCAGCAGCAGGATGTAGGTCGCCGAATGCTCGCGCCCGACATAGACGAGGCCGGCGGCCGCCCCCACCAGGAGCAGCGCGACCAGCAGCACCTTGCCGATCGAACCGCGGCGCGGCGCGCTCTGGCTGCGGTCGAAAGCGGCCCGCCCCTGCCCCTCGCTGCCGTCCTGCGGCGGCGGCTGCTTTGTGCGATCCTGACCTGCCATGACGGTGCTGAGCCTTTTGGTCGCCGCGGCGCGGGCTATGCGCCCTTGTCCTGAGTGCCTTAAGCCGGCCTATGCGCGCAAGAGCCAGCCTAACGCAATTATGTCCTTTGGATAATTACCGCCGGACCGCCCGCCGCAGCTTCATCACATAGCCGATCACTTCGGCCACCGCCTTGTAATGCTCGGGCGGGATCGCCTGGTCGAGCTCGACGGCGGCATGCAGGGTGCGTGCCAGCGGCGGGTTTTCGACGATCGGAACCGCGTGCTCGTCGGCGATTTCCCGGATCTTCAGCGCCACCAAGTCGACGCCCTTGGCGACGCAGACCGGCGCGTCCATGCCGCGCTCGTATTGCAGCGCGACCGCGTAATGGGTCGGGTTAGTGATGACCACCGCGGCCTTGGGAACGTTCGCCATCATGCGCCGTCGCATCCGGGTCTGGCGCACTTGCCGCATCTTGCCCTTGATGGTCGGATCGCCCTCGCTCTGCTTGAATTCGTCCTTCAAATCCCTGAGCGACATCTTCTGCCGCTCATACCATAGACGGTATTGGAACAGATAATCGGCGGCCGCCACCACCGCGAGAATGGCGACCACCGCGCCCAATTGCTTGAGCGCCAGCGACAGCGCGAGCGGCAGCACCCCCTCCAGATCGGTATGCACCAGCGCCACCAGCCGGTGGCGCTCGGGCCACATCAGCGCGATCAGCACGGCGCCGACCAGCAGCAGCTTGACCATGCCCTTGGCGAAATTGACCACCGCCTGCTTGGAGAACAAGCGCTTGAGGCCGCTCATCAGCGAGATCTTGGACAGCTTCGGCGTCATCGTTTCGAACGACCACACCATGCGGTGCTGCACTATGTTCGCGGTCAGCGCCGCCAGCATTAAGAGCAGGAACGGGACGGCGACCGTCGCCAAGAGTTCGCCACCGATCATCTTGAACAATTGCGGCAACGCCGGTCCGTCCACCCTGATCTGGTAGGAATTGGCGATCAGTCCGCGCAGGGTGGCGGTCACGCCCGCGCCCATGCCGCCGGAGAAGGTGGCCATCACCAGCGTGCCGGCCGCGATCACGAACCAGGTGTTGACCTCTTGGCTCTTGACCACGTCGCCGCGTTTGAGCGCGTCATCCAGGCGCTTTTGCGTCGGGTCTTCTGTTTTTTCGTTTTGGTCTTGTTCTTCGGCCATGCCGCGTTTTCAAAAATCAGGCGTGCGGCGCGAGGTTGCCGAGTACGCCCTCGAGATAACCGACGAAGGTTCCCATCATCGCGCCGACCACCACCAGCAGCAGCAACATGCCGAGCATGATCGACAGCGGCAGGCCGATGAAGAACACCTGCATCTGCGGCATCAGGCGCGACAACACGCCGAGCCCGAGATGGAACAGCAGGCCGAACACCAGGAACGGCGCGGCGAGCTGGATGCCGATGCGGAAGGCGGTGGTGACGATCTGGGTGACGTGCTGCGCCACGTCGCCGACCAGCGGCATCTCGCCCGGCTGGAACAGCGTGTAGCTGTCGTTGAGCGCCTCGATCACCAGATGATGCAGATCGGTGGCGAACACCAGCGTGACGCCCAACAGCGTGAGGAAGTTGCCGACCAGCATGCCCTGCTGCCCTTGCGTCGGGTCGATGGCGGTGACAAAGCCGAGACCCATCTGCTGCGCCACCACCGAGCCGGCGACCTGCAACGCCGAGATCGCCAGCCGCGCGGTCAGCCCCAGCACCACGCCGATGATGATCTCCTGAAACAGCATCACCATCACCGGCCCGAGCGCGGTGAGATCGACGGTGTAGGCCTTCTGGTGCGCCGGCAGCAGCACGGCGGTGAGCACCAGCGCGATGGTGAGGCGCACCCGTGTCGGCATGTTCTGCTCGCCGATGCCCGGCAGTAGCATGAGCATGGTGCCGATGCGGGCAAAGGTCAAAAGGAAGGCCGCCGCCAGCCCCGGCAGAAAGGAGATATCGACATGCATTTAGATTATTTTTCGTTGGCGCATGATCTTGTCCGAAAACCGGTTTCCGTCCCTGGTCAAGTCTGGGACATGCTTTTTGGGATCGTGCGCTTATGTGCCGCTGGCGATGCGGGCGGCGAGGCGGATCATCTCCGCGTGCAGCTTTTCGGCCATGAACGGCAGCGCGATCATAAGCGACACGAAGATCGCCAGGATCTTCGGCACGAAGGCCAGCGTCATTTCTTGGATCTGCGTGAGCGCCTGCAGCAGCGAGATCGCGATGCCGACCGCCAGGCCGACCAGCATCACCGGGCTCGCGACCAGGATCAGCGTGAAGATCGCCTCGCGCGCGATATCGAGAACTTCCGGTCCGGTCATAGTGCGTCGCTCTCTCTCCGCTGCCATCGCCCGCGCAGGCGGGGATGGGGCATGACTTTCAGAAATCAGATCGGCATCTTCATGATTTCTTCGTAGGCCGCGATGATCTTGTCGCGCACCGCCACCACCGCGTCGATGGCGACCTCGGTCTCCGACACCGCGGTGACCACGTCCACCATGTTGGATTTGCCGTTGACCATGGCGCGGGTCTGCGCGTCGGACTTGTGGCCGAGCTCGTTGACCGAGTTGATCGCCTCCTTGAGCATAGCGGTGAAGCTGGCCTCGCTCTTAGGGTCGGCAGATGCGGCCGCCGCTTGCGTGGGATTGGCGGTAAGGCGCGCGATGGCGGCATAGGCGCCGGCGGCGCCGATCGGTGTGACCATGGTTATTCCTTGCGTTTGCGAATGATCTTTTCCGAAAACCGATTCCCATCCCCGATCGGGGCCGAGGACATGCTTTTCGGGATCATGCGCTTTGCCTTATGTTTGCGCTCAAGCTTTCAGGATATCGATGGTGCGCTGGAGCATGCGCCGCGTGGCGGTGACCACGTTGATGTTGGCTTCGTAGGAACGCTGCGCCTCGCGCATGTCGGTTAGTTCGACGAGCGGATTGACGTTGGGGTATTTGACGTTGCCGTTCTTGTCGGCCGCCGGATGGCCCGGCTCGTATTTCAGCCGGAAGTCGGATTGGTCGGTCTGCACCTTGCCGAGCTCGACCAGTTGCACGTCGAGCGAGCGATCGAGTTCGGTGCGGAAGGTCGGCACCTTGCGCCGGTAGGGATCGGCGCCGGGCGAGGACGGCGTCGAATCCGCGTTGGCGATGTTCTCGGAGATGATGCGCATGCGCCCGGCCTGCGCGCGCAAGCCGGATGCCGCGATTGTCAAAGTCTTCATGAAGTCCACCACTGCCCTCCTTGGCCCGCGGCGCGCCGCACGCGGGCGTTATAATCATTTCTTGCCGAGCGCAGTTTTGATCAGGTTGAGGCTGCGCGTGTAGACTGCGGTCGCGGCCTGGTAATCCATCTGGTTGGCCGCCACCTTCATCATCTCGTCCTCGAGGTTGACCGCGTTGCCGGCCGGGCGCACCTCGTAATTGCCCTTGCTCTCGGTCCTGAACCGCGGCGGGCTCAAGCCGAACCCGTTCATGTGGCCGGGCTCGGTGGTCGCCAGCGCGACGGAGGAAACCGTGGCGGGGGCATCCCCGCCGGGTGCTTCGAATTTCAGCGGGGCCAGGTCGCGCGCCCGGTAACGGGGGGTGTCGGCATTGGCGACGTTCTCAGCCAGCACACGCTGGCGCTCCTGCGCCCATTGCAGCCGGGTGCGCAGCATCGATAGGATCGGGATATCGGTGATGGCCATGACGTCCCCTTGAGAAAGCCGCCCCCGCGGCCGCAAGCGGCCACTAGGCAGACTTTGCCGGGCGTATGGTTAATGGCGGGTAAAAGCAGCGATGAAACGGGGGCGGTGCAGCCGTTATTGTTTCGGGGTTACTAGCAAAAACGGCGGTCGGACATGAAATGGCCCTTTATTTGTTAAGAGACTGTTAGTATTCCGGGCGGCAAATTGTACCTACGGAATTAACCATTTGGGCGATTCCCGTTCGATGAGCCGCAGCATGAAGCACGGAGTAAAATAATGGACGCCCTGTTTGGCTCGACCATGCCGCTGGCGGTGCGCTTCTTCATCGCGTTTTTGGTCGTGCTGGCCCTGATCGGGGTTACCGCCTGGCTGGTACGCCGCTTCGGCGCTAGCCGCCTGGGCGCCGCCACGCGCGGACGCCAGCCGCGGCTGGCAGTCATCGATGCAGCATCCGTCGACGGCCGCCGGCGGCTGGTGCTGATCCGCCGCGACAATACCGAACATCTTTTGATGATCGGGGGTCCCACCGACGTGGTGATCGAGCCCAATATCGTGCGCGCAACTGGTGCACGCGACGTGCCGCGCGAGGTGGCGCGTGAGCCAGGGCGCCCGTCGATTTCGACCGAGAGCACGGCGCGGCCTGCGCCGGCGCCGGAACTGTCCTGGCAGCCGGCGGCGAGTGAACCGCCCGCGCCTGCGGCGCCGCCACGTTCCTATCGCGCGCAGGCAACCGAAGAGCCTTGGCTGCCGCCTGAGCCGGGCGCACGCGCGCGTCCCGCCGACAGCCTCACCGGGCTCGCCGCCGAGCTTTCGGCCAAACTCCATGCGGCCGATCTGGGCCCCCCACCGCCCCCGCGCACCGAGCCTCCTGCACCGCCGCGCACTGCCGCACCGCCGGTGACGCCGGAGCCGCCGTCGGCACCGCCACAAAACGATCACAACCTGGCCGAAATGGCCCAGCAGCTCGAAGCTGCGTTACGCCGCGCGCCCGCGCCGGAGGGCCGCCCGCCGGTGACCGATCCGCTGGCGGTCGCGCCGCCAGCCAAACCCGCGTCCCCGGGCCCTGCGCCCCGCGACCTCAAGTCAAAGCCCGAGCCCAGGCCCGAGCCCGAGCCGAAGCGCGAATTCAGGTTCGAGCTTCCAACCGAGCGCCGGGCAGACAGCCGGCCCGAGCCCAAACTCGA
>CAYLMY010000102.1:0-11192 GCA_964384635.1 uncultured Undibacter sp.
CGAGATCGTCGACAAGCTCACCATGATCGGGCTCGAAGTCGAGAACGTCGAGGACCGAGCGAGCCTGCTCAAGCCCTTCGTCATCGCTTCCGTCATCTCCGCCGAGAAGCACCCCAACGCCGACCGGCTGCGCGTATGCATGGTCGACATAGGACCCTTGGGCGACGGCAAACCCATTCAAGTCGTCTGTGGCGCGCCCAACGCGCGCGCCGGCATGAAGGGCGTGTTCGCGGCGCCCGGCGCCTTCATCCCCGGCAAGAACATGACGCTGTCGGTCGGCAAGATTCGCGATGTGGAAAGCCGCGGCATGCTGCTCTCCGAAGCCGAGCTCATGATCTCCGACGACCATGACGGCATCATCGATTTGCCCGCCGACGCGCCGGTCGGAAAATCTTACGTCGAATGGGCGGGCGCCGCCGAGCCGGTGATCGAGATCAATCTCACGCCCAACCGGCCGGACTGCACTGGCGTCGCCGGCATCGCGCGCGATCTCGCCGCCGCCTCCATCGGCGCCTACAAGGACAACGCACCCAAGCCGGTGAAAGGCAGCTTCCCTTGCCCGGTCAAGGTCACGCTCGATTTCGGTCAGACGCCGTCATTGTGTCCCGCGTTCGGCCTGCGGCTGGTCAAGGGCGTCAAGAACGGGCCCTCGCCCGACTGGCTGCAAAAGCGGCTCACGGCCATCGGCCTGCGCCCCATCAACGCGTTGGTCGACATCACCAATTTCATCACCTTCGACCGCGGCCGCCCGCTGCACGTGTTCGATGCCGCCAAGGTGCATGGCAATCTGACCGTGCGGCGCGCCAGAAACGGCGAGACGCTTCTCGCGCTCGATGGCAAGACCTACACGCTCGATGCCGGAATGTGCGTGATCGCCGACGAGCAGGCAGTGGAGTCGCTCTCCGGCATCATGGGCGGCGAGGCCACCGGCTGCTCGGAAACGACCACCGACGTGCTGATCGAGTCGGCGCTGTGGGACCCGCCCAATGTTGCGCAGACCGGGCGCAAGCTCGGCATCAATTCCGACGCGCGCTACCGCTTCGAGCGTGGCGTTGATCCCGCCTTCATGATCCCCGGCCTGGAGCTGGCGACGCAGATGGTGCTCGACCTCGCCGGCGGCGAGCCTAGCGAGATCGTGGTGGCCGGCGATCCGAGCCCAAAGGAAACCGTGATCGATTTTCCCTTGAGTGAGTTGCCGCGGCTCGCCGGGCTCAAGCTTCCCATCACTGAGGTGCGCCACGTGCTGGAGAAGCTCGGCTTCTTCGCCGCCGGCCAGCCCAAGCGCGTCAAGGTGGCGGTGCCGTCATGGCGGCCGGACGTGCACGGCCGCGCCGACATCGTCGAGGAACTGGTGCGCATCGTCGGCGTCGAGCGCGTGCCTTCAACGCCGTTTCCGCGCGGGGAGGCCGCGCGCAAGCCGGTGCTCACGCCCATTCAGAACCGCACCCGTAAAGCTAGGCGCGCGCTCGCCGCCCGCGGCCTCACCGAAGCCGTGACCTGGTCGTTCGTCTCCAAGCGCGAAGCCGAATTGTTCGGCGGAGGCAACGCTGAGTTGGCGCTCGCCAATCCGATCGCGGCCGAGCTCTCGGACATGCGGCCGAGCCTGCTTCCGGGTTTGATCATGGCGGCGCAGAAGAATGCCGACCGTGGGCTTGCAGACGTGGCGCTGTTCGAGGTCGGCCAGATCTTCAAGGGCGACCGGCCGCAGGATCAATTGACCGCGGCCACCGGCCTGCGCCGCGCGCTGGCGCGGCCCGATGGGCTTGGCCGTCACTGGGCAAGCGCCAACAAGCCGGTCGACGCTTTCGACGCCAAGGCCGACGCCTTCGCCGTGCTGGCCGCCGCCGGCGCGCCGATGCAGGCACTGCAGGTCGTGCCGAGCGGCCCGGCCTGGTTCCACCCCGGCCGCAGCGGCACCATCCAGATCGGCCCGCAGAACGTGCTTGGGGCTTTCGGCGAATTGCATCCGCGCAGCCTTGCCGCGCTCGACGCCGAAGGACCACTGGTCGGCTTCGAGGTGGTGCTGGAGAAAATCCCCGAGCCCAAGGCCAAGCCGACGCGCGTGAAGCCCTTGCTCGAATTGTCGCCGTTCCAGCCGGTGGAGCGCGATTTCGCCTTCGTGGTGGAAAACAGCGTGAAGGCCGCCGACATTGTGCGCGCGGCGCAGAATGTCGACAGGAAGCTGATCACGAACGTGACCGTGTTCGATGTCTACGAAGGCAAGGGCATCGAGCCCAACAAGAAATCGATCGCCATCGCGGTCACCATGCAGCCGCGCGACAAGACCATGACCGACGAGGAGATCGACGCGCTGGCGGCAAGAATCGTGGCTGAGGTCAGCAAGCGGACGGGCGGGGTGCTGCGGGGTTAAGCAGCTAACGCTCCAAACCATTCATTCCCGCGCAAGCGGGAATCCAGCCTGGGTCCCCGCTTTCGCGGGGACGAACGGAAAAAGATTACCCCGGCAGCAAATCCGCGAACGCAAACCCGCCGCGCTCCACCGTCTCGCCGACGCTGACCGCGATCCTGTCCTTGAGCATCGGCCCGGCCGAGACGAAAGAATGGAATTCGCCGTTCTCGCCGCAAGGGTCGGCATCGGCTGGAAATTCATCAAGTAAATCAGTATCATATCGTCGACCTGCAAAACCCGCTGGCAATTTCTTCAGGTCGACAACAGCAAGATGCGCCTCCACCCCCGCCGCGATGATCTCGCGCGCGAGCGGCGCGGTCGGCCGCTGCCACAACGGAAACACCGGCGTAATGCCGGTTCCGGCAAGCTGGCACTCCCGATAGGCGCGCACGTCCTCCAGGAACAGATCGCCGAAGATCATGTGCGTGACCCCGCGCGCCTTGGCTGCCTCGATCGCCGCCGCCATTTCGCGCTCGTAGGTCTCGTTCGGGCACGGATAGGGAATGCGCACGATGATCGGCTCCAAGCCGGCCGCGTCGAGCTGCGACAGCAACAGCGCCTCGCGCACGCCATGCATGCTGACGCGCGCGAACGTGTCGGTCACCGTGGTCAAGCCACCGACGACGTCGTAGTCGCCGCTGCGGCGCGCCTCGTGCAGCGCCCAAGCGCTGTCCTTGCCGCTCGACCAGGCGATCAGAGCCATGGGAGGCGTGGCCATCGTTCATCTCCTCTAGCGGCGGCGGCGGCGCGGTGCGCGCTCGCGGCGCTTACGCTTCGGCTTTTCCAGCATGCCCATCTGGTCGAGCGCGGCAAGCGCCGCGCGCTCGCCCGCTTCCCAGGCGCCGGCGACCGTGCCCCATTTTGTCTCGTGCACGGCCTCGCCGGCAAACCAGATGCGCCCGCCGATCGGTTCGCGCAGCAGCCGGCGCGCGTCGGCGTTGCCCGGCGTTGCCGCCGACATGGCGCCGAGCACCCACGGCTCTTCGTTCCAGCGCGTGGCATGGCCGCGCGTGATCGCGCTTTTGACGCCGGGGCCGAACAGCGAGGCCAGCCACTCGCGCGCGAAATCGAGCATCGCGGGCGCGCCTTGCGCGGACAGCTCGCGGCCGAAATCGCCGGCAACCTCGACGAGGTGCAGATCGGTGCCGGATACGTTGGCGAGCAGCGCGGCCGTGTGCGGGCCGTTGGCTTGTTCGAACATCAGGTCGTCAGGTTGCAGGCCGAGTGGATTGCCCGGCATCAGCAACCCGATATGGTCAAAGCTGCCGAGCGCAAGATTGCCCGCGGCCTCGAGATGGCGTTTGGACAGCTCCGGCTTGAATTCGAGCTTGCCCGCGGCCAGCGCATTGGTCGACATCGTCACGATGGCGGTGCGCGCGCGCAACCGGCCCTTGCTTGTGTAGACGTCGATGCCGCGCCGGTCCCAATCGAGCTTGGTCACCGGGTTGGATAGCCGCGCCGGCAACCCGGCGGCGAGCTGCGCGAGCAGCGTGCCGTAGCCCTGCCGGCAGAACGCGGCAATGCCACGCGCCCCGGCATGCGCAAGGTCCGCGGCGGAGACCTGGTCGAGCTGCTTGCCGCACAGATAGGGCCCGAGCGCGAATTCGATCGTTGCCTGCCAGTTGCCGAGGTCGGCTGGCAGCGCGCGCGCCGCGGCCATATCGGTCTTGCCATGGCCGGCCTCGTCGATGGCGCGACGTGCGCGCACCAGATTGCTGAGAAAATTCTCCAACTCGGCGTCGCGGGCGTTGCGGGGGCCGATGCGCGCCGTCTGCCCGCGCGGGGCCGGATAGACTTCGAGCCCGGTCGTCGGCGCCAGCGCGGCAACCGGATTACTGCCGGGACTGCGCATCCAATGGGCGCCGAAATCGAAGGGCACGCCGAACAGCGCGGTGTCGGTGACGCAGCGGCCGCCGATCCGGCCGCTCGCCTCGAATAGGGCGACGCGCGCCTTGCCGGCAATCATGCGGCGAGCAGCGGCGATGCCGGCGGCGCCGGCGCCGACGATCACCACGTCCACGTCGGATGCCGCCTTGCCGGCGCGCAGCGCGGGCGCCGCCAACAGGGCGGATGTACCGGCGAGAAACGAACGGCGGCTAAGCCTCGACATGGTATCCGAATAATTGACGTGGGCGCCGCCAGATTGCCCGAACCCGCGCGGCGCCGCAAATTTCATGGCTAACGAACGGTAACGCAGGCGCGCGGCCAATGAACCAAATTGCAATGAGTGGCCATTAGATTTAGCCGCGAGGCTTGGGCGTCAAGAACTGGCGACAAGGAACCGGACGTAATGGGCTGGATAGTCGACGGGGTTGGGCGGGTTCTCGCCAATTATCTGGAAAAGCCGGCGCCGGGCTACGAGCCGTTCACGCCGAGCGACCCGGAAGCGTTGCGCGCGACACTCAAACCCGGCGACGTGCTGCTGGTCGAAGGCAGCAACAATATTTCCGGCGTCATCAAATATCTCACGCAGTCCACCTGGTCGCATGCCGCGCTCTATGTGGGCGCAATCGGCGACCGCGTCACACCCGAGGGCGAGCCGCTGGTGCTGGTGGAGGCCAATATCGGCCAGGGCGTGGTGGCGGCGCCGCTGTCGAAATACGCCCGCTACCATACCCGCATCTGCCGGCCGACCGGCTTGACTGATGACGACCGCGCACGCGTCTGCGCCTATGCCGCCGAGCGCATCGGTTTCGATTACGATCTGAAGAACATCATCGACCTGATGCGCTATCTGTTTCCGCTGCCGGTGCCGCAGCGCTGGCGCCGGCGCATGATCGCGCTCGGCTCCGGCCACCCGACGCGCATCATCTGCTCGGCGCTGATCGCGCAAGCGTTCGAGACCGTGCGCTATCCGATTCTGCCCAAGGTGACGCGCTTTGAAAGCGAAGCGGCGCGTGAGGAGATCCTGGAGATCCGCCATTCCTCGCTCTACGCGCCACGCGACTTCGACATCTCGCCCTATTTCGAGGTGGTCAAGCCGACCTTGGTCAACGGCTTCGACTACAAGGTCATGGCCTGGGCCGACACGCCCGCCGCCGATGCCGATCTCATGGTGTCGCTGGTGCCGGCGGACGACGACGCGCTGGAGCCCGAAACGCTGTCGCCGGCGCGTTGATTCCAATCGCCTCTCGACTGTCGTCCCCGCGAAGGCGGGGACCCATAACCCCTGTCTTTCAGTATCGGGATCACAGGGGTTATGGGTCCCGGGTCTCGCTTCGCTCGCCCGGGACGACAGAGGAGGGTCTCTTGCCCTAGTCCTCCCCTGCCCTTACCTCTCCTCCGCATGATCGACGCCGCCGTCAAAGCGCTCGCGCAGATGTTCACGCCCGCCTTGCGTCGCGTGCTCATGAAGGCCGTCGGACTGGCACTGATCCTGATCGTCATCGTCGGCATCGTGTTGCAACGCCTGCTCTCGGCGCTGGCTGAGCACGGCGCCACCTGGGCCGAGCAGGCTTCCGGCGTCGCCCCGCACGCGGCCTGGAGCGCGCTTGCCTGGGTGCTCTCGATCATGGCCGGCCTCGGCATCATCACCGGCGCGCTGTTCCTGATGCCGACCATTGCCGCCTTCGTCGGCAGCTTCTTCGTCGACGAGACCGCGGAAGCGGTCGAGCGCGAGTATTACCCGGCCGATCCGGTCGGCCGCGCGCTGCCGTTCTTGCGCGCAATGATCGAAGGCCTGAAGATCGCCGCGCTGTCGTTGCTGGTCTATTTCTGCGCGCTGCCATTCATTTTTTTCGCCGGCCTCGGCGTGATCATTCTGTTCCTGGCCAATTCCTATCTGCTCGGCCGCGAATATTTTGAGCTCGCCGCCATGCGTTTCCGCCCGCCCTTCGAGGCCAAAGCCATGCGCAAGGCTAACGGCGCATATGTTTTTCTTGCGGGCATGGTGATTGCGGTGTTTGTGTCGATCCCGGTGGTCAATCTGGCGACGCCGGTGTTCGCCATGGCCTTCATGGTGCACGTGCACAAGCACATGACGACCAAGCGCGCGGAACTGATCGAGCCGCCGCGTTAAGCCGCCACCGTCTTCCCCGGCCATTGGCACAAGTCCGCGATGATGCAGACGTCGCATCGCGGCTTGCGCGCGACGCAGGTATAGCGCCCGTGCAGGATCAGCCAATGGTGGGCGTGGCGTTTGTATTGCGTCGGAACCACCTGCTCCAGCTTCATCTCAACTTCGAGCGGATTCTTGCCGGTGGCCAGCCCGGTGCGGTTGCCGACGCGGAAAATGTGGGTGTCGACCGCGATGGTCGGCTCACCGAAGGCTATGTTCAAAACCACATTGGCGGTCTTGCGCCCGACGCCGGGCAGTGCCTCCAGCGCCTCGCGCGCGCGCGGCACCTGCCCGCCGTGCTCGGCGACGAGCCTGCGCGACAGCTCAACGACGTTCTTGGCTTTGGTGCGAAAAAGACCGATGGTCTTGATCAGCTCGCGCACTTTTTCTTCGCCCAGCGCCACCATTTTCTCCGGCGTATCGGCGGCGGCGAACAATGCGGGCGTCGCCTTGTTGACCCCGGCATCGGTCGCCTGCGCCGACAGCACCACCGCCACCAGCAGCGTGAACGGGTTGATGTGCTGGAGCTCGCCCTGCGGCTCGGGGTTGGCGGCCTGCAAGCGCCGGAACGCCTCCTCGATCTGCGCGTTGGTCCATGGCCGCGACGCGCCGTGGCCGGTCTTAACGTCAGCCGCGGCCGGCTTGCGCGGCGGCTTCGACTTTGCGGATTTGCCTTTGCGCGTCTTGGGCCGCGCCTTGGTCCGTGTCTTTGTCCGCCTCTTGGCCGCCAGCTTGCTTCTTTTGCGGGTCGATTTTTTCGCCATGATTTCGGGTATACTGACGCGCATGACCGCCGACAACCTCGAACCCACGATCTTTTCCGCCGTAATCACGCCGCACCGCTCGCTCGGCCGCGTCGGCTTCCTGGTGCTGATGGGAATTTTCGGCGGCGTCAGCTTCGTGACCGGCATGCTGTTCCTGATCGACGGTGCTTGGCCAGTGTTCGGCTTTTTCGGCCTCGACGTGGCGCTGCTGTACTGGGCGTTCAGGCTCAACTACCGCCACGCCGCCGCTTACGAGGAAGTCACCGTAACGCCGGCGGCGTTGACGGTGCGCAAGGTCAGCCATCGCGGCCGGGTACGCGAATGGGTGCTCAATCCGCTCTGGGTCAAGCTCGACAAGGTGGTGCACGAGGAATTCGGCATCGAGCGGCTGTTTCTGGTGTCGCGCGGCAAACAGCTGGCGATCGCCAGCTTCCTCGGCCCGGACGAGAAGGCGAGCTTCGCCAAGGCGCTGGGCAACGCGCTGAGCGAGGCCAAGCGCGGGCCGACGCGGACGGTGCTAAGCTAGCCAGAAATCGGGTGGCCCGGCTTGCGGGCCCGTTCTAGATAGCGGGTCATGACCATGACCCAGACAGCCATGACCCAAGCACAATCGGCCTTGTCCGACCGCTTCACCCTCGCCCCGCTTTCCACCGCGGCGGCCGATTACGACGTGGTGCGCCGCGCCATCGCCCACATCCGCGGCAATTGGCGGGCGCAGCCGGAGATCGACACCATCGCCCATGCCGCCGGCGTCAACGCCACCGACCTGCATCATCTGTTCCGCCGCTGGTGTGGGCTGACGCCGAAAGCCTTCCTGCAGGCGCTCACGCTCAACTACGCGCGCGACCTGCTGCGCGCCTCAGCCAGCGTGCTCGACACCGCTTACGAAGTGGGTCTCTCCGGCCCCGGCCGCCTGCACGATCTATTCGTCACCCACGAGGCCATGTCGCCGGGCGAGTGGAAGGCGGGCGGCGAAGGCCTCACCATGACCTATGGCTTCCATCCCTGCCCGTTCGGCATGGCGCTGGTGATGACGACGCCGCGCGGCTTGGCGGGCCTGGCGCTCGCCGACGCCGGCAAGGAACGCGCCGCTTTGCGCGACATGCGCGCACGCTGGCCGAAGGCAAAATACGTCGAAGACTTTGCGGCGACCGCGCCGACCGCACGCCGCATTTTCGATGCCGCGCTCTGGCGCGAGGATCAGCCGCTGCGGGTGGTGCTGATCGGAACGGATTTCGAAGTGCGGGTGTGGGAGAAGTTGCTCTCGGTGCCGATGGGCAAGCTCACCACCTATTCCAATCTCGCGGCCCGCGCCGGCGCACCCAAGGCCGCGCGCGCGGTCGGCGCCGCCGTCGGCAAGAACCCGATCTGCTTCGTGGTGCCGTGCCACCGCGTCATCGGCAAGAGCGGCGAGCTCACCGGCTATCACTGGGGCCTCACCCGCAAGCGCGCGATGCTCGGCTGGGAAGCCGGCATGGCGGCGGCATAGCAATCGCTGCACGATACCAATTTATTCCGATAATGCCGCGCGTGCGCCTATGAAACCCTTGCGCACGTCAGCGCCGCGCCAGCTTTGCGGCGAGTTGACGATGGCAGATCGATCCTTCAAAACCATCGCGGCTTGGGCCGGAAGTCGGGAACCATTGAATGCAAAAGCGCCGTCCTGTGATGTTGGTGGTGCTGGACGGATGGGGCTGGCGCGAGGAGATCGCAGACAACGCCATCCGCCAGGCCAAGACACCCACATTTGACCGGCTCTGGGCCAATTGTCCGCACGCCTTCCTGCACACGTCCGGCAAGGATGTCGGCCTGCCGGCGGGGCAAATGGGCAATTCCGAAGTTGGGCATCTCAACATTGGCGCCGGGCGGGTCGTGATGCAGGACTTGCCGCGCATCAACGACGCGATCGCGGCAGGCGAGATCGCACGCAAGCCGGCGCTCGTTGACCTGATCAAGACGCTGAAGCAAAGCGGCGGGGTCTGTCACCTGATCGGTCTCGTTTCGCCTGGCGGTGTGCACTCGCATGAGGACCACTGCATCGCACTCGCGAAGATTCTAACTGATGCGGGTGTCCCGGCGGTCGTGCATGCGATAACCGACGGTCGCGATACGCCGCCGCAATCCGCCGCCGAAGACCTCAAACGCTTCGCCGCCGCGCTGCCGCCTGCCGTTGCGATCGCGACCGTCGATGGGCGCTATTACGCCATGGATCGCGACAAGCGCTGGGATCGCGTGGCGAAAGCCTATCACGCCATCGTCGAAGCCGAGGGGCCGCGCTTTGCGGACGCGCAGGCGGCAATTGCCGATGCTTATGCGAATAAGGTCCATGACGAGTTTGTCGTCCCGGCGGTGATCGGCGACTATCGCGGCATCAAGGATGGCGACGGCGTGCTGTGCTTTAATTTCCGCGCCGATCGCGTGCGCGAAATTCTTGCCGCCATGCTTGACCCTTCGTTTTCAGGCTTTGCGCGCAAGCGCACTGTCCGTTTTTCGGCCGCCGTCGGCATGGCGCAATATAGCGAAGAGCTCGACAGACTGATGCAGACGATCTTCCCGCCGCAATCCTTCCCGAACATTCTCGGTGAAGTCGTCTCCAAGGCCGGCCGCACACAATTGCGCATGGCCGAGACCGAGAAGTATCCGCACGTCACTTATTTCCTCAACGGCGGACGCGAACAGCCATATCCGGGTGAAGACCGCATCATGATCCCGTCACCGAAGGTTGCGACCTACGACCTGCAGCCCGAGATGTCGGCACCCGAGCTCACCGCCAAGGCGGTGGAAGCGATCAACTCGGGAAAATACGATTTGATTGTGCTGAACTACGCCAACCCCGATATGGTCGGCCATACCGGCAGCCTGCCGGCCGCCATCAAAGCGGTGGAGACGGTGGACAAAGGCTTGGGTCAAATCGCAGATGCGATCGATAAGGCCGGCGGCGCACTGGTGGCCACCGCCGACCATGGCAACTGCGAAATGATGCGTGATCCGAAAACCGGCGGGCCGCAGACCGCGCACACCACCAATCCGGTGCCGGTCGTGGTGATGGGCGGCGGCGACGGTACGCTGGTGGATGGTCGATTGGCCGATATAGCGCCGACCTTGCTGGCCTTGATGGGTCTGCCGCAGCCGCCGGAAATGACCGGGAAGTCGCTCTTGCGGGCATAGGAGACTGGCGTGGCCGAGCAGGAAACCGCGGGCGAGGGCTTCGAGGCGCTGTGGCCGACCGTTTTCATGCGCCGCACGCTGCCGGGGGCGGACGTCGCCAACCAGGCGCTGGCCGCCTTCATCCTCGAGCTCGACGAGAACAAGGCCGACCTCACCACCGACTATCTCAGCCGCAATCTGCTCACCGCCGAGCACCCGGCCATTTCCTGGCTGCGCGACTGTATCAACCGCACCGTCGCCGATTATTTCCGCCAGCTCGGCATGGGCTACAAAATCGACTGGTCGCTGCAAGGCTGGGCCAATGTCAACCGGCTGGGCGATTACCACGACCCGCACAATCACCCGCATTGCTATCTATCGGGCACCTATTACGTGCAGGTGCCGACCGACCGCGCGCCGCTCAAGTCGCGCAAGGACGTGCGGCCCGGCGCCATCACCTTCTACGACCCGCGCGGGCCGGCGGTGAACATGGGCGCCATCCGCGGCGATCCGTACATCGAGGCCGAATACACGGTGATGCCGCAGCCCGGCCAGATCTTGTTATGGCCGGCCTTCCTCACCCATTTCGTGCACCCGAACCTGAGCGAGACGCCGCGCATCAGCATCAGCTTCAACGTTGTGCTGAAATGGTCGGACGAGTATTTGCCGAGGCAAGATTAGAAGTCTTTCATCCTGAACCCAGTGCTTTTTTAAGCCAATCGCCAATCGATTGGGTGGGCGACCCTTCATACCAGAACTCTAGAGCAAACCGTCCGCCCATTCGAAAGAGGTTTTTGCTTTCGGGTTCAACGTT
>CAYLMY010000103.1:0-4669 GCA_964384635.1 uncultured Undibacter sp.
GCGCCGAACTGCCACTGGCGGCCGACGTGGACCAGGCCGGCGGGGTTGAGCGACAGCGCCATGGCGTCGCGTGAATCGGCGACGCCGGCGCCGGCTAGTCCGCCCTGCCGCGCGCCATAGCCGTATTGGAAGTAACCCTCGGTCGCTTGCGCTTCTCCAGCCGCAAATGATGCCAGCGCCAAGAACGCCGCTGCACCGGCGAACTTAAGTCCCCGTTGTTTGAACCCCTGCTGCATAATTTCCCCCGTTGCCGGCCCCTTTCGGGGCTTTGATTATCGTTCTTTGATTGCCGCAACCCCTTCCCACCGATGCCGGCGCGCGCCCTCATGATCTATGGGCCGTACGCCATCGCCTGCTTTAATCCGAATAGATTTCCCTTCGTTCAGTTCACCCGCTTGATCAGGAAGCGGTAGGTATCGCCTGCTTGTGTCGACTCCACGAGTTCATTTCCCGTCGTGCGGCAGAAAGCCTGAAAATCGGCGACCGAGCCCGGGTCGGTCGCAAGCACTTCAAGCGTACCGCCCGCCGGCACGTCCTTGAGCGCCTTTTTTGCCTTTAGGATTGGTAAGGGGCAGTTCAGGCCCTTCGCATCGAGCAACTGGTCGGCCATCGTCATCGTCCGCAGGTTGATATAGGCAGCGAGCCTCGTTGAGCAGGATCAGATAAAAAGATTGACGTCCGACTTGAGCGCCTTTTCCATGAAAGTCGCCGCTCCGCCAAGTTCGGGGCCTTCGATCATGTCCTCGAGCTTGTATTCGAAGAGATCCATCGTCATCTGGCAGGCGATCATCTTGACATCGGATTCAAGCGCGGCCTCGCGCAACTCCTCGATCGAGGCGACGCCTTTTTTCTTGATGAGATTCTTCATCATCACGCTGCAAGCGGCGTCGACGCCCGGTATTGCGCCTACGATGTTGGGGAGGCCCATGTGCATCCCCATCATCGGCATTTTCATTCCGGGATTGCCGAGCGGCGTCACCTGCAGGTTGAGTTTCTTCAGCAGAAGCGGCAGGCCATAGAAAGTGAAGAACATCGTGACATCGACATTCATCGCCGCCGCCGTCGTCGCCAGGATGAAGGGAGGGTAGGCCCAATCCAGCGACCCTTTGGTCACGATGATCGTCATCGTCTTCGCGTTAGTGTTCGAACTTTTGGCCGCTTCTGCCACCGGCGCAACCTCGTCCGCTTTTAATCCTAGCCAGAATTACATATTGTAAAAATTACATATGATGGGAGTCCTCCGGTCAAGCAAGAATCCGGGCAAAGCCCATAAATGTTGTGGTGCGTGCACGAATGGCAACAAACGTCTCAGCCTCAGCCTTCTCGCAGTGCAACATCGATACAACTGCCGAGGGAGCCGGTATACCGACGGTTTCCTCTCGGGCGGCGTGCGAATGATTCGCATTAAAAGCGATTTTGGTCAGACGCCTTCCCGAGTGCCGATTCTCCGCTGCCCGTCCTACGCCTCACACCGGCATCAATATCCGCCCTTGCGCCGGCTCTCGGGCAAGCCGGCGAGGCGGCCTGCCTGTTTTGAGGGGTCGCCAGGAAATAGTTCGTACAGCCTCTTTTGATCGGCCGGCTGACCCCACCGCTCCGTCATCGCTTTGACGATGGCCCGCGTGTTGGGCTGGTATTCGTTGTTGCCGAAGAACTCCTCGCGTAAGTATTTCAATACATCCCAATGCCGGTCGGTCAGGTCGAGGTTCTCGAGCTTGGCCATGTGGCGGGCGAGGTCTTCGTTCCAATCCTCGTGGTTCTCCAGGTAGCCGGTCGCCGTGGTTGCGATCGTTCTGCCGTTGAATTCGATGGCCATGGCTCCTTTCTCCTCTCCTCTTTCAGGTGGCGTGGTGAGCTGTTCTCGATGCGGCCGCGCCGCATCGTCGCTGCGGCGTTGACAGCAACAGATGCAAGTGCATGAATATATCAAAGCCACCGCTTTGCTCAAACACCGGCGCTCGTTTCACCGTCCCGAGCATTCCCCAGTGGCGATTGGTCAGCCTGGTTCATCGCGCAGCTTTCAATTTGTCTGGTCATGGTCGAGCCTTCGCAGCGCTACAGGGCGGTAATCGCCGATATCGACGCGGCCAACGCCGGTGATCCGAGAACCATCGCCGTAGGGGAAACGGCGCGCCCCTACGAGGTCGTTTATTCCGAGCGCATGGGCCGGCGGCTCGAAACGATGTACCCGGAGGCGTCCGAATTGCTGCGCATCGCTGCGCGCGGCCAGCACCTTCGCCGTTTCGACATCCCGCGCGCGCAGTTCCCAGAAGGCCGCGATGGCTACAACGAATGGCGCCGCACCTGCCGGGAGCACCACGCCAAGCTGCTGCACGACATCATGAGCCGGCACGGCTATGACAGCCGTGACATCGAGCACGTGGCCAAGCTCGTCAAGAAAGAGCAGCTCAAAAAGGACAAGGAGTCCCAGGCGCTCGAGAACGTGGTCGATGTCGTCTTCCTTGAGCACTATTTCGACGAATTTTACGGCAAGTATTCTCAATACGACGACGCAAAGATCATCGATATCATCGGTAAGACCTTGCGCAAGATGTCGCCTAAAGGTCACCAAGCAGCGCTTGCTCTCGATCTGCCGGAGAGCACGCGCAAGCTCGTTCTCGCCGCCGCCGAGCGGGAGGCTAAGGCCCTCGCCGCATTGGCCAAGGTCGCCATCGATTGAGCCGGAAAAACGGGGCAGGGAAGGAGCATCGCATGCCGAAAAAGCGCAAAGCACCGAAGGCGGGACGAAGAAAAGCGGCGCCCCGCGCCAAGGCGAAAACGGCCGTAAAAGCGAAAGCGAAGGCGGTGCCATCGGCAAAACGAAAGACTGCGCAGCGAGCAAGCGCTCCAACCGCGCCGCAAATCGCGGCGCGCCCGGTGCCCCGCACGATCTTCGATATCCTGCATCCCGGCGCGGCGGCCGCGTCCGACCCGAGCTTCCGTGATGCGCCCGACGGCTGGACGCAGGCGCAGGCCCAGGCGCTGGCCGTTAAGGCGGGTCTCAAGCTGACGGAGGATCACTGGGAGGTCATCCGCGTCCTGCAGGGCTGCTACAAGGACGAAGTAGCGCCGCGAATCAGACTGCTCCACGACGCGCTAGTCGCGCGCTTCGCCGACAAGGGCGGCATGAAATACCTGTTCGGGATTCTGCCGGGCGGTCCGATCGCGCAAGGTTGCACGCTCGCGGGCTTGAAGCCGCCTGCCGGCGCAAGGGACCTCTCCTTCGGCAGCGTCGCGTAGAGCCGCCGCAGCCCAACGAGCCGGAAGCCGGTGCCCGCTACTGCTTAGGCACTGCGCGAACGGGCGGTTTCCTTCCATGCGCGCACGAAAGCGACGATGCGGCGGGCCCAGCAGCCGCTACGCTCGGTCGAGCGCAGATGGCAGAAATTGGCGAGCACGTTGCCTTTGACGATGCCGTCATGTCGCCCGTCGATGCCGTGGCCGCGGACGACTCGGTAAGCGAAGCGCGTGGCCGGGTCCAATTGTTCTAGCGCGGCATGATGGAACTCGTGGGCGGGAATGCAGGGCTTGCCATCACCAATTGCCGGCCTGTCCGCTCTCGGCCACGGCAAAACATCTGTCTCCTCCAGCACGACCAGGCCGCGTCCTTGCGGCGTCGCGTGCATCACCGTATTGGCCGGAATGAAACCGACCATCTCATGCGTTTCCGAGCCCCAGCTGATCGAGCGCGTGAGATACATGAGCCCGCCGCATTCTGCATAAATCGGGAGGCCGGCTTCGGCGGCCCGGCGGATTTGGGCCCGCAGGCCTTTGTTCGCCGCGAGCGCCGCCATTTGCGTTTCGGGAAAGCCGCCGCCAATGAGGAGTCCGTCCGCTTGCGGCAATTGCGCGTCTCGAAGCGCGTCGAAAAAAACAAGTTCGGCCCCCGCTTCCTCCAGCGCTTCAAGATCGTCGGGGTAATAGAAGCTGAACGCCGTGTCGCGCGCCACCGCGATGCGCAAATCCGGCTTGACGGCAGTGGCCCCTTGCGCCCCGGGGAAAATGAGAGGCTGGGCGGAGCCAGCACCTGGGAACCGTGTCACGGACGCGCCACGAGCGATTTCCAGGACCCGCTCGAGGTCCACACCCCGCTCCACGGCCAACCGCAATCGACCGATCATTTCATCCAATGTCGCCATCTCATCGGGTGTTGTCAGTCCGAGATGGCGTTCCTTGACGACCAGTGTCGGGTCGCGGCCGATGGCGCCGATGACCGGCACGTCGGTGTAGCGCTCGATCGCCCGGCGAAGCTTGCCCTCCTGCCGCGCCGACGCCACCCGGTTCAGAATTACGCCCCGGATCGCTACGTCGCGATCGAAGATCACGTTGCCCAGCACCAAGGGCGCCACGCCCCGTGTGACTCCCGTGACGTCGATGACGAGAATAACCGGGGCGTCGACGAGCTTGGCTAGTGCCGCGGTCGAGTCCCGACCATCAAGGTCGACCCCGTCGTGGAGCCCCTTGTTGCCCTCGGTGAGCGCGAGATCAGCTTGCCCGGCATGACGGGCGAAAAGAGCGCCGATTTCAGTTTCGGTCTGCGTGTTGAAATCGAGATTGTAGCAAGGCCGCCCGCTCGCGCGCGCGAGCCACATCGGATCGATGTAATCCGGGCCCTTCTTGAAGGGTTGCACGCGCAGCCCGCGCGCACCGAACGCCGCCGCCAGCCCGA
>CAYLMY010000103.1:4769-11047 GCA_964384635.1 uncultured Undibacter sp.
TTCTTGAAGGGTTGCACGCGCAGCCCGCGCGCACCGAACGCCGCCGCCAGCCCGACGCTCACCATCGTCTTGCCCGACGACTTGTGCGCAGCAGAAATGAGGATTTGGGCCATAGTGCTTAGCCTGTCTCCGCCAAACGGGTCTTCATGCACTCCACTCCGTGGCGGCACTCGCGTTGACAGACAGCGGCGCTTCGCTTCTGGGCCGGAACCAGCGGCGGATCAGGTGGCCGCCATGGTGGCGGCATCAGGCTCACTGGGCTGGCCTCGGCAGGAATGGCAGTAACTTGACGGCGATGCCGGCCATGAGCATGGCAATTGAGATGCCGCTTAGCCCGAGGAGAACCTCAGGCAGCGAGGCCGTATAGTGCGCCACCTGGCCGTCCTGAAACGAGCTGGTCACCTCCATGCCCGGAAAGAGGTCCAGCGGATAGGCCTGACCGCCGATGATAATGACGTAAATCTGCGCGAGGCCGCCAAGCAGAAATAGCACCGAGGCGACGGCGATCGCCGAACGGGTGCGGCCAAAGCTCGGTAAGGCCAGGATCGCAAGTGGGAGCAGGCTGCCAATGACGATTTGGCCGAGCCAGAACACAGTCGTATAGGCCCCGCCGTCGAGCAGCAGGAAGCGCTCGATGCCGTGATATTCGCTGGCGTAGATTTTGGTCAGATGATGCACGGCAGTAAAATAGAGCACCGTGAGCGAGAAGAGCGCCAGCAAACCGCGAAATCTGGCCACCATCTCGTCGGTCAGCAGATCCTGGCGCATCTGCGGCCCCAGGATCACAAGTACGAGCACGGTAAAGGCCAGACCGAACAGCAGCGAGGCTGCGATGAACAGCGGCGCCATGATCGCCGCGCTGTAAGCCTCGCGCGCAACCAACCAGCCGAAGATGGAGCCGGTACCGGTCGTCAGCACCAGCCGCCACACGAACGCGATGCCGCCCACCGTCTTTCCGAGCCGAACCGAGCGGGATGCCTGGCGGTCCATCATCGCGAACAAGTAGGCCGCGACGATCGCCAGGAAGCCGATATAAAGATAGATGTTCCAGGCGAAGATGGATTTGAAGTTGTAGGTCGTCATGGCCACGATCAGCCGGTCGGGACGGCCGAGGTCGAGCACCAGCACCGCAAGCCCGCCGACCAGAAGCGCAATCGCAAGGAGGGCCGATAGCGGCGCGTAGGGCTTGTATTGCTGCCGATTGAATACCGAAGCGATTGAGGCGACGTTGAGCGCGCCCGAAGCGGCAATAATCAGGAAGACGGCGAACACGTGCGGCATGCCCCAGACGATCTGATTGTTCATCCCGGTGACGATATGGCCGTTATGCTCCATGAAAAAAGCTGCGCCGAGGCCGGCGAGAACGACCACCGCGTTGAGCGCCAACAGTCCCCAGAAGACCGGACTGTGATCCTCCAACTTTTGATAGGCGATCCTCGCCATTGCTTTCCTCCGCGGCAGCGCCTCGTCCGTGCTGCCTAGATATTCCTGTAGTAGACGCCCGGCTCGCAGCCGAGGTCGGAACGAATCCGGGTCGTGCGGTAGGCCGCGACGCGCTTGGAGATTTCGCTCGACGGATCATTGAGATCGCCGAACAGCATCGCCCCGCCGCCCGTGTCGTTGCACGCCTCCACGCAGGCCGGGATGCGGCCCTCGTCGACGCGATGGACGCACAGCGTGCAGCTTTCCACCGTGCCCTTGCCGCGCGGCGCATATGGCTTCTGATCCTCCAGCGGTTCGTGGACGAAGGAGCGCGCCTTGTAGGGGCAGGCCATCATGCAGTAGCGGCAGCCGATACAGATGTGCTTGTCGACCAGCACGATGCCGTCGGCGCGCTTGAACGAGGCGCCGGTCGGACAGACGTCCACGCAAGGCGGGTCGGCGCAATGCTGGCACATCATCGGCAGCGAAAAGCTCGCGCCGTTTATCGGGTTCTCCACCGTCAGCTTGCGAATCCACTGGGGATCGGTTTCCGGATGGCCGGTGTCACGCCAGCCGTTCTCGGTCTGGCAGGCGGTGACGCAGGCTGTGCAGCCGTCGCCGCATTTCGAGGCGTCGATCAAAAGCCCCCAGCGCACCTTCGAGGATACCTCCTCGCCCGGTGCGCGGGCAGCCGCCGACTCGGCGCCGAAGCTGTAGAGCGTGACACCGGCCGCGAGCGTCGTCACCGCCGTCGCCGCCGCGCCGCGCAAGAAATCCCGGCGCGCGACGTCGACCGTGTCGTGGCGCTCGCCGGCGCAGCCACACGCTCCGCCACTGCCGCAACCTCCGCCGCTTTTTGCTCCGCAGCTCATTGCGCCAGGCTCCTCAAGTATTGCGCAAGCACCGCCGCGTTGGTCTTCGAAGCGCGTCCGGGCGCCGCTTCGCCAGTGGTCGCTGCGGTCTTGGCCTCAGGCCGGGACGCATGGCACTCGAAGCAGTCGATTTGCACCGCCGCGTAATCGTGGCAGGTGCGGCAGAAGTGCTTTGGGCTGGCAATCGTCACCGGCTTGCCGTCGGCGCCCTTGACCGCATGGCAGTCAATGCAGCCGGTGAGGTCGAAGCGCTTGGTCCGGATGCCCTCGTGCACCATCTCGTCACGGTGGTGCATGAGCGCAGTCATATGGTTGCGGCGCATCCAGGCGGTGTCTGCGACGCACTTGTCCCCGCGGCCGCGGGCGGGCTTGGGCACCCATGCCGGCTCGCCGGCATTCGCGGTCGCGGGCGGCAGCACCAGCACAGCCGCGGTCAGGAGCGTCATGAGCATCACTACCAATCGCATGACAACGCGCCTCATGGCCGTGTTCGCGCTACTCGCCAAGCCCCATCTGGATGTAGCCGGTCGGGCAGACATCGGCGCAGATGTGGCAACCGATGCACATGTCGTAGTCGGTGTAGACGTAACGCCCGACGGCCCGCTCTTTCTTGGGCACGCGTTTCACCGCCGTCTGTGGGCAGTAGATGACGCAATTGTCGCACTCGAAGCACATGCCGCAACTCATGCAGCGCTCACCCTCGCGGATGGCGTCCTTCTCCGTCAGGCTCTTGATGCGTTCTTGGAAGTTGCCCAGCACTTCATCGGCCGAGATGTGGACCTCGTCGCGCTTGCTGCGTGGCTCGTATTTGAATTGGCCTTTGAAGAGAGCCGTGTGCGGGATGATCTGCGTGGTTGAACGATCCTCGTAGTTGTGAATCGCCCACTTGGAGTCCGACGTGCCGCGCACCTGACCTGCGTCGTATTTCGACGGATCGAGATTACGCTGGTGCAGCTCCTCGAGCAGGTTGAAGTGATGCACATCGACTTTGGGCCGCTTGTCGATGGGCGCCCCTGCCAGAAAATGGTCGATTGTCTCGGCTGCAATGCGCCCTTGACCGATGGCCGTGGTCAACAGATGCGGGCGAATGATATCGCCGCCGGCGAAATGCTTGTCGCCCTTGCGGGCCTTGTAGCCGGGCTGGATGTCGATGAAGCCCTTGCCGTTGTCGAGATCGCCGAGGCCCTCCAGATCGCCCATCTGGCCGATGGCCGAGACGATGATGTCGCACTCGATCTCGAACTCGGTGTCAGGTATCGGTCCCGGCGTCATGCCCTTCATCGTGCACTCGCACATCTTGATGCCGCGAATGAGGCCCTTCTCGTCGGTCAACACCTCGAGCGGCATCACGCCGCCCTTGATGTCGATACCCTCGCGAAGAGCATCTTCGCGCTCGCGCTCGGCGGCCATCATCTTCTCGATCGGAAAGAGCGAGGTGAGCGTGGCTTTCACGCCCTCGCGCCGGAGCGAGCCCGCCACGTCCTGGGCGGTGAAGCCGACCACGCCGTGACCGGCCGCATCGTGCCGGTGGCGGGTCGTCACGTGGCCGAGGCGGCGGGCGACGGACGCCACGTCGATGGACGTGTCGCCACCGCCGACGACAACGATTCGCTTGGCGGTCGAGAACACCCAGCCGTGGTTGAAGGCATCGAGGAATTCGACGCCGGTGAGGCAGCCCTCGGCGCCCCAGCCGGGCACCGGCAGCGGCCGGCCCTTCTGCGCGCCGATGGCCCAGAAGATGGCATCGAAATTTTTCTCCAATTCCGCAACCGTGATGTCCTTGCCGACGCGGGTGCTGAGCTTGACCTCAACGCCCATGTCGATGATGCGGTTGATTTCGCTGTCGAGCATGTCACGCGGCGTGCGGTAGCCGGGGATGCCGTAGCGCATCATGCCGCCGAGTTGCTCGGCAGCCTCGAAGATTGTTACCCCGTGGCCCATGTTGCGAAGGAAGTAGGCCGCCGTGAGGCCGGCCGGACCGCCACCGATGATGGCAATCGTCCTGCCCGTGGCGTCTTTGGGCGTGACGGGCAGCTTGGTTTTGTGCTCGATCGCCCAGTCGCCGACATACTGCTCGACCCCGTTGATGCCGACAAAGTCGTCGACCTCGTTGCGGTTGCAGCCATCTTCACACGGCGCCGGGCAGACGCGGCCCATCACCGACGGGAACGGGTTCGCCTCGACCATGCGGTGGAAGGCGTATTCTTGCCAAGCCATGCCGGCGACCGACGGCTTGTCCATCTGCCGGGCGATCATAAGCCAGCCGCGGATATCATGGCCCGAGGGGCACGAGCCTTGGCACGGCGGTGTCCGCTGCACGTAGGTCGGGCACTTGTAGGAGTGGTCGGCTTGGAAGATCTTCTCGGTCAGGTCGTCCCAGTCGCTCCACATGTTCTCGCCGTCCTTGAACAGGCGGAACGTGTGCGGCTTTTTCAGGGTGTCGGTTGTATCGCTCATCGTTGTCCTTTCTGGCTCCCGAGGAATTGCGCTCCAGCTATCCCTCGTTGCCGTCGCTTTTTTGAGAACTGCCATCAAGAATGATGGCATTCGACACCATCTGGTGCACGCCGACGATCGCCTCCATGTCGAAGCCGTACATCGGCAGCACCTTCGAAAACTGCGTCTTGCAGATCGCGCAAATCGCCGCCATGTGGGTCACGCCGTGCTCCTCGGCGACCTGCTGGAGCGCCCGCATGCGCGGCTGCGCGCCCTTCTTGCGCAATTCGATCAGATCGTCAGTGAGAAGCCCGCCGCCGCCGCCGCAACAGAACGTGCTTTCCTTGATGGTGTCCGGCGCCATGTCGTAGAAATGGTTGCAGCTCGCGCGCAGGATCGCGCGCGGGATTTCAAACTGGTCGCCCGACTTTTTGCCCATGCTCGCGCCGCGCGCCACGTTGCATGAATCGTGAAACGTCAGCCGGATGTGATCGTTTTTCGACTTGTCGAACTTGAGTTTGCCGCGCTCGATGAGGTCGTAGGTATATTCGCAGATGTGCTGCGGGATCGGGTAGCGCTGGTCGAGGAAGTCAAACGGCCCGGCCAGCGTATTGAGGAAGCTATAGGCCACGCGCCAGGCATGCCCGCATTCGCCGAACACGATCCGCTTGACGCCGAGGTCCTCGGCCGCCTTGCGGATGCGCAACGCGATTTCGCGCATGTTCTCATAGGAGCCGATGAATAAGCCGAAATTGGCGGCTTCCGACGCATAGGAGCTCATGGTCCAACGGGCGCCGACCTGGTGAAAGACTTTGGCGTAGCCGATGAGGCCGGTGATGTGCGGTTCGGCAAAAAAGTCGGCGGAAGGCGTGACGAGCAGGATGTCGGCGCCTTTTTCGTCGAGCGGGAAGCGCACCGCCACGCCGGTTTCCTCCAGCACGTCTTCCTCGAGATCCTCCAGCGTCGCCTTGAGCGCCTTGGGCGGCAGGCCGAGATTGTTGCCGATCGTTTCTACCTTGCCGATGATCTCATTGGAGTATTTCGCTCCCTTGCCGACCGAGTCCATGATCTCGCGTGCGGCAATGGTAATTTCCGCAGTGTCGATACCGATCGGGCAAAAGACGGAGCAGCGGCGGCACTCCGAGCACTGGTGGAAATAACTGTACCAATCGTCCAGCACTTGCTCGTCGAGGTCCTTCGCGCCGACCAGCCAGGGCACGTATTTGCCGGCCAAGGTGAAATGACGCCGGTAGACTTGGCGCAGCAGATCCTGGCGCGCCACCGGCATGTTTTTCGGGTCGCCGGTGCCGAGGAAGTAGTGGCATTTGTCGGTGCAGGCGCCGCACTTGATGCAAGAATCGAGGAACACGCGGAACGAGCGGTACTTGCCGCGAAGCTCGCCCATCTTCTCGATGGCCTTGTCCTGCCAGTTCTCCACCAGCTCGCCCGGAAAGCCGAGCGCCTTCTGGAATTCGGGAGCCGCGACATAAGGCTTGCTAGCCGCCATGCAGCCGGGGGCGAGGTCGGGAATTTCGAGCGGGTCGGCAA
>CAYLMY010000104.1:0-2443 GCA_964384635.1 uncultured Undibacter sp.
CGACGAAGATCGGCACAGCCATGAACAGCGCCGGCACTGTCCGATGTATGACGGCCCGTCGCGATCCGGGCGTCACACATCGACAGGCCCTGACCTACGTGGCCGACTACTTCCCGTTCATTGCCTTCGGCACGAAGCGGGTCGTGAAGACGCTGCTAAGATCGGCCTTCGAGCCGCCGCCCTTTTCGAACAGGGACGTCAGTTGGCTGGCGAACTGCAACTGACTCTGGACGTAGCTTTCGTCCCACTTGTCGATCAGGGCGGCGCTGGCGTTCGTGCGCAACAGCTCCACCGCGGCCGGATCCTTGATGTGGATGCCCGCCGCCAGCTCCGTCCAGATCTCCTTGTGCGTCTTGAGGTAGCTCAAAGACTCGGAATAGGCGGCCACGAACCGCTTGGCGACGTCCGGATTGTCGTTCGACCACTTCTCGCCCATCACCAACGCGAGCAGCATGGGGCTGGTGTGATTATGCTCTTCCCAGATCTTGCCCAGGTTGCCGACCGAACGGAACTTACCGGTTGCCAGCAATTTGTCCGAGAACGGCTCGAGCAGCAGCGCCGCGTCGACTTCGCCGCGTTCCAGTTCGGCGGCGACTAGACCGGGCGCGCCGTAGAAGATGTGGGCCTGCTTAATCGGGTCGAACTGGTAGTACTTTTTCATCTCCAGCAGGAACATGGCGGTCGTGCCCGCCCCGGGTCCGCCAAAGACCGCGACCTTCTTGCCCTTGAGATCGGTGATGCTCTTGATCGGCGAGTCCTTCTTGACCAGGATCTCGTTGGTATAGCCCAACATCGAATAGACCATGACCACCTTGGCGCCGGCGTGGCGCAATTGGGCGATCGTCGGCCAGGCCCCGAAGCCCACCTGGAAGTCATCCCGCCGCATGCGCTGGTAGACCGCCTGCGGCCCGGCCAGCATGACCGGCTTCACTTCGAGATTGTACTTGGCGGCGATGCCCTTCTTCTGCATCACCTGGATGGGAAAGATCTGGACGCCGGGAAACAGGGCCGGCGCCACCACCGCGGGCGCGTCCGCGGCTTTCGCAGATTTCTGCTGACCGCCCAGACAGGCCAGGGAAACCAACATCAGAACAAGCGCGAATGGTCGGATTGCAGCATAACGTGGTCGCATGATTTCCTCCCTTTCTTTCTTACGCGATGAGGCGCATTCGGAGCCGATGAAGCCACCGACGGCGCGTCGACAATTGGTTGGCATGCACGCCCGAAATTCAGCCTCCTCCAGACCCGGGCCCGTTCGTGTTAATCCTCGACCCAGTCCAAGCGGCGCGGGGTCGAGAGCAGCGGCTCGGCGCCCGCTTTGGTGACCACCACCGGATCGCCGAGCACGTGATAGCCGGCCAGCGGTGTGAATGTGTTTGGATGGACGATCAAGACTGCGTTCTCCTCGAGAACCGTATCGATGCCTTCCAGGAGCGGGACTTCGTCGAGATGGAGTCCCAGGCAGTGTCCGCGCACGCGGGTATATTCGGCGGTGCAATATTCGCCGTAGCCGTAGCGACGAAACACGTCATTCTCAGCCGCGGCCACCTCCCCGGCGGTGACGCCCGGCCGCACGGCGTCAATTCCGGCCTGTACCGCCTCCTCGAACAGATCGAACGATTTGCGCTGATTGTCGCTGGGCGGACCGACGACCGCGGTGCGGCAGATTTGCGCCCAGTAGCCGTCCATCTGCGGGGTGACTTCCGTTCGCACCATGTCGCCCTTGCACAGGCGCCGATCGGTCGGGGACGTCATGCCGCGCACGTCCGATCCACCGGAGGCAATCAGCATGAAATTGTCTTCTGCGCCCTGCTCGGCCAGACCAGCTTCGACCTCGGCTACGATCTCGTATTCAGCGACGCCGGCATGCAAGGTCAACAGGAATCTCTGCCAGGCGACATCACACACCTCTCCGCTCTTTCTGATCCGCGCCAGCTCCCAGTTGCTCTTCACCAAGCGAACGCGGTCCATTAACCCGGTCGCGGACTCGAAACTGTCGATCGGCAGTCCATCGGTCAAGGCCGTCCACGTGCCATGGGGAAGCAGCTCCTGGTGCGCGATCGCGATGCGCCCGCGCTTGGCATCCTCCGCGAGGCGCGCGCGGACTTCACCCGCGCCCGGCAACGAAAGCGGTCGCACGTCCTCGGTGAAACCCGCCCCGCGGACGGCCTCATGATCCTCCGGCGCAAGAACGAAAGCAGTGGCCTCGCCCTCAATCGGCAAATAGGCAAAGGAATATTTCGATTTCAGCGGCGCATTGGTCAGGTAGCGCACATTCTCCCGCCGCCAAGCCGGCGCATAGGCCAGAAGGCCGGCGATCCCCTGCTTCGCCATTTCCGCGCGCAAGCGCGCGTAGCGCCACTGCTTCTCGGCGGCTTCATTCACGACATTATTCACGACGCATGGCCTCCTTGGTGACGGTGCGGGCGCCGGCCTCACCCAC
>CAYLMY010000104.1:2543-11014 GCA_964384635.1 uncultured Undibacter sp.
GATTCGGGCCACCAGGCCTCATCGATCAGCGCGACTTTGGGCGAAGCGCGGCCGGCGAGACACTCGCGGCAGAACTGGACGATAGCGCGCCCCAGGTCCGGATTGCTGCGGATGTCGTTGACGACCGAACTGCTGCGCATCCACGGATAGACGCGTTTGGACAATTTGGTGAGAAATACCGGCTCGCCCTGGTCCGGGACGGCCAATACGCCTTGATTCCAATAGATCGTCAGGTTGGTCAGGTAACAGATGTCGCCGGAACTGGCCACGTCGCCGTAAATGAACCCACAGCCCAGCCCGTCCGCGCGCAGGCGCTCCTGTAAACGACCGAGCCGGGACCTATACTCTTCCGGCGGCGTTTCGTTGGGATCAAAGAGGACCAGTCCGCGTTTCATGTGAAGATTTTTCCATCAGTGAAGGCGCCATCGCGATGAGGCCGCCCGCTTTCAGCATGTCCATGAGAAAGGCGTCGGTCTTGCGTCCCTGCAGCGTCTGCCCGGTGCGCTCATTGGTGACCGTGCCGTCCTCGAGCTTGACGATCAGCATGTCTCCTTCCTCCGTCGCCGCATGAATGCCCGGGCATTCCAGGATCGGCAGGCCGACTTCGAAGGCATTGCGGTAAAAGGTTCTGGAGAAGTATTCGGCGACGATGCAACTGATGCCGGTCGCTTTCAGACCCTTGGTGGCGACTGCCCGTCCCGAGGACTGCCCGAAATGCTTCCCGGCCACCAAGATATCGCCCGGCCGCACCTCCTTGGCGAAACGCGGGTTGTCGTCCTCCAGCACGTATTTGGCGATCTCCGGCAACGGCAAGAGCACGCGGTGGGTTTTGACGATCTGATCGGTCGGGATGAAGTCACCGACCTTCCAGCAGCGCCCGGAAAATTCCAGCGCCATCACAGCACCTCCTTCGGACTGACGATGCGGCCCGCCGTCGCCGAGGCCGCAACGGTGAGCGCGGAGGCGAGATACATTTCGGCCTGTACGCTGCCGTTCCGGCCGGGGAAATTGCGTGACTGGGTGGACAGCATGCGCTCGCCGGCGGCCATCGCGCCCATATTGTGCGCCTGGTTGGAGCCGGTGCTCGGCGGGAACAGAGTCGCGCCCGCGTTATGCAGCACCTCGACCAGTCCCTCGCTTATGGCGTCGGTCATGACCTGCCGGCTCGAGGGCACGATGTTGAATAGAATATCCGGATGCTTCGGTCGTTGGCTCAGAACCTGCGCCGCGATGCGCATATCCTCCAGCCGGCCGCCGCAATGGCCGCCGAGCTCGGCATATTGGATCGGCAGCCCGCTGACCTCCGCGACCGGCCGGACATTGCCGACGGTCGGCGGACAGGCAATCTGCGGCTCGACCCGCGAGACATCGAACTCCCAGATGTCCTCGTAATCGCGCTCGCGCGCCACGCTGGGATATTGCGCCAATTCGCGCCAGCGGTCGGCGGCGCCGACCTTCTTGACGAAAGCGAAGATCTTTTCGTCGGGCTCCATGTAGGCGCACTTGGCGCCGACATCGACGGTGATGAGCGGGAACAGCCAACGGTCGAACACGTCGAGGCTGTCGATGAACGGCCCGCCGAACTCCAGCGCCTTGTAGATGGCGCCACCTTCGCCGATGCGGCCGACCAGCCAGAGCGCGATGTCGCGCGGCGTCACGCCCAGCTGCAATTCGCCCAACAGTTCCAGCCGGATCGTGCTCGGCACCCGGAACCAGGCCTTGCTGTAGGGCAGGACCGTGCCGGCATGCGAGTCGTTGCCGAGTGCGGCCGCGAAGGCGCCCATGGTGCCATAGGCGGGCGTGTGGCTGTCGGAGCCGACTACCACCATGCCGGGGCCGATAAAGCCGTTCCAGGCTGTCGCGCAGTGGATATTGCCGCTGCCGCAGTCGAGCAGAATGGCCTTGTGCCGCCGCACCCATTCGCGGTTGAACTTCAGCACCTCGGCATCGTGCTCGTTGGCCGGCGAGAAGGTGTGGTCGAAGACCGCGATGACGCCTTTCGGATTCGCCACCGGCAGCTTGACCCGCTCCTCGAACACCCGCGAGGTCAGGTAGGTGCTGAAGTCGTGCATGACCAGCCGGTCGACATCGGCCACCACGATCTCACCGGGCTCAACTTTTTTGCGGCCGCTTGCCCGCGCCAGAATCCGTTCAACCAGCGTCATGCGATCAATTTCCTAGGATCGGCGATCGCACCGGCCACCGCCGAGGCGGCCGCCGTCGCCGGACTGGCGAGAAAGATCTCGGCGTCGTAGCTGCCCATGCGCCCGCGGAAATTCCGATTGGCGGTGGAAAGCGTGCGCTCACCGTCGGCCATGACGCCGCCGTCGCCCGCGCAGGCGCCGCAGCCGGGATTGGTGATGAGCGCGCCCGCTTGCACCAGGGTGGCGAGCGTGCCGTCGAGGCTGATCTTCTCCAGGATTTCGCGCGAGCCCGGCGTGACGATCAGGCGGACACCCTTGGCCACCTGGCGCCCTTTGAGTATACGCGCGGCTTCCACCAGATCGTCGTATTTCGCGTTGGCGCAGGAGCCGATGAAGACCTGATCAAGCGGCGTGCCGGCGACACTGCCGATCGGTTTAACATTGTCGACACTGTGCGGGCAGGAAACCTGCGGCTCGATCTCCTCGCATTTGAGATCGATGACCTGCTTGTAGGTCGCGCCCTCGTCCGCGACCAGCCGGCCCTCATAGGCCGCCTCGACACCGGCTTCCGCCAGATACTGGCGCGTGGCCTCGTCGGCGGTCACCACGGCGTTCTTGGCGCCCATTTCCATGGCCAAGTTGCACAAGGTCATCCGTTGCGAGACTGGCAACTGTTGAATGTGGCTGCCGTCGAACTCGATGGAACAGTAGGTCGCGCCATCCGCGGTCAGATCGCCGATCAGGCGCAGCATCAGGTCCTTGGGATAGACGCCCGGAGCGAGGTCGCCGTTGATGCTGATCCGGATCGACTCGGGCACCCGCATCCAGATGGTGCCGGTCACCCAGGCGGCGGTGATCTCGCTGAAGCCGACGCCGGTCCCGAATGCGCCCAAGGCGCCGTAAATGGTCGAGTGTGAATCCGTGCCGATGATGAAGTCACCGGGACGAACATGACCGTTTTCCATCAGCACCAGATGCGCAATGCCGGAATTGACGTCGTAGAACGTCTTGATGCCCTGCTTGCGGGCGAAGTCGCGGCACAAGCGATGATAGGAAGCGATCTTCGAGGTATGCGCCGGCGATGTGTGGTCCATCACCATGGCCACGCGGTCTGGATGCAAGAGCTTGGCGCCGGGCAATTGCTCCAAGGTTTTGATGCAGCGCCAGCTCGCCGTGTGACTCATATAGAGATCGGGAACCGCATCCACGATCTCGCCCGGCTCGAGCTTGTGCGTTGCGCCGGATGCACGCCGCAAGGCCTTTTGCGCGAAGGTTTCCGGTTCAGACGCGCTCATCGGCCGGCCTCTTTTGGAATTCCGCACGCAGATAAGGGATCAGCCCGCCCGCATCGAGCACCTGGCGCAATTGCGCGGGGTACGGCGGAATGTCGAATTTCTTTCCGTTCACCTCGACGCTGCCCTTGGCAAGGTCGACATAGACCTCATCGCCTTCGGAAACCGCAGCGACGGCTGCCGGCGACTCGATCACGGCCAGCCCCGTGTTGATCGCGTTGCGGTAAAAGACGCGTGCAAAGGACTTGGCCAGCACCGCTCGCACGCCGACGCCAACCAGACAGCTGGCGGCCTGCTCGCGTGCGCTGCCACACCCGAAATTCCGGCCCGCTGCGATCACTTTCGAGCGGGCGAGTTTCGCCTGAACGTCCTTGCCCAACGGCTCGAAGGCGTGCGGCGCCAGTTCCGCCGGATCGATGCTCACCAGATAGCGGCCGGGAATGATCTCGTCGGTATTGACGTCCTCGCCGAGAACCAGATGGCAAGGGCCGCCGATGCGCTTGCCGTTGGTCATGGCGTGGTCTCCTCGAGGAACCAGTCGGTCGGAACCTCGTGACCCAGCCCCTGCGCGCGCGCCCGCTCGAGCACCCGCGAGCACACCGCGGCGAACTGCAGGCCCATGCCGGTATTGTTGGCGAACACGGTGATCTCGTCGGGACTGTGACGGCCTTTGGCACGGCCAAGCAAGACTTCGCCGAGCTCCGAAATGTCCTCGAAGGCGATCCGGCCACGGTTGACTGGGCCCATGATGTCAATCTGGTTGTCGTGCTCGATCTGGACGCGCGAAGTGACGACGATCTTGCCGGCGCGATCGAAGGTGGTGTCGTCGAGCTCCCGGCGCATGGCGGTGCCGTCGGGCGAGGTGATGGAGGTCACATGGGTGCCGGCCGCGAGCCAGGCGCCGTCGAAACACGGATCAAACGCCGCCGTGGCGCAGGTGACGAGCTGACAGCCCTCCACGGCCTTTCGTCGATCGTCGACGGCAATAATGCGACGCCCGGTCTTCTCCGACTGCTCGCGGGCAAAGCGCTCGCGATGTTCCGCGGTCGGGCTGAACACGCGGACCTCCTCGACGTCCGGACGCACGTGCAACATGGTGTAAAGATGCGCCTCGGCCTGCCAGCCTGAGCCGAATAAGCCGGCCACCCGGACGTTGGGCGGCGCCATTTCGCGCATCGCCAGAGCCGAGGTCGCGCCCACCCGCCATTTCTGCACCACGCTGTCATGCATGATGGCGAGCGGCTCGAGCGTCTTCAGGCTGTACAAGGTCACCAGGCCCACATAGCGATTGCCGGGCGCGGCCGGGATCAGGCGGCGCCGTTCCTCACCGCTGGCGAGTTTCTCGACCCCCGCCATGTCGGAGGTGATGCGCAGCGCCCAGACGCCGCTGGAGACATTGCCGCCTTCCTGCGATTTAAACCGGAATCGGAACCCGGGATACCGCTCGTCCTCGACCGGAAAATAGGTGTGATTGCGTGGCCGATTTGTTGCCTTGCCACTCACATACTCCTTGTATGCCTGCTCGAGTGACTCGAGGCAGTCCTCCATTCCGAGCACTTTCTCGACATCAGCGTTCGTCAGTATCAGCATTTGACTGGGTATCCCTGTGTCACGCGGCTGACTCCATCACGACGTGGGTCAACTTCACACTCAACCTGAAGAGATCGGGGTCCTCGTAATCTCTGGGGTGGTCCAAATCGATCGGCGCATCCCAGACGATTCTGCCAGGTTGCCCTCCGAGCACGATGACCCGGTTGGCCAGAAAGCAAGCCTCGAAGCAGTTATGGGTCACGAACAGCACGGTCTTGCCGGTCTGCTGCCAGAGATCCAGCAGCTCCGTGCGCATGGCACGGCCAGTAAATTCGTCGAGGCCACTGAAAGGCTCGTCCATCAGCAGGATGTCGGGATCGACGGCGAAGGCACGGGCGAGCGAGACGCGCTGTTGCATGCCGCCCGATAGCTCATGCGGATAGGCCTTGGCGAAATCCTTGAGCCCGACCCGCTCCAGCCAGAGGTCGGCGCGTTCGCGCCAATCCTGCAGGCCGCTGCGGCGTAAGACGAAAAGTAGGTTGTCCCGGACGGTCTTCCAAGGCAGCAGCCGCGGGGACTGAAATACAAAGCCGAGACGCACACCCGCATTCTGGCGTTCGGCCACCGTCACGCCATCGAAGTTGATCTTGCCGTTGAACTCCTCGTCCAAGCCGCTGATCAGCGACAACAGGGTCGACTTGCCGCAACCCGAGCGCCCCAACAGACAGATGAACTGCCCGTTCCCGCCAGTGAAGCTGATGTTCTGCAGAACCGGCAGACGGTCCGCGTGGGCACGGCTGATAAAGTGTTTGGAAACGTCATCAACGGCGATACTGGCCATGGTGCGCCTCCTAAGCCCTGACTTCCGGCCGCCAGCGGAACAACCACTGCTCCGTGGGCTTGAAAACCGCCAATTCGAGAACGAGCATGACGATCGTAAACAACAGCGTCCACGCAAACACGGAGGTCATATCAAAGATTTGGAACGAGTAGTTGAGCTGAAAGCCGACGCCGTTGGTCAGTCCCATCAACTCCACGAAAATCGTAACCTTCCAGGCCACGCCAAATCCGTAGCGTGCGGCCGCGACGATATAGGGCGTGATCTGGGGGGCGATGACCTTGAATATGCGCTCGCGACGGCTGATCCCGAAGGTCCAGGCCATGTCGTTGAGCTGCGAGTCGATTGACTTGACCCCGGACCAGACATTGATGGCGATGATCGGAAAGGTCGTCAGACCGATGGCGACAATCGCCGCAAGCTCGTTAAGCCCGAACCACAGGAAGCAGAGGATGATGTAGCACAGGCTCGGTATGGTCAGCCCCACCATCACTCCCAATTCGAGAAATTTCTCCCAGCTCCTGCTCAGGCCCATGATGACGCCCACGATAACGCCGAGGACTTCGGCAACCGCGAATCCGCCCAGCACCCGCAGTATCGTCGGCGCGAGATTGCTGACGACCTGGTCGGTCGCGAAGAGCTCGGCGAGACGAGCGGCGGTCGGCACCGGACCCGGCAGATAGCGCGCGCCTAAAATCAGCGCCGCGACCTCCCAAAGGCCGCAGAGCACGACCAATGAAATTCCCGGCAGGACGATCTTATTGAGACCGCCGATCAAGCGCCTCATGACAACCGGAGGGTATTCCAGAACGGAGCCACCCATTTTGCGGTCCTTCAAAGCCGATTCAGCCATCTTGTGAAATAACCAAGGGCCACCGTCTTGAGTTCGTGGATGCGCCTTCCAAGTGACGCAGAGAATGCACGTAGGCGGCGACGAACCTTCTCGAATTCAAATCGGAACTGGACCGGCGTTGCTTGAGCGGGCACACCGGGCAATCTTCGCGCCGATGAATTAGCGTCGGTCGTCACGTGACCGGCCGTGAAAACGCCGGCGCGCGGTCCCAGGTTGCGGCATGCCGGTGCCGGCCACGGATATCCATGCGATTTCAATGCCGAAGATTTCGATCATTTCCATCTGTTCCTCCCTGGCGGCCTTGGCTCTTGTTTTTGGTCGGGCCATTTGTCGCTCCTATCGTTGGGCAATGCATTTGCTGCTTCCAATCAAATCAACCAGAGAATATATTGAATTTTCCTATTAGTGAGGATGGATAAGGGGGCAGGAATGAAGCCGGAGAAGGCTATGATTATGCCCAATCCACGGCATTTACAGGCGTTTTGCGCGGTCGCCGAAAGCCATAGCGTTAGCCTCGCAGCACAGCACGTTCATCTCTCTCAGCCCGCCGTGAGCCAGGCGATCACAAAAGTCGAAAGCGCCGTCCAGGCACCTCTGTTTGAACGTCACAGTCGCGGGATGTCGCCAACCAACGCAGGTCGACTCTTTCACGATCGGGCTCGCCGTGCCTTGGAGTATCTGGCAACGGGCACAAAGGAAGTCGCGAGAATCGGGGAAAGACGGGACGGGCGGCGGATAGCCCCGCACCACCTGTTGTCACGCGCCCAATTACGCGCGCTGACCGCGCTGTCTACCACTACTAGTTACACGATGGCCGCCCGGTCCCTCGGCATTTCGCAACCATCCCTCCATGAAGCCGCACATGGCTTGGAGTCGTTGCTGGAGGTTCGACTGTTCGAAAAAGCAAGCCGGGGAATCACGCTGACACGATCTGGAGAAATACTGTCGCAGCACGTCAAGCTCGCCTTCGCGGAAATCGAGCATGGATTCGCGGAGGTCGCCGAACTGCACGGCAACCAGGGCGGTCCGATAAGAATCGGCACCATGCCGCTTGCACGCAGCTTTATCCTGCCCGCAGCCATTCGCGCACTAGTCCGCGAGCAGCCTACCGTACGAATCAGCGTGGTCGACGGGCCGTATTCCGCGTTGCTGCGAGGACTGCGCTACGGCGAGATCGATATCCTCATTGGCGCCTTGCGATCGCCGGAACCCGCAGAAGACGTCATCCAACATACGCTATTCGACGATTTCCTCGTGATTGTTGCCCGATCGGGCCATCCGCTCGCCGAGAAAAACCGAATTTCTCCAAGCGAACTGATGAAATATCCCTGGGTGATCGCGCACAAGGAAACACCCACCCGCGCTCAATTCGACGACATGATCAACACGCTCGGGCTACGCGAGCCTACCGGTTTCATCGAGTCCGGCTCCCTGGTCCTAATCCGCGGCTTGTTGATGGAAAGCGACATGCTCGCGCTGATATCTGCGCAGCAAATTCAGTACGAGCGGGCGATGGGCTCGCTGGTAATCCTGCCTGTCGATCTCAGCAATTTCGACCGTGCCGTGACGCGCCCGATCGGCCTGACCTTGCGGCGCAACTGGCGTCCGACGCGAACGCAGAAGCAGTTTCTGCAGCATGTTCGCGAGGCAACCGCCTCATTGTGAAGCCGTTTCAGTGGCGGTTTTGGTGGCGGGGGAAAATTGAACAAAGTCCGCTGTCCTGTCCTTTCCGATAATCATATCCGCACATATTGATGATGTAGGCCGGCCAGAACGGGCATAGCGACAATGCTGCCGACTCGTTGAACAGCTCG
>CAYLMY010000105.1:0-10988 GCA_964384635.1 uncultured Undibacter sp.
TGGTCGGAGAATTCGGCGGCGCCGCCGGCACGCTGTCCTCGCTCGGCAAGGACGGCCTGAGGGTGCAGGACGAGCTGATGAAGGAATTGCAGCTCGGGCAACCGGCGATTTCCTGGCACACCGTGCGCGATTGCATCGCCGAGGTCGGCTGCTTCCTCGGTCTGGTCACCGGCTCGTGCGGCAAGATCGCCTTCGACGTGAAGCTCATGATGCAGACGGAAGTCGAGGAGGTCTACGAGCCGTTCCACGCCGGCCGCGGCTCGTCCTCGACCATGCCGCAGAAGCGCAACCCGATTTCTTCCGTTTACATCACCGCGCAGACCGCCATGGTGAAACAACTAGTGCCCGCATTGTTGGAGGCGATGATCGAGGACCACGAGCGCTCGACCGGGCCGTGGGAGATCGAATGGATCGCATTGCCGGATATCTTCATGCTGTCGGCCGGCGCGCTTTCGCAGACGCGCTTTCTGGTCGAGGGCTTGCAGGTGAACGAAAAGAAGATGCGCGAGAACCTCGACATTACCCACGGCCTGATCATGTCGGAGGCGGTGATGATGGGGCTCGGCGCCAAGATGGGCCGCAACCGCGCGCATGACGTGGTCTACGACATCTGCCGCGAGGTGGTGAAGACCGGGCGGCCGCTGCTCGAGCTGCTGGAAGAGAACAAAGAGATCAGCAAGCATGCCGACGGCAAGATGCTGGAGAAGCTGGTCGACCCGACCAACTACCTCGGCGTCGCCGGCGAGATGGTTGACCGCGTGCTGAAGATGCGGAAGTGAAGCCTAACTGGTGTCGTCCCCGCGAAGGCGGGGACCCATACGTCGCAGCATATCGATAGGACACGGAGTATGGGTCCCGGCCCTCGCGGAGTTTATCATCGGGCCGCGCTTCGCGCGGACCCGTTGGCTCGGCCGGGACGACAGCTTATGAAGTCTTCGGCATCGTCTTCCAGATCGCCAGCGTCACCAGCAGTGTCGCAGTGCCAAGACCCAAGAACAAGGCCGGCAACGCCACGCCGGCCTTCTGCAACAAGGCCACCAGCACGGTCGCGCCGGTCATGAACGCCGCGTTGAGCACGTTGACGGCGGCGATGGTGCGCGCGCGGTAAGCGACGTCCGACCAGGCCTGCACCGCGGCGAAAGCCGGCACGATGAACAGGCCGCCGGCGACCGCTAACCCTGCGAGATCGACGGCAACGCGCAGACCTAAAAACGACGAAAACACCGCCGCGGGCGCTTGCGCCGTGGTCGCCGGCGCCGCGCCATAGGTCGCCAGACCGAGATCGAGCGCGAACGCCGCGATCAGCAAGCTGCCGGCGAGCGTGGTGTTGAGCACGATGCGCCCACGCGCGATCACCGCTGCGAGCCCCGAACCCAAGCCGACCGCGATCGAGAACAGCGCCAGATAGGCGGTGACCGTGTCCTCGTTGCCGCCGATCAGCACCTTGATCAGCGGCGGCAGCAACGACAGTACCACGATGCCCACGAGCCAGAACCAGCTCGTCACCATGGCGCCCCACCACAGCTTGGTGTCAGCCCACAAGTGGCGGAGCATGGCGGCCGTCGAAGCCGCGATATTGTGCGTGACCTTCAGCTGCGGCGCGCCCTTCCCGCTCGGCGGGATAGCCAGGGCCGACAGCCAGCAGGCGAGCGCGAAGGCCATTACCAGCGCGCCGAACAGGACGGCGTCGCCGCCGTTGCGCGAAGCGATCCCGGCGGTGATGGTGCCGGTCAGGATGGCGATGAAGGTCGCGCCTTCCACCAACGCGTTGCCGGCAGGCAATTCCTCGCGCCGCAAATGGTCGGGCAGGATGCCGTATTTGACTGGGCCGAACAGCGCCGAGATGATGCCGAAGCCGGCGAGCGCGACGAACATGATGACCACGGAATGGCGCTCATAGCCGTGGACCGACAGGCCGGCGATGAACATCTCGGCGAACTTCAACACCTGCGCCATGCGCGCCTTGTCGAAGCGGTCGGCCAGTTCGCCGCCGAGCCCGGACAGGAAGAAGAACGGCGCGATGAACACCGCGCTGGCTAACGTGATCAGCGCCTCGCTGTTGTCGCCCGCGACCTGGAACAGGATCAGGAAGACCAGCGTGGTCTTGAGAAAATTGTCGTTGAAGGCCGCGAAGAACTGGCACCAGAACAGCGGCGCAAACCGCCGCGACAGCAGCAGCGGCGGCGCGCGCAGGCGGCTCAAGATTGCAGCCGGATCGAGGACTGCAGATCGGCGAGCAGGATGCGCAGGTCGAGCTCGCGAAATTCGCGGAACGCCCGGCGCAGCCAGCGTTGCAGCTCGACATGGACCTCGAGCGGCAAGTCGGCGGCAGCCGCCAGCCGTGAACCGGAAAACGAGAACGGCGGCGTCTCGACGTATTTGCGCATGCCCGGCGCCAACGCCGGCAATCGCACTACCGTCTCGCCGCTGCCGGCGAGCTGGTATTTGTCGCGATGCTGCGCGCTGCCGAAGATCTCATTATGTACCGGCGCCAGCACGGCTTGCGGAAAGCGGCGGCGCAGCCCGCGATAGGCCTCGACCGAAGTCGCATCCGGCGTGATCACGAACAGGATGGTCGGCGCGATCGCGCGCTTGATCGCTTCTTCCGCGAACCCGATCTGCTGGGCCAGTGCAAAAAAGCTTTCGAATGATTCGTAGCCGAGATCGACGATCTTGGCGGCGCCGTCCTCGGCGATGAGGCGGTCGAACAGCGCCATCTGTCCCTTGATGTCGCCGATCGTCGAGACGCTCGCGTGCTCGGGCAGGAACTGGGCCAGCGTTCCGCCGCCAGCGTTGAGATCGAAAGCCGCGACCGCGCCGCCTTCCTGGGCGTGGAATTCGGTGAGCAACCGCGCCAACAGCGTCTTGCCGACGCGCGATCGCGGCGAAGCGATGATGTTGACTGAACTGCGGAACGACATCACTTCACCGCGGGCCGCCCGCGCATCGGCGCAGGTTGCGATGCCGAGCCCGACCGGTTCTTAAATCGGACCCAGTCATTTCCCCCGCGCTAACCCGCAGCCTGACGGGCGTTGTCTTCCGCTTTGGGCGAGACCAGATCGATGAGCTTCACCCGGTCGTATTCGCTCCAGACATTGCCGAGCCAGTGGCGGACATAGCCGCGCAGAACAAACGAATAGTTCGCCGGTTCTTCCTGGGCCGTCTTGTTGGCGATGAACGACACGAACGGCGTGCTGGCTACTTCCACCTGCTCGCAGGCCATCTCGTTGAGCTTGGAGATGCTGATCTCGGAGGCGCCCTTGATCTGCTTGAAATAGGAATTGTAGGTCGTCGGATCCCACTCGAAGAACGTGGTGTCGTTGATGCGGTTCTTCACCAGAAAATAGCTGGCGTCGCCCACGAAGCGGGCGGTCTCGGCGATTTCGTTGAGCGAGGCGATCGTGGGGCCGAGGATATGGAACACCGAAAAAGTGATCTGGCCCTTCTTGGCCGATTCGATGAAACCGATGTCGCTCAGCGCCTGCAGCGTCGACGACAACAGACCGGCACGCACGTCGATGACGGTGACGCGGGAGTCGGCGCCGCCGAGCGTGTCGAAGATCTTCATCTGGTCGGCAACGGACGTGACGTCGACGATCTCCGTAACGTCGGGGTGGAAGCGTTTGAGGGTTCCGCGCGGGAATTCGGTGTCGAAGGCGCGGACCGGCGTCTGATGCGCGCCGAAATAATCGAGCAAGGTGCGGGCGACGGTGGTTTTTCCGACGCCGCCCTTGTCTGCGCCGACGAGAATGACTGTTGGTTTGGCCATTAGGCTACTCTTTGGGACACGGGTGGCTTTGGGCTCCTGGCGTCATCTTACTACGTTATCGGGGTTGGACCATGACAGGTTTACGCCCGGTCCTGCAGATGTCGCCAAGAGCCTCCGAGGCAAATCGCTCCAGATTTCAACAAGTTTCGTGAAAATTGCGGCCGCCTCGGCCTGCAATCTTGCGACGGGCCCGCGGCAAGTCCAGCGGTCGATGTGAAAATAATCATGCCCCCGGCGCGCCCGCAGGGTCGAGTCCCGCCCACGATCGGTATTGGCGTCAAATCTGTTGCTAGAGAACGAGACAAATCATGTCTCCCGTCCGGCAGCAGAGGCGCCCGCCATCATCTTAAATGATGTATAATACTGCTTATCTGATGCTTGACATATTAGTATAGATATCTCAAATACCGCTTCCCGGCTTAATTTCGAGACAAGACCCTATTCGCATGATCACCGCCGCCCAGTTGCGGGCCGCACGGGCATTGCTCGGCATCGACCAGCGCGAGCTCGCGCAACGCTCGGGGCTGTCGCTGCCGACCATCCAGCGCATGGAAGCGAGCGACGGCGTGGTCCGCGGCAACGTGGACTCGCTCATGAAGCTGGTCGACGCGCTCGCCGCCAACGGCATCGAGCTGCTTGGCGAAGGCGCCACCAGCGGCGGGGGCGGCCGCGGGGTGCGGCTCAAGGCAGGGCCGCCACCATGATGGTCGTCTACGCGCTCTACGGGGTGGCGGTGCTGCTGGCGCTTGCCCCCATCGCCGTCATGCTCGCCGCCTCACCGCGCGCCACCGGCATCGTCTATGGCGCCAGCCTGGTGGTCACGCTGATGCAGGGCGTGATCGCGCTCATGAGCCTGATCGACCAGCCAACATCCACCGCGACTTTGCCGCTCGGCCTGCCTTGGCTGGGCGCGCATTTCCGCATCGACGCCCTGGCGGCGTTCTTCCTGGTCGTGGTCAATCTCGGCGGCGCGGCGGCGAGTCTCTACGCGCTCGGCTACGGGCGCCACGAAGAATCGCCGCAGCGCGTACTGCCGTTCTATCCCGCCTATCTCGCCGCCATGAATCTCGTGGTCATGGCCGACGATGCCTTCAGCTTCCTGGTGGCGTGGGAATTCATGTCGCTCACCTCCTGGGCGCTGGTGATCGCGCACCACCGCGACGCTGAGAACGTGCGGGCGGGCTATGTCTATTTGTTGATGGCGAGCTTCGGCACGCTGGCGCTGCTGCTCGGCTTCGGCCTGCTCGCCGGCAGCGACGGCAACTACGCCTTCGCGGCCATGCGTGCCTCGCATCCTTCCGCTGCGCTGGCCGCGCTGGTTCTGATCCTGACGATGATCGGCGCCGGTTCGAAAGCGGGCGTCGTGCCCTTGCATGCCTGGCTGCCGCTCGCCCATCCGGCCGCACCCAGCCAAGTCTCCGCGCTGATGAGCGGGGTGATGACCAAAGTCGCGGTCTACGGCTTCGTGCGCATCGTGTTCGACCTGTTGGGGCCGCCGGACTGGTGGTGGAGCATGGTCGTGCTTGGCGTCGGCGGCGTCACCGCGGTGATGGGCGTGCTCTACGCGCTGATGCAGCACGATCTCAAACGCCTGCTCGCCTATCACACGGTGGAGAACATCGGCATCATCTTTATCGGGCTCGGCCTTGCGCTCGCCTTCAAGGCCAACGGCATGGCCTTGGCGGCGGCGCTGGCGCTCACCGCGGCGCTGTTCCACGTCTTCAACCATTCCGTCTTCAAGAGCCTGTTGTTCTTCGGCGCCGGCAGCGTGCTCAGCGCGACCGGCGAGCGCGACATGGAGCACCTCGGCGGGCTGATCCACCGCATGCCGCAGACTGCTTTCGTCTTTCTGGTCGGCTGTGTCGCGATCTCGGCATTGCCGCCGCTCAACGGCTTCGTGTCGGAATGGCTCACCTTCCAGGCCATCCTGCTCAGCCCGCAATTGCCTTCCTGGGGCCTGAAGTTCCTGGTGCCGGCGGTCGGTGCATTGCTCGCGCTGTCGGCGGCCTTGGCGGCGGCTTGTTTCGTCAAGGCCTTCGGCGTGAGCTTCCTCGGCCGCGCGCGCACGCTCGCCGCCGCCAAGGCCCAGGAGACCGACAGCAATTCGCTCGCCGCCATGTATTTCCTGGCCGCGCTCTGTCTCGTCGCCGGCGTGCTGCCCGGCCTGTTCATCGACGCGCTGGCGCCGGTGGCGCAGGCGCTGGTCGGCGATACCATGCCGCACCAGTCTGGGCTCGCCTGGCTCACCATCGTGCCGATCGCGGAAAGCCGCAGCTCCTATAACGGGTTGCTGGTCTTCATTTTCGTGGTGCTGTCGGGCTCGATTGCCGCCTTCGCCATCCATCGCCTGGCTTCCGACCGGCTGCGGCGCGCGCCGGCTTGGGATTGCGGCTATCCGGACGCAAGCCCGGCCACGCAATACACCGCTTCGAGCTTCGCCCAGCCGATTCGCCGCGTTTACGGCACATCCGTGTTTCGGGCGCGCGAGATCGGCGAGATGCCGCCGCCCGGGGCGACGGCGCCGGCGCGGCTGACCGTCGAGCTGCGCGACCTGATCTGGGACGGGCTTTACGCGCCGGTCGCGAGCTTCGTCGGCTTCGCCACCGACCGCCTCAATATCCTGCAATTCCTCACCATCCGCCGCTATCTCACACTGGTATTCGCGGCTCTGGTACTGCTCCTCCTGGTGCTCGCGATATGAGTTTTGTCCGCGATTACGCCTTCCAAGGCACGCAGATGCTGCTGGTGCTGCTGCTCTCGCCGTTGCTCACCGGCTTCGTGCGCAAGGTGAAGGCGCGGCTGCTGCGCCGGAAAGGGCCGCCGCTGCTGCAGCCCTATCGCGATCTGATCAGGCTGATGCGCAAGGACGTGGTGCTGGCGGAAAGCGCCTCCTGGCTGTTCCGCGTCATTCCCTACATCGTGTTCGCCGGCACGTGGGTAGCGGCGTCGCTGGTGCCGACCTTCCGCGGCGGATTGTTGTTCTCCTGGTCGGCCGATCTGATCGCCATCATCGCGCTGATCGGCAGCGCGCGCTTCTTCCTGGCGCTCGCCGGCCTCGACGTCGGCACCTCGTTCGGCGGCATCGGCTCCAGCCGCGAGGTGATGATCGCTTCGCTGGCCGAGCCCGCAATGCTGATGATCGTGTTCACGTTGGCACTGGTGGCCGGCTCAACGCAGCTCTCCACCGTCGCCGCCTATATGCTGTCTTCCGGTGTGGGCCTGCGCGTTTCGCTGGGACTGGCCCTGCTCGCGTTGATCATGGTGGCGATCGCCGAGAACACGCGCATCCCCATCGACAATCCGGCGACGCACCTGGAACTCACCATGGTGCATGAGGCGATGGTGCTGGAATATTCCGGCCGGCATCTGGCGCTGATCGATCTGTCGTCCGAGCTCAAACTTCTGCTCTATGTCTCGCTGATCGGCTGCCTGTTCACGCCCTGGGGCATCGCCGGGCCCGACGCCGGGCCGGCCGTGATCGCCGTCGGCGTTGCCTCCTATCTCGGCAAGCTCGCGGCCGGCGGCGTGCTGCTGGCCGTGTTCGAGACGGCCATCGCCAAGATGCGCGTGTTCCGCGTGCCGGCCTTCCTCGGCGCCGCACTGATGCTCGGCCTGCTCGCGACCCTGCTGTTGTTCGTGTCGGGGAGCCTGTAGCCGGCATGCACAGTCTCAATTTCGATATCGCCCATATGCTCGCCGGCTCGCTGGTGCTGGTGAGCTTCATGCAGCTCTACCAGGACAGGCTTTACGCACTGCTCAATATCTTCGCGCTGCATGCATTGGTGCTGGCGGCGTCGGTCGCCTGGCAGGCCTTTATACAGGACGCGCCGCATCTCTACGTCACCGCTGCCATCGCGCTCATCTTCAAGGCCATCGTCATTCCGATAGCGCTGCACCGGATCATCGTGCGGCTCGGCATCCACCGCGAGATCGAGACCGTGGTCGGCGTCGGCCCGGCGATGCTGCTCGGCATGGGGCTGGTGGCGCTGTCCATGGTGGTGATGTTGCGGGTGACCGCGCAAGCCGATCCGCTGGCGCGTGAGGATCTTGCGTTTGCGTTGTCGGTCGTGCTGCTCGGCTTGTTGATGATGGTGACGCGGCGCAACGCGGTCAGCCAGGTGATCGGCTTCATGTCGCTGGAGAACGGGTTGGTGCTGGCGGCGACTGGCGCCAAGGGCATGCCGCTGGTGGTGGAGATCAGCGTCGCCTTCTCAGTGCTGATCGCCTTCATCGTGATCGGCATCTTCCTGTTCCGCATCCGAGAACGCTTCGACACCGTCGACCTGCAGGCGCTCGACAAGTTTCGCGGAGAGCGGGAATGAAGTTCGACGCGCTCACTGGCATTCTGCTGATCCCGGCGGTAGCCGCAGCGCTGCTCGCGGCGCTGCCCGGCTATCGATTGACCGCGCGGCTCAACGTGCTGGCGGCGCTGGCGACGTTCCTCACGGCCTGTTCGTTGTTCGTCGTGCAGCCGACGTCCGGGCCCTATCTGCTGGTGGACGACCTCAACAAGGTCTTCATCGTGCTCACCACATTCGTCGGCTTCACCACCAGCGCCTTCAGCGCCAGCTATATCGGCCACGAGATCGAGATCGGCCGGCTGAAGCTCGGTTTCGTGCGTTTCTACCACGCCATGTACCAGGTGCTGATGTTCGCCATGAACCTAGCGCTGGTCGCCAACAATATCGGCCTGATGTGGGTGGCGATCGAGATGGCGACGCTCACCACCGTGCTGATGGTCGGCATCTACCGCACCCACGAGGCGCTGGAAGCAGCCTGGAAATATTTCATCCTCGGCAGTGTCGGCATCGCGCTGGCGCTGTTCGGCACCATCCTGGTCTATATGGCCGCGCGCCCGGTAATCGGAGAAGGCCTCTACGCCATGGTGTGGACCGTGCTGGTAGCACACGCGGCGAACTTCGATCCGGCGCTGCTCAACGTCGCCTTCGTGTTCCTGCTGCTCGGCTATGGCACCAAAGTTGGCCTGGCGCCGCTGCACGCTTGGCTGCCCGACGCGCACGCCGAAGGCCCGACACCGATCTCGGCGGTGCTTTCCGGCCTGCTGCTGAACGTCGCGCTCTACGCGCTGCTGCGCTTCAAGATGCTGCTGGCGCTCAACCCGGCGGCGATCGCGCCCGGCCCGCTGATGGTGACCATGGGCCTGATCTCCTGCGTGTTCGCCGCCTTCATGCTGTACCGGCGCCGCGACATCAAACGCATGTTCGCCTATTCGTCGATCGAGCACATGGGCATCATCGTGTTCGCCTTCGGCATGGGCGGCGGGCTCGCCAATTTCGCCGGGCTTCTGCACATGACCATGCATTCGCTGACCAAGTCGGCGATATTTTTCGCGGTCGGTCACATCTCGCAGGTCAAGGGTACGCAGAAGATTGCCGACATGGGCGGACTGACCGCGACCAACCCGCTGCTCGGCTGGGGCCTGGTGCTGGGCGTAGTGGCGATTGCCGGGCTGCCGCCGCTCGGCATCTTCATGAGCGAGTTCCTGGTGGTGTCATCGACCTTTGCGCGCCAGCCGTGGCTGGCGGTCATCCTGGTTTTTGGCATTCTCATTGCGCTCGGCGGCCTATTCCTGCGCCTCAACACCATTGCTTTTGGGGAACCGCGCGGGCCGACCGCGCCGGCGCAGGCCTCCTACGTGCCGATGTTCGCCCATCTCGCGCTCGTATTCACGGCCGGTCTCTACATGCCGCCGGCGCTGGTCACCGGCTTCGAGAACGTCGCCAAGCTGCTGGGATAGCGCCATGGCCCTGATCGACAGCATCAAGCACCGCGAGAGCGTTAAGGCGCACCGGCCCTGGCCGCGCGTCGTGGTCGGCGACGACGGCTGGCAGAAGGCGATCGAATTGTTGGCACGCGGGCGCTGCACGTTGCTCGGCCTGTGGGGCGATGCGGGCGACGTGCACATGGCGCTACTGGATGAAAAGGCGGGCGATATCGCGGTCGTCAGTTACGCCTGTAAGAGCGGCGAATATCCGAGCGTCGCCGCACGCCATCCGCCCGCGCTGCGGCTCGAGCGCGCCATCCGCGATCTGTTCGGGCTGGAAGCTATGGGCACGCCTGACACGCGGCCCTGGCTCGATCTCGGCTTCTGGGACGTGCGCCATCCGCTCGGCAAGCAACAGCGCGCGCAAAATCCCGCCCCTTACGTCTTCCTGCCGGCGGAAGGCGAGGGCCTGCACCAGATTCCGGTCGGGCCGGTGCATGCCGGCATCATCGAGCCGGGACACTTCCGTTTCACCGCCAATGGCGAGCACGTGGTGCGGCTGGAGCAGCGGCTCGGCTATGTGCACAAGGGCATCGAGTCCTTGATGGCGGGCGCATCGCTCGACGCCGCCGCCAAGCTCGCGGGCCGCACTTCCGGCGACAGCACAGTGGCGTACTCTTTTGCGTTCGCGTTAGCCATTGAGGCCGCCTTGCAGGTGAAGATACCGCCGCGCGCCGCCTATTTGCGCGCGCTGATGGCCGAGCTGGAGCGGCTGGCCAATCATTTCGGCGACATCGGCGCCATCTGCAACGACGCTTCCTTCGCGCTCATGCATGCCCAAACCGGCATCCTGCGCGAGCGTACGTTACGGGCGGCGGAAATCTGTTTCGGCCACCGGCTGATGATGGACGTCATCGTGCCCGGCGGCGTGTCGCGCGACATCGCGCCGGATGGTCCGAACGCGCTGCGTGCTCTCCTCGCTGAAGCTCACAAGACATTCCCGCGCCTGATCGAACTTTACGACAACACCGCGTCTCTGCTGGACCGCACCGTCACCACCGGCATCGTGAAGCCCGCGCTGGCGCGCCAGTTCGGCGCCGGCGGCCATGTCGGCCGCGCCTCGGGGCGCAACTTCGATGCGCGGCGCAATCTCCGTTATGCACCCTATGACGCGCTCACCTTCGACGTACCGGTGCTCGAAGCCGGCGACGTTAATGCGCGGGTGTGGGTCCGTATCCGTGAGGTCGAGCAGAGCCTGACGCTGATCGAGCAGATTTTGAACGCCCTGCCCGACGGCGAGACGCGGGCGCCGATCAAAACAACCGCGCGGATTTGCGAAGGCTTAGGGCTAGCGGAAGCCTTCCGCGGCGACGTGCTGGTCTGGCTGCGGCTTGACGGCAAAGGGCGCGTGGCGCGCTGCCACCTGCGCGATGCCTCCTGGTTCCAATGGCCGCTGCTGGAGGCCGCGATCGAGGGCAACATCGTCGCCGACTT
>CAYLMY010000106.1:0-2574 GCA_964384635.1 uncultured Undibacter sp.
GAAATGCCGAGCGCCTTCCGCGAGTTCGCCGAAAAGGGCATCGCGACCGCCAAGGAAAACTACGACAAGATGAAAAGCACGGCCGAAGAGGCCACCGATGTGCTCGAGGAAGCCTACAGCACCGCCTCCAAGGGCTGCTCCGGCTATGGCCTCAAGCTGATCGAGACCGCGCGCACCAACAGCAACGCCGCCTTCGACCTGTTCGGCGAATTGCTCACCGCCAAGTCCTATGCCGAGATGGTCGAGCTCTCCACCGCCTACATGCGCGAGCAGTTCGATACCATGACGGCGCAGGCCAAGGAGCTTAGCGCGGAGGCGCAAAAGGTGGCGACCGACACCGCCGAGCCGATCAAGGAAAGCTTCACCAGCGTGTTCGGCAAGGCCGCCTGACCCAAGCGACGTTTTACGCTGCGCTTTCAGCCGCAGCGCCTGCGAAGCCCGGACCTTGGTCCGGGCTTTTGCTTTGCGCCGGTGCGCGGGCCGAACCCGCTTGCCAAACCGGCGTCCCGAACCTAGGTTCGCCCGCAACGTCGCATGCGACAGCCCGTGCAGGTGTAGCTCAGTTGGTTAGAGCGCTGGTCTGTGGAACCAGAGGTCGGTGGTTCGAGTCCACCCACCTGTACCAGCTCCGACGCGTCCTCGATTTTTCCGTCCGCATCGCCACCGCGCGCAAAAAACGCCGGCGAAAGAATCGCCGGCGTCCAGCTTCAGTTGAGACGATGGGTGGTCAACGCCTCGGAAAGTAGCCGCCGTTGCTGGCGTGCGGGCGGCCGACGAAACCGCGCGGCCGGACGGGACTGCGCGGCACATAGCGTGGGCCGCCGCCGAACAGGAACTCGAAGAAGTTGCCGCCGCCGCCGCGATAGGCGTAGCCATCCTCATCGCCATAGCCGCCGTAGGTGCCGACCGGCAGGCGTACCGCTTGCGCCGAGACGTCCGGCGCCCGCTCGATCGGAGTGTCGGCAACCTTGCGCTCGCTGCCCTTGAGAATCTGGATCATGCGGGCGTCGCGGCCGTAGACGTCGTCACGGAACACCAGTTTGCCGTTCTCATCCACGAACGCGGTCTGATAGGTCAGGTGCACCGGGATCGGCTTGGGGAAGTCGATGTTGATCTCGTTGCTGCCGAACATGCTTTCAAGCTTGGCCTTGGTGTAGTTCCTGTCCGGCAGTTCGATCGACAACAGCTTGACGCCGTATTCGAGCGGATCCTCCACCCGCATGCAGCCATGGCTGTAAGCGCGCTTCGTGCGCTTGAACAGATACTTGTCCGGCGTGTCGTGCTGGTAGACCAGGAACTTGTTCGGGAAGTTGAAGCGGATGCGGCCGAGCGCATTGCCGGCGCCCGGCGGCTGGTAGATATGCACGGTGCCGTCCGGGTCCTGATAGATTTTCAGGCCGTAGCGGTCGAGCACCGTCGGATCCTGCATCAGCGCCGGCAGATATTCGTTTTCGATGATCGAAGGCGGCACGTTCCAGGTCGGATTGACGGTGATGAACTTCATCGCCGCGCTGGTCATCGGCGTCTCTTTGCCGGGCTTGCCGACCACCAGCTTGGTCTTCCAGAACAGCTTGCCCTCGTGGAACAGGCTGAGCGAATAGTCGGGCACATTGACCACGACGTAGGTGTTGTCGTCGTTGCCGAGCTTGCGCGGCAGCCAGCGCCAGCGATCCATGTTGACGACGACCGTATCGATCGGATTGGTGGGCGTACGGTGCCTTGCCTGCTCACCATTGAGCGCGGCCAAAGTATTGGGGCCGAGCATGCCGTCGACGCCGATGTCGGCCTTGGTCTGGAAGGCCCGCACGGCGTCGAACACGTCGTCGTCATAGACCGGGTTGTTCTTGTCGCCGGCGATGTCGAGGCGCTTGCGCACCGCCACCACGCGCGCGTCCTTCATGCCGGGGCGCAGGGTCTTGCCTTCCGGCACGCGCACCTGCTGCTCACCGGTTTCCTTCGGCTTGTCGATCTGCCCGCCATTGGCGCGCAGCTCGGCGAGCTTTTCCTTGAGCGCCTTGAAGCCGGCCTGCGGCGGATTATAGCTGTCGAGCGCCGCCGCGGTGTCGCCGCTGTCGGCGAGCTTGGCCAGCACTTCTGCCGGCTCGGGCGCGACCAGCTTGAAGGAAATATCGGGGCCGACGCGGGTGAAGTGAATGGGGCCGATTTGCGCCTCGCGCGCATAGGTGAGCACGGAAGCGGTGAGCCGCAGCTCGTTCTCGGCCAGCGAATCCGGCGTGACCGAGGCGCCAAAATCCGGCGTCGGATAGTCGCGCGAGTCGAGCCCGACTGTTTCGACCTGACCGAGATAGGCGATGGCGGCGTTGGCGCGCGCATTGGCGGCACCGTCGCTCGTCCAGATCGGCTTGTAATCGTGCACCTGATAGAACTGCTCGACGCCGGCGCGGACGTCCTTACGGGTGACAAAACGGTCGAACCGCTTGCCGGTGATCAGGTCGCGCAGCCGGTCGGCCACCTGGGTGTCGATGGTAACCGGGGCCGACGTCGCTTCCGGCGTGTCCGCGGCTTTGGTCGGCTCAGCCGCCGGAGCGGTCGCGTCCTGCTTGGGCTCGGCCG
>CAYLMY010000106.1:2674-10925 GCA_964384635.1 uncultured Undibacter sp.
TGGTATCGGTCTTGGCCGTGTCGTTGTTCGCCGGCGCGGTCACGTCCTGCTTGGGTTTAGCCGCGGCGTCGGTTTTGGCGGTGTCCTGGTTTACGTCGGCCGGTTCGGCAACTGGCGCGGCGGTATCCTGCTTGGATTCGGTCTTAAGCGCGTCCGTGTTCGCCGGCGCGGCGCTGTCTTCGCCGGTATCTGCCGAGGTCGGCGCCGCCGCGGCGTCTTTGGTCGAAACCGAAAGCGCCGGCGAGGTATCCGGCGCCGGAATTGCCGCTTCGATCATTTGTTCGGATTGCTGCGCCATGCCGGCATGACTGGATAGAGCCAGGATCAGGCCGAAGGCGGTCGCCGCCAGCAGACGCTCAAAACGAACAGACTTCACCATCGTCTCCCAAGGCTGAAGCGGGCCGAATGGCCGATACTTAGGGCCGCATACTATCTGATGCACCTATTTAAGTTACGTTTTTCCCAACATGTTTGCATCACGCTGGCCGACTGTGGCTATTTTGCACGGGCAGCCAAACGCCTGCATTTCGTCGGCCTATCCGGCCCTTTGCGCGCCATAATCTATAGCAACGGTCGGCCAAGCGGCTGGTTCCCGAACAGGTTTTCGTGACTTTTACCCAATGATTTCTTCGTGATGACGGATTTGGGCCCGACAAACGCTAGAACGGCCGCATGACGCAGGCATGATGGATGCAACCGGCGGCTGTGGCCAAACCGCGCCAAATGGCCGGATTGCCGCCGGTCGTCCAATTATTGGAGACTTGAGCGCAATGGAAGTGGGTCGCTATCGGCCGTCCTCGATCGCAAATGCGCGGACGAGCGCTTCGCCATCCGGAAGGGCTTTGATGTCCGCGCCCCGCGCATTCCGGACCGTCGTCCTGGTCGCCGCCACCCTGGCTGGCTTCTTGTCGGCTGCACCCGTGCGCGCGCAAACGCCGATCGCCCCGCCGCCCGCCGCGCTCATGCCCGGCCTGGCCCAGAGCGGCGGTCCCATCGGTAACGAGGCTGCCGCCAGGCTCGTGCCTCTTCGCCCGCCGGCGCAGCCGGCCGCGCGCGACCAGTTGCCGCTCGCCAAGCTCAAGCTGCCGCCCGGCTTCCGCATCGAGGTCTATGCCAGCGGCATCGCCAATGCGCGCTCGCTGCGCGTCGGCAAGCGCGGCACCGTGTTTGTCGGCAGCACCGGGGACAAGGTCTCGGCCGTCATCGAGGATCGAGGCCGGCGCCGGGTGAAGATGCTCGTCTCCGGCCTGCACCGGCCGAACGGGCTCGCCTTTCACGACGGCACGCTCTACATCGCCGAGGTTTCGAAAATCTCCAAGATCGACAACATCGAAAACACGCTCGACGATCCGCCGAAGCCGACGGTGATCTACGACGGTCTGCCCAAGGACGAAGCGCACGGCGCACGCTTCATCGGCGTCGGCCCCGACGACAAGCTCTACGTTTCGGTCGGCCAGCCTTGCAATAATTGCCTGCCGCCGGCCGGGCAGGGCGAAATCCGCCGCATCGATCTTACCGGCGGCGACATTGAAGTGGTCGCGCGCGGGGTGCGCAACTCGCTCGGCTTCGACTGGTCACCGCGCAACAAACAACTTTACTTCACCGACAACGGCCGCGACTGGCTGTCGGAGGACGCGCCGAGCGACGAGCTCAACCGCGTCAGAAAGCCGGCGGAAGATTTTGGCGCGCCGTACTGCTACCAGGGCGACCTGCCCGATACGCAATTCGGCTGGGGCCGTTCCTGCGACGAATTCACCGCCCCGATCGCGCTGCTCGGGCCGCACGTCGCCCCGCTTGGCATGCGCTTTTACACCGGCCGCATGTTCCCCAGCGAATACCGCGACGCCATCTTCATCGCCCGTCACGGTTCCTGGAATCGGACCAAAAAGATCGGCGGCGACGTTGTCGTCATCCGCCTCAACAGAAACGGCTCGGTGCAGTCGATGGAGCCGTTCCTCACCGGCTTTCTCCAGGACAATAATTATCTTGGCCGTCCGGTGGACGTGCAGCCGATGCGCGACGGCTCGCTCTTGATCTCCGACGACTGGAACGGCGCGGTTTATCGCGTCACTTACGGCCGCCGCGGCCGATAGCATTTTCCGCGCGCCGTAAAAAAACCGGGCCCCGCAAGGGGCCCGGTTCAGGTTTGCCGGCGTGGGGGGCCGGCAACATCTCCAGAGGGGAACTTGCTGCTTAACCGGATGTTTTGGGAGGACACTTCCGGTGAAACAGCGTGCCCAAACTATGCGAGTCCGGCTCGAGTCCAGCAATGGCATAGGCCGCATGACTGCCATGCCGAATCGCCAAGCCGCTGCAGCTTTTTGCCGCGCCATTTTGGCGGCGTGAATCCAGCTAAAAATGCCAGCGCTGCGCGTTGGCGACCAGGAAGTCGCGAAATACCTGGATGCGCGCCACCGACTTGAGTTCTTCCGGGTAGACGAAAAAAGCATCGAGCGCGAGCGTGTCCTCGTCGCCGAAAAGCTGCACCAGCCCGCCGTTTTCTTCCACCAGATAGTCCGGCAGTATCGCCACGCCCAAGCCGCGCTGGCAGGCGCGCAGTACGCCGAGCACGTTATTGACGGTGAGGTGCGGCACGCGCGGCTCGTTGCCGTCGCGGCCCACTTCCAGGAGCCAGCGCCGGTTGGCGAAATGCGCCGGCACCGCGCCGCCGAGCAGGAGGATGCGGTGCTTGTCGAGCTCCTCGTGCGTGCGCGGGGTGCCGAAACGCTTGAGATAATCGGGCGAGGCGTAGGCGTGGAAATGCACCGAGAACAGCTTGCGCTGGATCAGGTCGGGCTGGGTCGGCTGGCGCAGGCGGATGGCGACGTCGGCCTCGCGCATCGCCAGATCCAGCTCCTCGTCGGTGGTGATCAGCGTGATGTGGATGTCGGGATAGAGATCGAGGAATTCGCCGAGCCGCGGCGTCAACCAGTGCACGCCGATGCCGGGCGTGGTCGAGACCTTGAGTTCGCCGTTCGGCCGCTCGCGGCTGTCGGTGAGCTTGGTGCGCGCGGCCTCCAGTTTCATGAACACTTCGTGCGCGGTGCGGTAGAGCAATTCGCCCTGCTCGGTAAGGATCAGCCCGCGCGCGTGGCGATGAAACAGCGAGACGCCGAGCTCGCCTTCCAGCGCCGACACTTGGCGCGAGACCGCCGACTGTGACAGTCCGAGCCGCTCGCCGGCGTGCGTGAACGAGCCGGCCTCCGCCGCGGCGTGGAACACCTTCAGCTTGTCCCAGTCCATTGAGTTTTTGGCGGCCATGATCTATTCCGCCGCCGCGCGCTGGTGTTCGTGCGCGGCCAGGAATTTCTCCGCTTCGAGCGCGGCCATGCAGCCCTGTCCGGCGGCGGTGACCGCCTGCCGGTAAATGTCGTCGGTGACGTCGCCGGCGGCGAACACGCCAGGGACTGATGTCGCTGTGGAATAGCCGGCGGTGATGATGTAACCAGGCGGTTTCATCTGCACTTGGCCTACGAACAATTCGGACGCCGGCGAATGGCCGATGGCGATGAACACGCCGTCGATCGCGCGCTCGGTCACGGCGCCGGTCTTTACGTTCTTCAGCTTCACGCGGTTGACTTTTAGCGGGTCCTGGCTGCCGAGCACGTCCTCGAGCACGCTGTCCCAAATCACCTCGATCTTGGGGTTCTTGAACAGCCGGTCCTGCAAAATCTTTTCGGCGCGGAACGCGTCGCGCCGGTGCACGACCGTGACCTTGCTGGCGAAATTGGTGAGGAACAGCGCCTCCTCGACCGCGGTGTTGCCGCCGCCGATTACGACTACTTCCTTGTTGCGGTAGAAGAAGCCGTCACAGGTGGCACATGCCGACACGCCGTAGCCCTTGAACTTCTGCTCGGACGGCAGATCGAGCCAGCGCGCCTGCGCGCCGGTGGCGATGATCACGCTGTCCGCGAGGTAGACGTCGCCGCTGTCGCATTCGAGGCGGAACGGCCGGCTGCCGAATTCCACCTTGGTCACGTGGTCGGTGACGATTTTGGTGCCGACATGTTCGGCCTGGGCCTGCATCTGCTCCATCAGCCAGGGGCCCTGGATGACGTCGGCAAAACCCGGATAGTTCTCCACGTCGGTGGTGATGGTGAGCTGGCCGCCGGGCTGGATGCCCTGGATCATGATCGGCTCCAGCATGGCGCGCGCGGCATAGATGGCGGCGGTGTAGCCGGCCGGTCCCGAGCCGATAATCACGACTTTGCCGTGCGTGGTCTTTGACATTGCGTTGCGCCCCCCTGGCGGGCGAGGTCGGGCGGCTTGTCACCCGGGCGGCCGGACTGGCTGCCGGCTCTTTTGCCTGCTCGATCTATGGATTTCGGGCGAGCCATGCAAGAACCGCAACCCCCGAAGCCACAGCATTCGCCGCCCGCGGGGCATCCGGTCGCGCGCCCGCGCAATAATGTTTCGCGAAACATTGTTTCGCGGTATGGATGTTCCGGCCGGGCTAAGGCCTTACGCCCGGATGGAGTGTCTGGTGCCCGCCCGTCTCGACGCCATCGACCGCAAGATCCTGAAGGAGCTTCAGGACGACGGCCGCATCACCAATGTGGAGCTGGCGCGCCGGGTCGGCATTTCGGCGCCGCCCTGCCTGCGGCGCGTGCGCGGGCTGGAGGAGGCCGGCTACATCAAGGGCTACCGCGCGCTGCTCGACGAGAAGAAGCTCGGCTATGAAGTGACGGTGTTCGCCATGGTGCATCTGGCGAGCCAAGCGGAAGCCGATCTCGTTGCGTTTGAGAATTTCGTGCGCGCGCAGCCTTTGGTGCGCGAATGCTGGATGCTGTCGGGCGAGATCGATTTCGTCTTGAAATGCGTGGCGCCCGATTTGAATGCCTTCCAAGCCTTCGTCGAGCGCCTCACCGCCGCGCCCAATGTGCGCAACGTGAAGACCTCGCTCACGCTGCGCAACGCCAAGGACGCGGCGATGGTGCCGATGGACTAGGCCTTGATGAAGGCGAGCAGGTCGGCGTTCACGGCATCCGCCTGCGTGGTGATCATGCCGTGCGGAAAGTCCTTGTAAGTTTTCAGCGTCCCATTCTTTAAGAGCTTTGCCGACAAGGGCCCGGCGGCGACATAGGGAACGATCTGATCGTCTTCGCTGTGAATCACCAGCACCGGCACGGTGATCTTCTTGAGGTCGTCGGTGAAGTCGGTTTGTGAGAAGGCGACGATGCCGTCGTAATGCGCCTTGGCGCCGCCCATCATGCCTTGCCGCCACCAGTTCGCAATGGCCCCCTCCAGCGATTTCACGCCCGGCCGGTTGAAGTTATAGAAGGGCCCCGACGCAATGTCGCGATAGAATTGCGAACGGTTGGCCGCGAGCTGCGCTTGCAAGTCGTCGAACACTTGCTTGGGAAGGCCGAGCGGATTGGCCGCCGTCTTCACCATCAGCGGTGGCACGGCGCTGATGATGGCCGCCTTCGCCACGCGGCTTTCGCCGTGCCGCGCGATATAATGCACCACCTCGCCGCCGCCGGTGGAATGGCCGACGTGAATGGCGTTCTTCAGATCGAGATGCGCCGTCACGGCTGCAAGGTCGTCGGCATAATGATCCATGTCATGGCCGTCGCTGACTTGCGTGGAGCGGCCATGGCCGCGGCGGTCATGGGCGATAACGCGATAGCCGTGATTGAGGAAGAACAGCATCTGCGTGTCCCAGTCATCGGCCGACAGCGGCCAACCGTGGCTGAACACGATGGGCTGACCTTTGCCCCAGTCCTTGTAAAAGATCTCAACGCCGTCTTTGGTCGTGATCGTGGGCATATCGCGTGCTCCCTGGTTGCGGGGCTGTCGCTGTTGAATGTGGAGGGTGCGGGCGCTACATCGCGCTGCCTGTCATAATTTTCTGAGAAAACGCTAGCACACTCGCGCCCGCATAGCGCGGCTACAAAAGTATAAAGTATAGTGTCGCTGCGCGGTGAAATGCGGCCTTTTAAGACAGATTCAAGACAAGCCTGTGCGTGCCGTGCCCGCTGAAATGAAATGGCCGGGACAGGCCCGGCCATCATGGTCGCGATGATTTTTGATGCAGGTGGGGCTACCGCCACTCCACCTTCTTGATCTCATAGGCCTTGGCGCCGCCCGGCGCATTGACCTCGACGGTTGTGCCCTTGGCCTTGCCGATCAGCGCCTTGGCAAGCGGCGAGGTGATCGAGATGCGTCCCTTCTTGGCGTCGGCTTCCGGCTCGCCGACGATCTGCCAGACCTTCTTCTCGTCGGTGTCCTCGTCGACCAGCGTGACGGTGGCGCCGAAGGTGATGCTGTCGCCCGACAGTTTCGACACGTCGATGACGTCGGCGCGCGCCAGCTTGTCCTCGATCTCGGCGATGCGGCCTTCGTTGAGCGACTGCTGCTCCTTGGCGGCGTGATATTCGGCATTCTCCGACAGGTCGCCGTGCGTGCGCGCGTCGGTGATCTGCTGGATGATGCGCGGCCGCTCGACCTGCTGGCAATGCTTGAGCTCGGCTTCGAGCGTCGCATAGCCGTCGGCGGTCATCGGAATCTTTTCCATCGTCTCATCTCCCCCTGGCGGGCGCCGAACCAAACTCAAAGCGTCTTACGCACCGCCAAGCCCCTTCCCATCCTGAAAATTTCGTTCCATCGACTCGTAATACGACTCCGGTCACGGACTATCCGCGAAACCGGAGTCAATTGAACGAGGGCCGGTCAAAAAAACCCTGACCGCGGACCAGCGGCACCGCGACCTGGGACTTCCCGGCCTAACTCGCACCGCCGCTTTGGGTTCGGACCATGGGCAAATCGGCCCCTAGGCCCGGCTACCGTAGTAGCTCTGCAGCGCGCGAACCTCGAGGTCGCCCCCGAGATAGGCCTTGATGCCCTGCGCCGCGGCGACGGCACCTGAAAGAGTGGTGTAGTACGGCACTTTATGCAAGAGGGCGGCGTGGCGCAGCGACCGGCTGTCGGCCAGGGCGGTGGCCCCCTCGGTGGTGTTGAAAACCAGCTGAACCCCGCCGTTTTTGATGGCATCCACGATATGGGGCCGGCCCTCCAGCACTTTATTGATCTTGGCCGTTTCCACCCCCTGCTCGGACAGATAGCGCTGGGTGCCCGAAGTGGCGATGCATTTGAAGCCGAGCGAGGCCAAGAGCTTGATGGCCGGCAGGATGCGCGCTTTGTCCTCGTCCTTGACCGAGACGAACACCGTGCCTGAGCGCGGCAGGCTGGTGCCGCCGCCGATCTGGCTCTTGGCGAAGGCGATCTCGAAAGTGCCGTCGATGCCCATCACCTCGCCGGTCGATTTCATCTCCGGGCCGAGCACAGTGTCGACGCCGGGGAAACGGGCGAACGGGAACACCGCCTCCTTCACCGCCCGGTGCTTGGGGTGGGCCGGCTTGAGGCCGAAACTTTTCAGGCTCTCGCCCGCCATGATGCGGGCGGCGATCTTGGCTACCGGCAAGCCGATCACCTTGGCCACGAACGGCACCGTGCGCGAGGCGCGCGGATTGACCTCGAGCACGTAGATGTCACCGTTCTTGATGGCGTATTGCACGTTCATCAGTCCGCCGACATTGAGCGCCAGCGCCAGCGCGCGGGTCTGCCGCTCCAATTCGGCGATGGCCTTGCCGGAGAGCGAATGCGGCGGCAGCGCGCAGGCCGAGTCGCCGGAATGGATGCCGGCCTCCTCGATGTGCTCCATGATGCCGGCGATGAAGGTGTCCTTGCCGTCGGCGAGACAATCGACGTCCACTTCGGTGGCGTCCGACAGATAGCGGTCGATCAGCAGCGGGCTTCGCTTGGAAATGACCAGTTCACTCGGCCGGTCGAGGTCGCCTGTGAGCCGCGCCACGTATTTGTCGAACTGGGCGGCGTCGCGCACGATCTCCATCGCCCGTCCGCCCAGAACATTGGACGGCCGGATCACGACGGGATAGCCGATCTCGTCGGCGATGGCGCGGGCGGCGTTGAGCGAAACGGCGATGCCGTTTTTGGGCTGACGCAGTTTGAGCTTGTCGAGCAGCTTCTTGAAGCGGTCGCGGTCTTCCGCCAGATCGATGGCGTCGGGCGAAGTGCCGAGGATCGGCACCTTGGCCTTCTCCAGGGGCTCGGCCAGCTTGAGCGGGGTCTGGCCGCCGAACTGCACGATGACGCCGTGCAGCGTGCCGTTTGCGCGCTCGGTGTCGATGATCTCCAGCACGTCCTCCGGCGTCAGCGGCTCGAAATAGAGCCGGTCGGAAGTGTCGTAGTCGGTCGACACCGTCTCCGGATTGCAGTTGACCATGATGGT
>CAYLMY010000107.1:0-4217 GCA_964384635.1 uncultured Undibacter sp.
ACATCGCCGGCGCGACGTCGCGGCCGAAATACATCACCTTGGCCAGCAGCGAGCCGTCCGACTGCTTCTGCGAGGCGAAGATGACAATGTACATGCCGGCCTTGAGCTCGTCCTTTTTGCCGGGGGCCACCGCAGCGATCACCGTCGCCGGCGTCACCACGATCTTCTTCTCGCCGTCCTTGTATTTCACCATGAAGGTCTCGCCGTCCTTGCCCTTCACCATGCTCTCGACATAGGCGTTGGTCATGGTGCTGCCCGGCCGCGCGTCCCAGGCCCCGTGTCTATCCGGCACCTTGCCGCGCTGTGCCGGCAGGAAGATGTGCACCGAAAAGGCCCGGATGCTGCCGTCGGCCTGCGGCATGCCGGCGATGCCGATGAACGAGTCGTTCTTGATGTCGGCAAGCGAGGCCTTCACCAGCGAGGCGACGCGCGCGTCATCGGCGAGCTTGACCTTAAGCATGGCGCCATCGCGCGTCTTGACCGACAGCATGCCGCCGTCGATATTCTCGATTTCGCCGCGGATGCGGCCCGGCTGCTGCGCCACGGCGGCGGTAACAGAGAAAGCAAGCCCGATCGCCGCTGCGGCGAGCGCGCGACGTGTCATATTCAGCGTGTGCATTATGTCCTCCCTGACGCAGCCGGCAGCGCCGGTCCGTCAGCCGGAGAACCCCTCGCCGCGCTTCTTATTCCGGCGCGGCTTTTTCACCTTCACCGGCGGCTCCGTCTTTTCTTCGACGGCCGGTGCCGGCGTCGGCGCAACGCCCAGATCGGCCTCGACCAGCGCGCGCAGCTCCGCCGTCACTTCCGGGCGCACGCCGAACCACAATTCGAAGCCGCGCACCGCCTGATGCAGCAGCATGCCGAGACCATCGGCGACGCGCAGACCGCGCTCGTGCGCCGCCTTCAAGAGGCCGGTCTCCAGCGGATCATAGACAAGGTCCACCACCACCAGCGAGGCCGGACAGCGCAGATTGATCTCGAGCGGCGGCTGACCGACCATGCCGAGCGTGGTGGTGTTGACCAAGAGCCCGGCGCCGCCGAGCAGCCCGGTGATCTCGTCCCAGCCGGCCACGCGCACGCGCGCGCCGAACTGCTTCTGGATGGCCTCCGCGCGATCGACCGTGCGGTTGATCACGTAAACGCGCTGCACCTCGCGCGTCAGCAGCGCAAACGTCGCCGCGCGCGCGCCGCCGCCGGCGCCGAGCACGATGGCGCTCTCCAGCCCGCGGTCCCAGCCCGGCGTGGCGCTGTCGAGATTGGCGAGAAAGCCCTCGACGTCGGTATTGGTCGAGCGCAGCGTGTCGCCTTCGTACCACAGCGTATTGGCGGCGCCGACCGCGCGCGCGCGCTCGTCGGGCGCCGAGACCGTGAGCGCGGTCTGCTTGTGCGGGATCGTGACATTGGCGCCGACATAGCCGCGATCGCGCAAATGGCTGACGAATTCGGCAAATTCTTGCGGCGGCACCGCCTCGCGCCGGTATTCGGCGTTCAATTCGTGTTTCTTGATCCAGTAATTGTGGATCAGTGGCGATCGCGAATGCGCCGCCGGCCAGGCGATGACGCAGACTAGTTTGCGTTCCGCGGTCGCGGCGCCGCCGGTTGCGGGAGCTTCATCGCTGGCAGGTTTCATGCAATTTCCAAGCGTAGGGCGCCCGCAACGGGCGGCAGGAAGACCTCGGCGGCTCGGCGATAGGCTGCCCGGATCAGCGGCGCACCCCCGCATGTATTCTCCGCCTGCGGGGCCGTCAACGGTGGGATATGCATGGCACGCAAGATTGCCGCCGCCCGGCTTGACCGGACCGGCCGCTCATCACAAACAAGGTGACATGCGCAGGGTGCTCCGCCGGCGGGGCGGGACGGCGACGGCCATGAAAGCCCTCTTCCTCGACTGCAACGATCAGCTGGCGCCGGTGTGGGACAAGGTCGTCCGCCCCGATGATCCGCCGATCACCGTCAACACCGCGCAATTTGCGCGCGAGGAGCTGCCGCGCCTGCTCGAAGGCTACGCGGTCGCGCTCGACGACCACTCCGCCATGCCGACCGAGCTGGTGGCGCAGTGCGCGGCGCTCAAGCACATCGTGTTCCTCGGCACCGGCGCGGCCAGCTACATGAATGTCGATGAGCTTAAGAGCCGCGGCGTCACCGTGCACACCATCAAGGGCTATGGCGACACCGCCGTGGCCGAGCATACGATTGCATTGATGCTCGCCGCCGCGCGTGACGTGGCCCGCATGGACCGCGAGGTACGCGCGGGCGTGTGGACGCCGCAGGAAGGCGTGCAGCTGCACGGCAAGACGCTGGGCGTGATCGGGCTCGGCGGTATCGGGCGCGAGGTGGCGCGCATCGGCAAGGGCATCGGCATGCACGTGATCGGTTGGAACCGGACCCGCCGCGCCGGCGTGCCGCTCAGCGAGCTCGACACACTGCTGGCGCACGCCGATGTGGTGTCGATCAATCTCACGCTCCACGGCGAGACCCACGGCTTTCTGTCCGCCAAGCGCATCGCGCAAATGAAGCCAGGCGCCATCCTGGTCAATACCGCGCGCGGTGCGCTGGTGGATGAGGCGGCGCTGATCGAAGCGCTCACGAGCGGCCACATCCGCCACGCCGGGCTCGACGTGTTCCACGATGAGCCGCTGAAGCCGGATCACCCGCTGGCGAAGATGGAGAACGTCACCCTCACGTCGCACGCCGCTTTTCGCACCTTGGAAGCCTCGATGACGCTGCTGCGGCGAGCGATCGATATCGTGAAGAAAATCACCGGTTGATCCAAACTCCGCTCATTCCCGCGAAAGCGGGAATCCAGGGCGATACACCGAGAGCTTGCATTTTGCCGCGCTGGGTCCCCGCTTTCGCGGGGACGATCGGATGGTTTCTAGTAAAATCCTGGCGTCGCGCCGCCATCGACCGCGATCGCGGTGCCCTGGATGTGCCGGCCTTTGGCGCTGGCCAGGAACACCGCTAGCTCGGCGATATCCTCCGGCTTGCCGATGCGGCGCAAACCGCTCTTGCTCAGCGACTCCTCACGCACCTGCTCGGGCGTTTTGCCTTGCGCCTTGGCAAACTGCTGGAACAGTTGCACGACGCGGTCGGTTTCGGTCTGGCCTGGATGGATGACGTTGATGTTGACGTCGTCGCGGTTGCCCATGGCGGTCAGGCCCTTGGCGAAATTCGACATCGCGGCGTTGACCGCGCCGCCGATCAGGAAGTCCGGGCCCGGCGTGCGCGCGGCGCCGCCGATAATGTTGATGATGCTGCCATGCGAGGCCTTGAGCAGCGGCCAGAACAGCTTGGTGAGCCGCACGGCGGCGTGGAATTTCAGCGCGAAGCCGTCGCCCCAGGCTTCGTCCGGCAGATCGAAGAATTTGCCGCCCTTGGTGGCACCGGCATTGTTGACCAGCACGTCGCAGCGCTTGAAGCGGTCGCTGACCTGCGCAAAAAGTTTTTCGCAAGCGGCAAGCTGGCGCAGGTCGCCTTCCACCGTCAGCGGCGCTGGTCCCCCAGCCGCCGCCACCGCCTTGGCGCCGACGGCAAGATTGGCGGCATTGGACGCCGCCAATACGGTCTGCGCGCCCTCGCGCGCAAAAGCGGCCGCAATGGCGCGGCCGATGCCGCGGCTGCTGCCGGTGACGACGACGACTTTGCCTTCGAACCCGCCCGCCATGATTTCCTCCCCTTTGGTGGCCCGGCTTTATACGCGGCAATTCGCGCTGCCGCGAGTGGGCCGCATTGACCGCGCCGCGTTCTCGGTCACAATAAGAAAAAAGCCAGCGCGCGATCCACAAGTCGGTCACGCGGCGGCAAAATGGGGAGGTTCGCGTGAAGCCGGCGCCGTTCGCCTACACCAAGGCGCGCACGCTCAAGGAAGCGGTCGCGCTGCTGTCCAAACACAAGGACGACGCGCGGCTCTTGGCCGGCGGGCAGAGCCTGATCGCCACCCTTAATATGCGGCTGTCGGCGCCGGACTTGCTGATCGACATCAACGGCATCAAGGGCCTCGACGGCATCGCCAAGAAAGGCAAGACCATCGAGATCGGCGCGCTGGCCCGGCACACGCAGGTCGAGCGCTCAGATGTGATCGCCAAACACGCGCCGCTGATCGCGCTCGCCATGCCCCATATCGGCCACCCGGCGATCCGCAACCGCGGCACCTTCGGCGGCTCCATTGCTTTCGCCGATCCGGCGGCGGAATTGCCGGCCTGCCTGCTGGCGCTCGG
>CAYLMY010000107.1:4317-10865 GCA_964384635.1 uncultured Undibacter sp.
ACACGGCGCTCGACATTTCTCTTACCGTCAACGGCGAACGCGTCGCCGAGCGCGTGGACGCGCGCAAGACCCTGGTCGATTTCCTGCGCGAGGACCTGGTGCTGACCGGCAGCCATATCGGCTGCGAGCACGGCGTCTGCGGCGCCTGCACCGTGCGGGTCAACGGTGAGATCGTGCGCGGCTGCCTGATGTTGGCGGTGCAATGCGACGGTGCCACGGTGGAGACCATCGAGGGCCTGTCCGACACGACTGAGATTGCCGACCTGCAGGCGGCGTTCGAGCAGCGCAATGCCCTGCAATGCGGCTATTGCACCCCCGGCATGCTGGTGGCAGCGCAGGACCTGCTGAAACGCGCAAACAAAAACAAGACGGTGCCGAGCCGCGAGGACATCCGCGCGCATCTCTCCGGCAACTACTGCCGCTGCACCGGCTACCACGCCATCGTCGACGCGGTGGAAGCGGTGGCGAAGCAGAGGGCGGGAGGGAAGAAATGATCCTCTCCGTTCGTCCCCGCGAAAGCGGGGACCCAGTTCTTCAGGGCGTTAGCTTTTTGCCAAGGTCATTCCACGGCGGGTTCTACCGCTCAACCAGCTCGAGTTTCCAACGTCGATTCCATTTCTTCAGTTGCCGTTCGCGCAAGATTGCAGCTTCTCGTGTTTCGTGGACCTCGTACCAAACGAGCGTCTTGACTCCGTACTTTTTCGTAAATCCGGGTACCAGCCCTGCTTGGTGTTGCCATACGCGGGCGACAAGATTGTCGGTCATACCGATATACAACGTTCCGTTTCGGCGGCTCGCCAAGATGTACACAAAGAAGCTCATCACCTGCCGCCCTGGGTCCCCGCTTTCGCGGGGACGAACGGATAGTAACAGGGTTCAATCATGAAAATCACCGACGACTCCCCGCCCGTGCTGACCGCGCTCGACCGGCCCAATTCCTATATCGGGCGCTCGGTGCCGCGGCCGAACTTGCCAAGGCTCACGCAGGGACGCGGGCAATATGTCAGTGACGTCACTTTGCCGCGCATGACGCACGTGGCCTTCGTGCGCTCGCCGCACGCCCATGCGCGCATCGTCAAGATTGCGACTGAAAAAGCAAAGAAGGCGCCGGGCGTGATCGCGGTGGTGACGGGCGCCGAGCTCGCCAAGGTAATGACGCCCTGGGTCGGGGTGCTCACCCATCTGAAGGGCCTGAAATCGGCGCCACAGCACGCGCTCGCCGTCGACCGCGCCTGCTGGCAAGGCGAGGCAGTCTGCGCGGTGGTGGCGCGCTCGCGCGCGCAGGCGGAGGACGCCTGCGAACTGGTCGAGGTGAAATACCAGCCCCTGCCCGCGGTCACCGATCCGGAAACCGCGCTCGATAAGAACACGCCGCTGATCCATCCCTCACTCGGTGACAATCTCTGCTTCGAGCGCAAGCTGGAAGTGGGCGCGCCGGACCAGGCTTTCGCCGAGGCCGACGCGGTGGTGGAGAAGACGTTCATGTTCGGCCGCCACACCGGCGTCACCACCGAGCCGCGCGCGGTGGTCGCGGACTGGAACGAAGGCGAGCGGCGCTTAACCGTCTATCACGGCACGCAGGCGCCGCACATGATGCAGAACCTGTTCGCCAAGCATCTCGATCTCGCCGAAGCCCAGGTGCGCGTGATCACCAAGGACGTCGGCGGCAGTTTCGGCATCAAGGTACATACTTACGCAGACGAGATGGCGACGGTGGCCCTGTCGAAGCTGCTCAAGCGGCCGGTTAAATTCGTCGCCGACCGCATCGAGAGTTTCGTCACCGACATCCACGCCCGCGACCACCGCATCAAGGCCAAGATCGGTGTCAAGCGTGACGGCACCATCACGGCGTTCGAGATCGACGACCTGACCGGCGTCGGCCCCTATTCGGTCTATCCGCGCACTTCCGGCATCGAGGCCAACCAGATCGTCAACCTGGTGGGCGGGCCCTACACCTGCCCGAATTACCGCGCGCTGGCGCGCGTGGTGTTTCAGAATAAAAATGTGATGTGCCAGTACCGCGCCGTCGGGCACCCGATTGCAGTGGCGGTGACCGAAGGCCTGGTCGAGCTCGCTGCCGCCGAGATCGGCATGGACCCGCTGGAGCTGCGCCGGCGCAACCTGTTTGCCGACGACGCCTATCCTTGCGCATCCGCAGTCGGGCTGAAATTCGAGAAGCTGTCGCATCACGAGTCGCTCGCCCATCTGGACAGCCTGATGAACTATGCGGGCCTGCGCGCCGAGCAGAAGCGCTTGCGCGAACAGGGCATCTACCGCGGCCTCGGCTTCGCGAGCTTCATCGAGGTGACTAACCCGTCCGCCGCCTTCTACGGCGTCGGCGGCGCCCGCATCACTTCGCAGGATGGCGCCACGCTGATGCTGGACGCGCAAGGCGCGGTGGTCGTGCACACCGGCGTCACCGAGCAGGGCCAGGGCGCGGAATCGGTCGTGGCGCAAGTGGCAGCGACCTCGTTTGGCGTGCCGATCGAGAAAGTGCGCGTGGTCACCGGCGACACCGACAACACGCCCTATGGCGGCGGCACCTGGGCCTCGCGCGCCGCCGGCATCGGCGGCGAGGCGGCCTGGCAGGCCGGCAAGGCGTTGCGCAGCAACGTGCTGGAGCTGGCCGCAAGCATTTTACAGGCCAAGCCCGAGGGCCTCGACATCCGCAACGGCGTCGTCGTCGATCAAGGGAGCGGCGCCGAGCGGCTTTCGCTGGAGGAACTGGCGCGCGTCGCCTATTTCCGCCCCGATACGCTGCCGGCCGGCGTGCAGGCCGAATTGATGGTAACGCGCCATTACGTGCCGCGGGCCTGGCCGTTCGCCTTCACCAACGGCATCCAGGCCAGTTACCTCGAGGTCGATACCGATACCGGCTTCGTCAAGCTGCTGAAGCACTGGTGCGTGGAGGACTGCGGTACCATCATCAATCCGCAGCTGGTGGACGAGCAGATGCGCGGCGGCATCGTGCAGGGCATCGGCGCCGCGCTGTTCGAGCACTGCCTCTATGACGAGCGCGGGCAGCTTACCAACGGCAACATGGCCGACTACCTGGTGCCGATGGCCGCCGAAATGCCCGACATCGAATGCGGCCACGTGGTCTCGCCCACCGCCGACTCTGAGTTGGGCGCCAAGGGCGCCGGCGAAGCCGGTACCGCTGGCGCGCCGGCCTGCGTGATGAACGCCATCAACGACGCCCTGCGGCCGTTGGGCGCGGCGCCACTGACCGACATGCCGTTCACGCCGGGGAAGATTTTGCGGGCGCTCGGTAAAGTCTGAAGCGCACCGGAATTTTCACCATGTCGAGTCGGCTTCGCCTCCGACGCTTGCCCGCTTGCTGAACCGCCGCCCTCCGCGCACAATTGCGCTCAAGGGGCGGCCGCAGGTGGCAGGCGCGCGCCGAAAATGCGGGAAGGAAACGCGTCATGAATATAAAAGTCGGCAGACAGGCGATTGCCGAGGCCTCCAAGAAGCTCTCGAACTGGGGCCGCTGGGGCAAGGACGACCAGATCGGCACGCTCAACCACGTCACGCCGGAGGACATCGTCAAGGCGGCGAGCCTGATCCGCACCGGCAAGGTGTTCGCGCTCGGCATCCCGCTCGACCGCACCGGCCCGCAGACCGGCCTGTTCGGCGGCCGCTTCAACCCGATCCACCAGATGCTGGCGACCGGCACCGACGCCATCGCCGGCCAGCAGGACTGGAACAGGATCCGCTACGCCGACGACACGCTGATGTTGTGCGTGCAGGGCGCTACTCATTGGGACGCGCTCGGCCACATCTTCTACGAGGACAAGGCCTATAACGGCCACGACGCCAAGCTGATCGACTCGCGCGGCCTCTCGGTGCTCGGCATCGAGCATTCCAGGAACAAGATGGTCGGGCGCGGCGTGCTGCTCGACATCGCGCGCCATCGCGGCGTTAAGTGGATGCAGGATGGCGAGAGCATTTCCAACGACGAGCTCGATAAATGCGCTAAAGACTCCAACGTGGAAATCCGCAAGGGCGACTTCGTGATCGTGCGCACCGGGCAGATGGAACGTTGCCTGTCCGAGAAGGAATGGGGCGGCTATGCCGGCGGCGACGCGCCCGGCGTCAAATTCGAGAACTGCTACTGGTGCCAGGAGAAGGAGGTCGCCGCCATCTGCACCGACACCTGGGGCGTCGAGGTGCGGCCGAACGAAACCTCGGAAGCCAACCAGCCCTGGCACTGGGTGGTGATCCCGGCCATGGGCCTGTGCATGGGCGAGATTTTCTATCTCAAGGAGCTGGCCGAGGACTGCGCCGAGGACGGCATCTACGAATTCTTCTTCTGCGGCCCGCCGCTGCTCATCACCGGCGGCACCGGCTCGCCGATCAATCCGCAGGCAATTAAGTGACCGCGAAGCGGTCATCCCGGACGAGCCGAAGGCGCGATCCGGGATCTCGACCCGCAAATTCTGAGCGCCGCGGAACCGCATCATGGATTGCCGGTCAAGCCCGGCAATGACACGCATCAGATTCAAGGCCTGAAATATATGGACCACGGCATCTGGGCCACTTGGTACGACCTCGCCGACGACACGCGCGCCCGTTTCCTCGACTGGCTGCACGGCAGCTATCTGCCGACATTGCAGCAGCGGGCGGGCTTCGCCTGGGTGGCGCATTACCGCAACGAGGGCGGCGGCGCGGCTATGCGCCAGCTCGGCGATAGTGTCATCGTCCGTCCGCAGGAAGACATCGGCAACGGCTCGCAATATGTCGTGCTGGTCGGCGCGCCCTCCCCGCACACGTTCTTCAAGCCGTTGGCGCTGGAGATCGAACAGGAGCCGCAGCACCGCGACATGTTGGCGTTGCGCCGCGGCGTGCGCACTGCGATCTTTTCCGAGGAGACGCGGGTCAACGGCCCCGCCATCGGGCAGCGGGTGCAGGGCGGCACGCCGGCGCCGGCCATCCAGATGGGCTCATTCCGCGTGCGCAGCGTCGAGGAGGAGATCGATCTCGGCTGCTGGTACGCGCAATATCGCCTGCCGCACATGGCGCAGATGCCGGGCTGCATCGCCGCGCGCAAGCTCAACTGCGTCGCCGGCTGGCCCAAGCATGCCATCCTCTACGAGTTCGTGTCGCTGGAAGCGCGCATGCAGAACTTCGAAGAACCGCACGAGTCCTTGGCGGTGGACACCAAGGAATGGACAGGGCGCGTGGTTCGCTACACCATCCATACGCCGGGCTCGCCGGTCGTCGGGCCGCGCATCTGGCCGCCGGTGGAATAGAGACAGGAGGACGTCATGGCTCGCTACTTGAAACGCGGCATGGACGCGAGCGCGATCAAGGCGGCCGACGCCAAGGTGCGCGAGACGGTCGAGAGCATCCTGGCGCAGGTGGACGAGCGCAAGGACGCGGCGATCCGAGAATTGTCGGAGAAATTCGACAAATGGTCGCCTAAGGATTTCCGCCTCAGCGCGCAGGAGATCGAGAAGGCCATCGCGCAGGTGCCCAAGCGCGACCTCGAGGACATCAAATTCGCGCAGGCGCAGGTGCGCAACTTCGCGCAGAAGCAGAAGGAGACCATGCACGACCTGGAAGTGGAGACGCTGCCCGGCGTCGTGCTCGGCCATCGCCACATCCCGGTGAATTCGATCGGCTGCTACGTGCCGGGCGGGCGCTACCCCATGGTCGCCAGCGCGCACATGTCGATCGTCACCGCGCGCGTCGCCGGCGTCAAACGCATCATCGCCTGCGCCCCGCCCTACAAGGGCGGCCCGCATCCGGCCATCGTCGCCGCCATGCATTTCGGCGGCGCCGACGAGATTTTCGTGCTCGGCGGCGTGCAGGCGATCGCCGCCATGGCGCTCGGCACCGAGACAGTCGCGCCGGTCGACATGCTGGTCGGCCCCGGCAATGCCTATGTGGCGGAAGCCAAGCGGCAGCTGTTCGGTCGCGTCGGCATCGACCTGCTGGCGGGTCCCACCGAGACGCTGATCATCGCCGACGACAGCGTGGACGGCGAAATCTGCGCCACCGATTTGCTCGGCCAGGCCGAGCACGGGCCGACCTCGCCGGCAGTATTGATCACCAACTCGGAGAAACTGGCGCGCGAAACCATGAGCGAGGTCGAACGCCTGTTGAAGATTCTGCCCAGCGCCGATCTCGCCGGCCAGGCCTGGAAGGACTACGGCGAGGTGATCGTCTGCGACGACGAGGCCGAGATGATCGCCGAGGCCGACCGCGTGGCGTCGGAGCACGTGCAGGTGATGACCCGCGATCCGGACGTGTTCCTCAACGGCATGAAGAACTACGGCTCGCTGTTCCTCGGCCCGCGCACCAACGTCGCCTATGGCGACAAGGTCATCGGCACCAACCACACGCTGCCGACCAAGAAGGCGGCGCGCTACACCGGCGGGCTGTGGGTCGGCAAGTTCCTCAAGACCTGCACCTATCAGAAGGTGCTCACCGACGAGGCCAGCGCCAAGATCGGCGAAGTCTGCTCGCGGCTGTGCATCCTGGAAGGCTTTGTCGCGCACGCCGAGCAGGCCAATATCCGCGTGCGCCGCTACGGCGGGCGCAAC
>CAYLMY010000108.1:0-10829 GCA_964384635.1 uncultured Undibacter sp.
GCCTGCCGGTTGCCATAGTCGGTGCAGCGGCAGGCCTTGGCGTCGAGCAGCCGGCAGCCGACATTGGTGAACACGGTCGCGTTGCTGTCGGCGTCGATCAGCTTGTTCAGGCAGCAGCGCCCGCAGCCGTCGCACAGGCTCTCCCACTCACGCCTCGTCATCTGCGAGAGCGTCTTGCGGCGCCAGAACGGGGCTTCGTCGTCGGCCATGCGGGGGGAATCCTTAATGCCGCCCTTGTAGCCCCTAACGGGCGGTTGCGTCATGGCGCCCCGGTCGTCCCCGCGAAGCCTGTCCCCGCGTAGTCGGGGAGCGGGGACCCATAACCCCGGTCTGTCCGCATCTTAGCTACAGGGGTTATGGGTCCCGGCCCTCGCTGACGCTCGGCCGGGACGACCAAGGAGAAGCCCGCCCCCGCCCCGGTTCCCGGCCCTTTTTCACCCGCATTTTCCGTTCATCTTGACGGTGATTAACCGCGTCGGCCACGCCGGCCGTCCTTGGCCCGGCCGCCGCCCATCGGCTAAATTCGCCGCCGGGCGCCGCGCCCGCGCCCCGTTGAACCAAGAGATCGAGCCCCTTGCGCGACCTGTTCCCCGCCGACTGGAAGAAGACGGTCAAGCGCGCCCTGCTCGGCGTCGATTCCTGGATCGATTTTTCCCTGTTCCGCAGCGCCACGGGCCTGCGCGAGCAGTGGGAGCGCTTCTCCACCTTCATGGACCGCTTCCACGCCGCCGGCTGGCGGCGCTGGCTGAACGAGGCGGTGTCGGAAGCCGCCACCTTGGGCACCGCCGGCGGCATCTTGATGCTGGCGCTCGCCCTTCCCGCCTTCCACGAAACCAGCGACGACAACTGGCTGAAGAAGTCGGAACTGGCGGTGACGTTCCTCGACCGCTACGGCAACGAGATCGGCACCCGCGGCATCCGCCACAACGATTCGGTGCCGCTCGACCAGTTCCCCGATCATCTGATCAAGGCGGTGATCTCGACCGAGGATCGCCGCTTCTACGACCATTTCGGCATCGACCTGCCGGGCATCGCGCGCGCGCTGATGACCAACGCGCGCGCCGGCGGCGTCGTGCAGGGCGGCTCCTCCATCACCCAACAGCTCGCTAAAAATCTGTTCTTGAATAACGAACGCACGCTCGAGCGCAAGATCAAGGAAGCATTTCTCGCGCTGTGGCTGGAGGCGCGGCTGACCAAGAACGAGATCCTCAAGCTCTATCTCGACCGCGCTTACATGGGCGGCGGCGCCTTCGGCGTCGACGCGGCGGCACGCTATTACTTCAACAAGTCGGCACGCGACGTCGATCTGCCGGAAGCCGCGATGCTGGCCGGCCTGTTCAAGGCGCCGACCAAGTATTCGCCCAACGTCAACCTGCCAGCCGCGCGCGCGCGCGCCAATGTGGTGCTCGACAACCTGGTCGAGTCCGGTTTCATGACCGAAGGCCAGGTGTTCGGCGCCCGCCGCCACCCGGCCACGCCGGTCGATCGCCGCGATGATCAGGCGCCGAACTATTATCTCGACTGGGCCTTCGAACAAATGAAGAAGCTGGTCGACACCTTCCCGAAGTCGATGACCGAACGCGTATTCGTGGTGCGCACGGCGCTTGATCCCGCTTTGCAGAAAGCCGCCGACGCCGCGGTCGAAAGCTCGCTGCGCCAATACGGCCGAGAATATCATGCCGGTCAGGCCGCCGCCGTGCTGATGGACATCGACGGTTCGGTGCGCGCCATGGTGGGTGGACGCGACTACGGCGAAAGCCAGTTCAACCGCGCCACCGATTCGTTGCGGCAACCCGGCTCATCGTTCAAGCCTTACGTCTATGCCACCGCTTTGGAGCACGGCCTTAAGCCGAGCTCGATCGTGGTCGACGCGCCGATTTGCATCGGCAACTGGTGTCCGCACAACTACGGCCACTCCTATCACGGCGCCATGACGCTGATTCAGGCGCTCACGCATTCGATCAATACGATCGCCGTACGCCTGTCGGTCATCATCGGAAACGGCAACGCCAAGCTCGGCCGCGCGAAGATCATCAAGACCGCGCACGACATGGGCATCCACACGCCGCTGCCCGATACGCCCTCGCTGCCGATCGGCGCGGACGGTGTTGAGCTGCTCGACCACGTCGGCGCCTACGCGACGTTTCCCAACCTCGGCATGAAGGTCATGCCGCACGCGGCCCTCGAAGTGCGTACTGGTACCGGCAAACTGATCTGGCGGTTCGACCGCGACGGCCCGAAACCGCACCGGGTGTTGCCGGTGCATGTCGCGCAAGACATGATCAAGATGATGAACAGTGTCGTGGAAAACGGCACCGGCCGGCGCGCCCGCCTCGATGGTATCGCCGCTTCTGGCAAGACCGGCACCACCAATGCTTATCGCGACGCCTGGTTCATGGGTTATACCGGCAACTTCGCGTGCGGCGTGTGGATGGGCAATGACGATTACACCTCGACCAACCGCATGACCGGCGGTTCGCTGCCGGCGATGACCTGGCACAAGATCATGGCCTATGCGCACGAAGGCATTGAGATCAAACCGCTGCCTGGCATCCCGGCGCCGAAGGAACGCCAGCAGCCCGCCGTTGTCGCGTTCAAGACGAAGCCGGGTGACGCACCGCCGGCACGGCGCCCGGTCATGCTCAGCAAGAGCGGCGCCGAAATTCTGTCCCAGCTCGAACAGATGTTGGACGCCGCCAATCGCGCCTTGGGGCCGCTGCCTCCGACCGTCTCAGCCGACAAGCAGAAGCAAGCCTTTAAAAAGAGCGATGCCCTAGCCTCGACGCTGGAAGGACGGGCGTTCGAGCGAAACTGATTAGCCGCATGCCTGCGGGCGGCGTAGTCTTTCTTACCCGAATCAACATCCCCTCTTCGTCAGCGGATCGATCGTGCGGCTGCTTCTCGGAACGCTGTTTGCGCTAGTTGTCGCCGCCGCCGTCGGCCTCGGCGCGACCTATTTCGCGCTCACCCGCGGCGCCGCCTTCGGCGCCCTGACGATCGGCAGCTGGACCGCTTGGCCCAAGACCGGCACCACGGAGGCTGACCCTTACGCGCGGGCATCGATCGCGCGTACCGGCCGCTTGCCGATCGCGCTGGGCGATGGTCTGACGTTTCTGGCAAAGACCGACGACAAAGGCCGCAGGCTCGACGGGCGCTGCGATGTCGTTCTCGCCGGAGTCACGCCCGCTGCGCGCTTCTGGACGCTGACGCTTTACAGCCCCGACGGTGAGTTGGTCGCCAATTCGATAAACCGCTATGATTTTACCAGCCAAGAAATTGTCCGCCGCGCCGACGGCAGTTTTGAGATCGTGATTGCGCCGCGCGCAAGTCCGGGCAACTGGTTGCCGACCGGCGGCATCGAGCGATACATTCTCGCGCTGCGATTTTATGACACGGCCGTCGGAGTCGCGACCAAGGAGGGCCGCGAGATTCCGATGCCCGCCATAAAGACCGGGAGCTGCCGATGATCCGATGGTTGCTCTTGCTGTTCGGCGGCGCGCTGCTCGGCGGCATCGTCCATCTCGCTACCATCATCATCTTGCCGCGCACGGCTACCCAGGACGCCTATACGCGGCTGACGCCTATTGCTCCGGTCAACTCGGTGGTGCAACTGCCCGCCCCCACGCCGGAGAAGGCCGCGATGCCATTCATGGACCCCGCCTTCGCCAGCGCCATCTGCCGCTACGATCTTTCGCAGGGCCCATTGAAACTCAGCGTCCCGGTCAGTCTCGCCTACACCTCGGTATCGTTCTACACGGACAATAACATCGCATACTACGCCATCAATGACCGGTCCGCCGGCCGACGCGCCATCGAGCTCGACCTGATGACCGCCGAGCAGCACAGCGCCATGCCCGAAAATGAAAACGTCACCGCCGCCGACCTCTTGATCGTGGAATCGCCGACGCTCACCGGCCTGATCGCTATCCACGCGCTGGCGCCGGCTCCCGGCTTGATGCCGAAGGTGCAAAGCGCCATCGCCGGCGCGCGATGCAAGCAAACAGCCGAGCCGGTTTCGACTCGGTAAGACGGAGCAATATCCACAATATCCGAGCGAGAGTTGCGGTCAGCTGGACGATGCCAAGCTTGGCTCGCGCCCCCAGGACGGCGCGCTATGCCTGCGAAAGTAAGCGATTTCCGCCTTAAGGTGATTTAGCGCCCTTTCGGTGTCGACCGCCTGCTGCGATGGCGTCATGATGACCAGCCGATCGAGCGCAAACTTATAGCTTGCCGCGCGCTGATCCAGTTTTGAGCGCACCCATGAAACGATCGCAGCGTTGACGTTGATACGTCGCAACGCCTCGTCGCGCTCGGTCCGAGACAGGCCCGACACATAGGCCAGGCTCATTTTTCTCTTTCGGTCGATGTCGAGCACCCGCGTGGCGGTTTCGAAGAATTGCGGAAGGCGCGTCGTATCGTTGCGAATATCGTCGATCAAGTGGGAATAGCGCGCCGACGGCGAGCGGTAGCGGTCGCTCAGCAGCCGGCTGGCATAGGCGGTGCGGTCGAAAGCCTGGCTGCGATCCCGAGCGATGAGGCCGTACTCGCCGGCGACGGAATACCATTTGTGGCGGTCGTAGGGCGGCTCGATCAGCGGGTAAGCGAGATCGCGAAGCTGGCGCTCGTCATCGGTCAGTTCGAAGCTCGACGGCGAAGCCTTTGTTCCGGCGATGGCCGCAGGGCCGACCCAATCATGGATGTCGTCGCGCACCAATAAGGGGCGCACCTCCTGGAAATCGCCATTGGCGCAGCCGCCAAGCAGCGACAGCGCCGCAAGTGCGAAAATGCGCCGGCGCCAAACGACGGGCACCGGCGTTTTTGGAGGCGGCGGAATATGCATTGAGTCGGCCGGCGCCGGGCCGGATCAGCGTTCGTTGCGTCGGCGGCGACGGCGGCCGTTATGGCTGCGGGAGGTCGGCTTGAGGTCGTTCGAGCCGTCCGGACCGCGCTCGATGCGCACCACCGGCAGGATGATTACGGTCGCGGATTCGGTTTTGGCATCGACATATCTGCCGCCGCGCGCGGTGCCCGCCTCGTCGGGAAATTCAATAACTTCGCCCATTGCAGTCCCCCTTCCGTCCCGGCGCAAAGCCTGCCGGTTCGGCGCCTCCTCACAATTAAAGGGGTCGCAAGGTTAACGCTCTGCTAACGAGCGCAGACTAATGTGAGGCGTCGCGTAAACCAGTAAAGCGTCGCCGGCATGCCTAAGTCCTTCGCGTACCCCACTCTCGACGGTCTGGTCGACCTGGCATGCCGGGACGGCGTCGATATCCGCCCGACCCTGCTGCGCGTGCTTACGGATCTCTACGTGCAGAAGCCGGTCCATACGGCCGACGAAGAGGTCCAATATGTCGAGCTGGCGTTGCGGCTGATCGAAGCCGTCGATGCGCCGACCCGCGCCACGGTTGCGGCCAGGCTGTCAAATTATTCCGCGGCGCCGCCAGCCATCCTGCACAAGCTTGCCGGGACGACTTCCGGGCCCGGCGCGGCCGCGGCTGCCGAGGCCAAGCCGGCATCGGGGCACGAACTCGTCGAGCTGTTCTTTGCGGCCGGCGCCGAAGAACGCACCTTGATCCTGACCAATCTCGACGTGGTGGCCGCGACCGCGGCGCGCAAGGCAGCGCCAGCCTCGAACGACGTGCTGCACCGCCTGGAGAACGCGGCGCTGCAACGCAATACGAGCGAATTCAGCCGTGCGCTAGAACGCGCGCTCGGCATCGGCCGTGAACTGGCCGAGCGTATCGTCCGCGATGCGTCCGGCGAGCCGATCGTGGTCGCCGCCAAGGCCCTCGGCATGAAGGCGGCCATGCTGCAGCGCATTTTGTTGTTCCTCAATCCGGTAGTCGGCCAATCCGTGCAGCGCGTCTATGACCTTGCACGTCTGTACGACGAACTCACGCTCGCCTCGGCCGAACGCATGGTGGCGATCTGGCGGCAAGCGGGCGGACGCACGCAAGTCCGCCACGAGCCGGCCACCTGGGACGACGAGCGCAGAAGCGCACGCGTGCTGGCAACACCCTTGCCCCATCGTGCCGTGCGCAGGAACGACGCGCCGCCGTCCCGCGTCAAATCGAACGAACGTTAATCTCTCACGCCATCACGCGGTCGAGAAAATGCCGCCCGGCGCGGTCCTCGATCTCGACGATCCACACATCCGTATCGAAGCGGATTTCGCGCGCCAAGCGCGCTTCAACATCGGCTTCCGGGACTGGCGTTGCGCCGCCTAGCACGGCGGTGAAGATGCGCTCGGCCGGCTGCGACTCGTCGAAGGCGCTCTGCGGCGCCGGCCCGTACAAGATCGCCGTGCCGTCAAGCCGGTTGATGATGATGAAGACCGCGCCGGCCTCCTCGGCGCCGCGCCGTCGCACGGCCGCGAAGGCACCTTCGATTTGACAGCGGCGCAGATAGGCCGCCACCCAGATGCCGGATTTCAACCGCACCGCGCATGATCCCGAATAATAAAAACCAATTTTTGGAAGCGATCATGCGCGAAAAAAATATGAATTGCCAACTACTCCAGCGGGCGGCCGGTCATGGCCGCGAGCTCGCGCACAAAGCGGTCGGAAATCCGTCCGTCGACCGGTAGCCGGCGGTCGCGTTGGAATTTCTCGATCGCGCCCCGGGTCTCTTGGTCATAGGCGCCGGTGGGCTTGATCTGGCCGTAGCCGAAATCGGCAAGCGCGCGCTGGATCGCAAGGACGCGTTTCGATGGCGCAATCATGACGGCGATCCGATCGTTGTGCGCGGGCGCCGGCGTCGGCACAGCGGCCTGGCTGCTTGCCACCTTCGTGCTCGGTGCCACGAGCGCGCGCAGTAGGCTTTCGCTCGGTTCCGGATTGAGCGTCAGGCCGGCGGCTTGCACGAAGTCGCGCGCGGCCGCATCGGTCTTGGCGCCCCAGATGCCGTCGACAGCGCCGCCATAGAAGCCGCGGCGGGAAAGCTCGCGCTGAATATCGCCGGTGACTTGCGCCTGCGTGCGCGGAGCCGGCGCCGGTATCGGCGTAAGGCGCGGCGCCAGACGCGACTCCGGTATGATCCGCGGCGCTTGCCGATTTGCCGCTGGCCGGGTCGCGAAGATCGGCGCCGGATGGGGCCCATGTTGCAGGAACAGGGCGTTGGCGAAGATGGTTAGCGTGGCCACTACCGCCATCGCGATGCCGACGGCTTCGCGCGGATGACGCGTAATCACGCCGCCGAGCGGGGTCTGATCACGGCGGCTGCGGCTACGCACTTTTCTTCACCTTTGCCACTGCAGCCGACTCGTCGGCGCGGTCGGTCACCAGCTTGACCAGATCGGTGACCGGTCGCTCACCATCTCCATCGATCGGCAGACGCACGGTCACGCGTGTGCCCTCGCCCAGCTGGCTGCTGATATCGGTGTCGCCGTCGTGCAGCCGCACCAGGCCTTTCACGATCGAAAGCCCCAGGCCGGCGCCGTCGTGGCGCCGGTCGTAAGACGCGCGCGCCTGAAAAAACGCTTCCCCCAGCCGTGGCAGATCGTCCGCGCCGATGCCGACCCCGGTGTCCTCGACCGCAATGGCAAGTCTGGCGCCGTCACAGGCCGTGCTCACGGTGACGTGCCCGCCGCGCGGCGTGAACTTGATGGCGTTGGACACGAGATTGATCAGGATCTGGTTGAAGGCGCGGCGGTCTGCCATGAGTTCGGGCAGCCCGGCGGCGATGCGGGTCACGAGCGCAACGCCGGCCTCCTGCGCCTTGAGCGCCAAGAGATCGCAGCAGTTTGCGATTGCCGGCGCCGGCGCGAACGGTTCAGGCGTTATCTCAAAATTTCCGGTCTCCATCTTTGACATGTCGAGAATACCGTTGACCACCGACAGCAAATGACGCCCAGAGTCGTTGATCAGCTTGGCGTATTCGAGCTTGCGCTCGGGCGCGAGCGCCAGCGCGTCGTTGGTGAGCATGTCGGAAAAACCGATGATCGCATTCAGCGGCGTACGCAACTCGTGGCTCATGGTGGCGAGGAAGCGGCTTTTGGCGACGTTAGCGCGTTCCGATTCGGCCCGCGCGATCTCGATCGCGCGCTCCTGCGTCTTGCGCTCGCTCACGTCGCGCAGCACCGCCACCACTTCGCGCTCGCCGGCCTTGGCGCCGTCGGCAGCGCGGTCGAGCGGCCGGCAGCGCATTTCGACCCAGACGAATTGGCCGCCGGGCGCATCTGCATCGCCGCCGCGGCGGATGCGGAATTCGACCGAGCAGTCCTCGTCGAGGGTTGCGGCATCGGCAAGGGCGGTGAGATAGGCCGGCCGGTCCGCCACATGCACGCGCTCGAACAGGCCGTGGCCGGTAAGCTCGCCGAGCGGCACGCCGAACAGCGGCTCGGCCGCGGGCGAAGCAAACAGCACGGCGCCATTGCAGCCGTGGCGGGTGATGACGTCGGTCATGTTACGCGCCAGCAGCCGGTAGCGATCCTCCTCGGCATAAAGCAGCCAAAAACTGGTGCGCGCCAACTGCTCGGCGCCGAGTGCTAAGCCCGTGGCGTAAAGCGCCGCTGAAATAATCCCGAGGGCAGCGAGCGCGCCGTGTTGGCTCGCCAGCGTGATCGCGGGCGGCAGCAGACCGAAGGTGCTGCCAGCGAGCAGCAATCCGGCGGCCGCGAGCGCGATCGTCGAGGCCAGCGCCACCACACGGCGCGAGGCCGAGAGCGCGGCCTCCAGCGGTACCACCACCAGCCAGATCGCCGCGAATGAACCGATGCCGCCGGTGCACCAGGCCACCACCGTCACCAGCCCGGTGAGCGACAGTGACGACAGCACGTGCGCGCTTTCGTAGCGGCCGGTGCGCGAGAGGAAATAGGCGATCAAGATCGGCGCCACCAGCCAGGCGAACACGCCGACTTCAAGCGCGCTCGGCAGCCCACGGAAGACGAGATAGACCGGAAAGCTCGCGAGCGCGGCCAGGCTGCCGAGCAGGCGCGGCGCAATGAAGGCGCGATGGCGCGCCGCCGTCAGCGCGTCGTGCCGCGCCGTCGGATGCACCAAAGCGTCGACATAGTTCCACACTGGCGTGAGAAAACGCACGATCCCTGTCTCACGTCTTGACGCAGCAGACGCGCCCCTTTTCGTGCGGAAATCTTACGCCGGCGCCGCTTAAGCGAACGCTAAGGCAGGCCGAGCGCCAGCATGATGATCGGTCGCGGCGCTGGCATGAGTTCTCGATTCGCCCGGCATGGTGAAATTTCTGTTGCCAAAGGCGTTTCTACCGCGCGCGGCCGCCAAGTCTTACCGCCGCGGTAACCATGTCGCAGGCGCCAAGGCATCGTTCCCACGCGGGCCGACGCCGACGATTAAAAATTGAATCAAATTGTATCCTGTCAAATTTGACGAAAAACCACATCGCATTCGCATCGATTTTGCCCAAAACCCTCGCTTCATCGCCAACGGCAGCTTCAAGACTGTCTGCTACGGTTTAGTTCAAAGGCGGTGAAAAGGCCGCCGGGGATTATTGGTGGGTCATGTTCTTTCTGTTGCGCATGGTATTTTGGTTGGGCGTCGTTTGCGTGCTGCTGCCGAGCGGCGGCTCCAAACCCGCTTCGCCCGAAGCGCAGATCAACGCGACGCAAGCGGTGACGCTGGCGAGCGCCGCGGTGTCCGACATGCGCGGCTTCTGCGATCGCCAGCCCGATGCCTGCAAGGCCGGCAGCAAGGTCGCGGTCGCGATCGGCCATAAGGCCGAGGCCGGCGCCCGCACGCTATATGAAATGGTCACCGCCAAGCTCAACGAAACATCGGCGACAAAGACGGCCGCACAGCAAGCGGCCGGTCGAAGCAACGGCGGGCCCGCTTTATCTCCGCGCGATCGCAGTACACTCACGCAGGCCGATCTGGCGCCGGCCTGGCAGATGCAGGTTCCGCTGCCGCCGCGCCGCGCCGGTCAGCCCTCGGTCTAAACGCCTGCTTTTTCGGTATTTTAGCGCGCGGTCCGGACGAGGCGGCCTGCCGCGATCTCATTTGGCCATCGGCGGCCGCGCGGCCTATATATCAGGCTGAGGCGCGAGGGACGGCATGACCACAATCGACGAGATCGTTGAGAATTTCGAGCTGCTCGATCAGTGGGACGACCGCTATCGCTATGTCATCGAGCTCGGCCGCGCCTTGCCGCCGCTGCCGCAAGCCGCCTACACCGAGGCCAACAAGGTGCGCGGCTGCGCCAGCCAGGTCTGGCTGCTGACGCACGTGAAGCCGGACGGCGGCGCCGGTCCCAGCCTCAGCTTCGAGGGCGACAGCGATGCCCATATCGTGAAGGGGCTGATCGCCATCCTGCTCGCGCTCTATTCCGGCAAACGCGCGAAAGAGATCCTGGACACTGATGCGCTGGCGCTGTTCGACCGTATTGGCTTGCGCGAGAACCTGACGCCGCAACGCTCCAACGGCCTGCGCGCCATGGTCGAGCGCATCCGCGCCGAAGCGAAGGCGGCGCTGGCGCCGGCGGCATGATTTTACGCGTCGTCCCGGGCGAGCGCAGCGAGGCCCGGGACCCATACTCCGTGTCCTCTCGCTATGCTGCGGCGTATGGGTCCCCGCCTGCGCGGGGACGACGCTGAGTTTGTTGCGCTTCATATTGTCAAACAGCCCGCCTTCGCTAAAGCTTCGGCGCGCCAAGCCACGCGTCATCGCCCGTGCTCTTTGTCGAGGCCCCGGGCAGGCCCGTCTTTCCTTTCCCCTCCAAAATAGAGGGAGACGGCGCGCCAATCGGCGCTGCCATTCCTTATGTGCACGCACCATCGCTGGTGCGTGGCGCCTCTCGGCGCGCCATCGCGGCTTTTTAAGTCCCTGGTGCCGTAGCTTCCGGGCGGGACAAGAGGGGGTGCC
>CAYLMY010000109.1:0-3788 GCA_964384635.1 uncultured Undibacter sp.
CGCGGTGCAGGAATGGCGCGCCGCTGGCGATGGTGTAGGGAATGGCTAAGGCCGCCGCCAAGGACACCACGCCGCGGATGCCGGTGAAGGCGAGCAGGAACACCGCTTGCCAGGGCGGCGACGGATCGCGCCGCCGTACCGGCGGGATCAGCCAGCGCGGCAGATAGGTTGCCGGAAACACCCAGACGAAACGCGCCACGATCACGATCGCTGTGGTCAAGGCGGTCGCGATCAGCAGATCGGGGATCGAGAACAGACGTGTATCCTCGATCAGCGTGCGGGCCTGCAGGCCGGTGACCAGGAACACCATGCCCTCGATCAGGTAAACGATGAGGTCCCAGAAGAAGATTCCCTGCAGCCGCGTCGCCGACGAGATCAGCAGCGGCCCGTTCCAGCTCACGTACAGCCCGCAGGCGACGGTCGCCAGCACCCCGGAGCCGCCGAGATGCGCCGGCGCCCAGAAGGCGAGATAGGGCGTCATCAGCGACAGCGTGATTTCCACGCGCGGATCGCGCGCCCATTGCCGCAGGCGCAGGCTCAGCCAGCCGACCGCGATGCCCCAGATAATTTCGCCGACCACGATCGCCGCAAAAGTGCTGGCCGCTTCGCCCGGCGAGAAGGCGCCGGTGACGACGGCGGCGACCGCGAAGCGATAGAGAATAAGCGCGGTGGCGTCGTTGGCGAGTCCCTCGCCCTCCAGCACCACCACGATGCGGCGCGGCAGCCCGAGGCGGCGCGCGATCGCCAGCGGCGCCACCACATCGGGCGGCGCGACGATGGCGCCAAGCACGAAGGCGGTCGCCCAATCGAAGCGCAGCAGGTAATGCGCGGCCGCCGCCACCGCGCAACTGGTGAACACCACGCAGCCGAAGGCGAGCAAGGCGATCGGCCGCAGGTTGAAGCGAAATTCGCGCCAGCTCATGGCGACGCCGGCCGAATAGATCAGCGGCGGCAGGATCACCAGCAGCACCACTTCCGGCGCCAGCTGCACCTTGGGCAGGCCCGGCACGAAGGCGATGCCGATGCCGGCGATCACCAGCAAGATCGAAGGTGCGATTTTCAGCCGCCGCGCGGCGACGGCGACCGCCGCCAGCACCGCCAGCATGAATAGCAGAGTCTGCATGACCGCAGTCATCGCGTCGAAATCCTTGTCGATTCAGGGCGACGCCATCGCGCTCGCCGCGATGTTCACCATCAACGCGAGCAGGGCGGTATTAAACAGAAATGTGATGATGCCATGCGCCGCGACGGTGCGGCGGATCGGCTTCGATGACACCGCCACGTCGGATACCTGCGAGGTCATGCCAATGACGAAGGAGAAATAGACGAAGTCCCAATAATCCGGCGCAGCGTCATTGGGAAATTTGAGCGCGGTCGTCTTGCCGGCGCGCACGCCATAATATTCGTGCGCGTAGTGGAACGCGAAGATCGTGTTGATGAATGCCCACGACAGCAGAATGGTCAAAGTTGCAAGACCGAGCCGCCAAGGGCCGCGCAGGGCGGCATGGCTGCTCACCAGCAGAATGACGATGGCGCCGAGGCTTGCCAGTGAAGCGGCGACGGTGAGAACCAGCACGCCGATGCGTCCCTCGTCCTCGATCTCGGCCCGGTACCGCAATGATTTGTCGGTGCCGGTGATAATGAGTTGGTAGGCGGCGATCAGATAAAGCAGGACGGTGACGTCCCAGCTCACCAACAGTCGCTCGGCCAGCGAAGGCATGCCGCGCAGCGCAATTGCGAGGATCACGCCGACCAGCACGGCACCGAACAGACGTGGCCGCGCGCGCAAGATGCGCAGGATGCGCGGCCAGCGGCGGCGCAGCATGGTTTGCGGGGTGGCGTCGGGCGGCATGGTGCGGGACTCGGGGCTAGCGGCGACGCGCGGCGATGAAGCGGGCGGCGGCGCGCAGAGTATCGGCCTTGGCCGCGAACGGCGCCAGCGCGGCATCGGCCTGCGCGACCAGTTCGTCGAGCCGGGTGTGGGCGCCGGCCGGTCCAAGCGCCGCCACCAGCGTGGCCTTGCCAGCGGCGGCGTCTTTGCCGGCGGCCTTGCCGAGAGTCGTGGCGTCGCCCTCGAGGTCGAGCAGATCGTCGGCGATCTGGAAGGCCTGCCCGACCGCCACACCGAAACGGTCGATGGCGGTGAGCGCGCCGGCGTCGGCTTCACCAAGAATGGCGCCGGCGCGGCAGGCAAAGCGAATGAGCGCGCCCGTCTTCATGGCCTGCAAGATCTCGATCTCATCCTTTGTCAGTGCACGCTTTTTCTCGAAGCGGCCTTCGGCGGCGAGGTCAAGCATCTGCCCGCCCGCCATGCCGCCGACGCCGGAAGCGCGCGCCAACTCCTTGACCAGCGCGGCGCGCACCGCCGCATCGCGATGCACCTCCGTGCGTGCCATGGCGTCGAACGCCAAGGTGAGCAGCGCGTCGCCGGTGAGAATCGCGGTCGCCTCGTCGAACGCCTTGTGCACGGTCGGCCGCCCGCGCCGCAGCTCGTCGTCGTCCATGGCCGGCAGGTCGTCATGCACCAGCGAGTAGCAATGCACGAGTTCGAGCGCGCAACCGGCGAGCAGCGCGCCCTCGCGCGCCGCGCCGAACAGCGCGGCGGTCTCCACCAGCAGGAACGGGCGCAGGCGTTTTCCCCCGCCGAGCACGGCGTGCTGCATGGCGGCGAGCAGGCGCGGCGGCCGCGCGATCTCGCCGTCCAAAGCGGCATCGTCCAGCAGCCGCGCGAGCACGCCTTCGGCCTCGCCTGCCACCGCGGCCAGTCGGGTGCCAAAATCATGGATAGAACTCGCGCCCATGTCCGCCATTTAGCTTTAGTGCGGCGCCCGCCGCAATCGGCGGCCAGGATGGGCTAGTCTCGGCCGCATGGTTCGACCCGCCAAGCCTCGCCCAGGCAGCAGAATGAGCCTCGCCTATGACATTCTGCGGCTGCCGCATGTGCCGCGGGCGCTACGCGCGGCCGCCATCGCCGTGCTGGTGTTGCTGCTGCTGCCTTACGCGATCGCGCCGTTCTATGCCTTCGGCGAGCCGCTCTCCACCGTGATGCTGTGGCGGCGGATGATTGGCGAGCCGGTCGCCCGCATTTATGTGCCGCTGTCGCGCATCTCACCCAACCTGTCGCTGGCGGTGATCATCGCCGAGGACGGCCGTTTCTGCGGCCATTACGGCGTCGATCTGGCGGAAATCCGCGAAGTCATCAACGAAGCCGACGACCACGGCGACGTGCGCGGCGGCTCCACCATCACCCAGCAGGTGGCGAAGAACCTGTTCCTGTGGCCGGGCCGCAGTTACCTGCGCAAGGCGCTGGAATTTCCGCTGGCCTTGTGGATCGATTTGGTGCTGTCGAAGCGGCGCATCCTCGAGATCTATCTTAATGTCGCCGAATGGGGCCCGAACGGACAATTCGGGGCCGAGGCCGGCAGCCGGCACGCTTTCGGGAAATCCGCCCGGGACCTGTCACATTACCAGGCGGCGCTGCTGGCGGCCGTGCTGCCCAATCCGCACCGACGCAACGCGCGCCGGCCGCGGCCGGGCCTGCGGCGGCTCGCCAGCCTCTATGTCGATCGGTCGAGGCGTACGCCCGCCGCGGCTTCCTGCGTGCGCCGGACCCCCTAGCCTTGGCCGGAGCCATCCTCTATAAGCCCGGCTTCAAACCGACATTAAACCGATATCGCGATTTCCTAGGAGTCTTTGTCCATGGCTGTGCCGAAAAGAAAAACCTCGCCGTCGCGCCGCGGCATGCGCCGCTCCGCCGACGCGCTCAAGCGCCCGGCCTATGTCGAGGA
>CAYLMY010000109.1:3888-10810 GCA_964384635.1 uncultured Undibacter sp.
GTGCATATGGTCTCCGGCGCGGACTGGAACATGTCGGCCGGCGACCTGCTGGTCGCGTTTGGAATACTGCTGCTGTTCGGCGAGGTGCTAAAATCGACCCGCATCGGCATCCGCACCGTGGTCGACCACGCGCTGTCGCTGATCCTATTTCTCGGCATGCTGGTCGAATTCCTGCTGGTGCCGCAGGCCTCGACCTCGACCTTCTTCCTGCTGCTGGTGCTCAGCTTCATCGACGTGCTCGGGGGCTTTGCGGTGACGCTGCGCACCGCGCAGCGCGATCTCACGATCGAAGGCATCGATCACGTCCACTGACTGTGTCGGCATCCACAACACCATGAGCCGCGATTTCCAACTGCCCGGCCGCTCGCCCGTCATCGCCTGCGAAGGCATGGCGGCGACCTCGCACCCGCTGGCGACGCTCGCGGCCATCGACGCATTGCGCGCCGGCGGCAACGCGGCCGACGCGGCGGTGGCGGCCTGCGCCGCGCTCTGCGTGGTCGAGCCGGAGAGCACCGGCATCGGCGGCGATTGCTACACGCTGGTGTCGCAGCCGGGCAAGCCGGTCTGGGGCTATAACGGCTCCGGCCGCGCCGGCGCTAGCGCCTCCGATCAGGCGCTGCGCGAGAAGGGCATGGAAGCTGTCGGCATGACCTCGGTGCACGCGGTCACCGTGCCGGGCACGATCGAGGCCTGGGATGAGGTCCTAAAAGCCCATGGCCGGTTCGATCTCGCGCGCGCACTTCAGCCGGCAATCAAATACGCCGAAGGCGGCTTTCCGATATCGCAGCGTGTGGCCTGGGACTGGGGCCGGAATGTCGCGAAGCTCAAGGCCGATCCCGGCGCCACCATACATTATCTGTTCGACGGCAAGGCGCCGAAGGAAGGCGACGTCGTGCGCCTGCCGGCCTTGGCGCAGACGCTGAAAACCATCGCGGCCAAGGGCGCGCGCGCCTTCTACGAGGGCGAGATCGCCGACGACATGGCGGCGACGGTGGCCGCGCGCGGCTCTTTCCTGACGGCGGAGGACTTCGCCCGTCACCGCGGCGATGCGGTCACGCCGATCTCGACGAATTACCGCGGCCTCGATCTGCTCGAGATCCCGCCCAACGGGCAGGGTATCACCGCGCTGGTGCTGCTCAACATCGTGGAGAACTTCGACATCGCCGCGCTCGATCCGCTGGGACCCGAGCGCTTTCATCTTGTGCTGGAGGCCGCGCGGCTGGCCTATGCGGTGCGCGACACGCATGTCGCCGATGCGCCGCATATGCGCGTCGCCGTGGCCGATCTGCTCGACAAGGGTTTCGCCAAGCGGCTCGCCGGCAAGATCGACCTCAAGCGCCGCGCCAAGCTGCCGACGGCGCCCACGCCCGGCAAGGACACCGTCTATCTCAGCGTGGTCGACCGCGACCGCATGGCGGTGTCCTTCATCAATTCGCTCTTTTCGAATTTCGGCACTGGCATCTGCACCGAGAAAACCGGCGTCCTGCTGACCAACCGCGGCGCCTGCTTCACGCTAGAGCCCGGGCATCCCAACGTCTTCGGCGCCGGCAAGCGGCCGCTGCACACCATCATTCCGGCGCTGGCGATGCGCGACGGCCGCTGCGACATGAGCTTCGGCGTCATGGGCTCGCATTATCAGCCCATGGGCCACGTGCAGGTCATCGCCAACATGCTGGACTTCGGCATGGACGTGCAGCAGGCGCTCGATTGTCCGCGCTTCTTCTTCGAGGACGAGCAGACCATCGTCGAGCGAGGCACCAAGCCTGCGACCATCGAGGGGCTCAAGCAGCGCGGCCATAATGTGGTAATGGCGCCGTCGCCCTGGGGTGGCGGGCAGATCATCAAGATCGACTGGGATCGCGGCGTGCTGATCGCCGGCTCGGATCCGCGCAAGGACGGATGCGCGCTGGGTTATTAGTACCCGTTCAGCCCGGCGGCAGCGCGATAGGCCGCGATCGCCTCATGCGGGGCGGCGCGGCGGCGCGCGCGGGTCTGCGGGTGCTGATCCTTCACTGCCAGAAGCTGGGCGAGGAACGGAGCCTCGCGGTGGCGCGCCACGGGTTCGCGCAGCGGCGCGGGCGGCGCCAGGGCGACCAGCGCACGGCCTTCGCTGGTCTCGGACGCGGGTACGGTCTGGCCGCCGGTCACGCCGGACCGGCCTGCAGACGCTTGCCTGATCTCGCCAATTCGCATCGCACTGCCTGTCTCAATTCGGGACAAGTGGCCCTTGCCCACTTCGTGCGTCGCAAGCGCCGTGCCACCGGAGAACGCCGCCGCTTGGGCCCGCTCGATCCCGCTATTTTTTCAAATTATTTAAGGATTACCCGTAGCTTGACGACAACAGCCAATGCGCGGAGCAACGCCCGGCATGGCGTGGCGTTCCCAAAAAGGGGCGAGCGTGACCCGTTTCGAACATTCGACCGGCGACCCGGACGTTGCGGAAATTCTTCGCTCGGTCGGCGAGGCCGCCTATGAATGGCGGCTCGATACCGACAAGTTGACCTGGAGCGGCAACGCCGCCGCCGTGCTCGGCGTCGCCGACACCGGACAGGTCACCAGCGGCCGCGCCTATGCCGCGCGGGTCGAGGCCGCCGACGGCCAGAGCCGGCTCGACGCGGTTACCCAGTCCGGCCGCGGCGATGACGGTGCCGGCATCTCCTATCAGGCGCAATACGCCTTCAAGCGCGCGGACACGGCCGAAAAAATCTGGCTGGAGGACACCGGCCGTTGGTTCGCCGGTCCCGACGGCAAGCCTTTGCGCGCGCACGGCGTGGTGCGCGCCATCGATGCGCGCCACGAGCGCGAGCGCAAGCTGATCGAGCTCGCCAATTTCGATCCGCTCACCGGTGAACTCAACCGCGCGCAGCTGAGCGAGGTGCTGAGCGCCATCCTCGACGAGGCGGTGCGCTTTCGCACCTCCTGCGGCTTCCTGCTGATCGCCATCGACCATCTCGGCCGGCTCAACGAGGCCTATGGTTTCGACGTCGCCGAAAACGTTATCGCCGAGGTTGCCAAGCGCATTCGCGCGCACCTGCGCGCCAAGGACCATCTCGGCCGCTTCTCCGGTAACAAGTTCGGTGTGATCCTGACCAGCTGTACCACCGACGAATTGGCGACCGCCGCCGATCGGCTGTTGGCCGCCGTGCGCGACGAGCCGATCCAAACCGCCGCTGGCCTTGTCGCGGCGACGGTGACCATCGGCGGGGTGGCAGTGCCGCGTCATGCCCATAGCGTTCCTGAAATCTTCAGTCGCGCGCTCGACGCCCTGCATGCCGCGCGCGCCCGCCGCCACGGCTCTTTTATCGCGTATCGGCCGAACGTGGAGCGCGAAAACCTGCGGCGGGAAAGCGTGCGCGCGACCGACGAGATCATCTCCGCGCTCAACGAGCGGCGCATCGCGCTCGCCTACGAGCCGGTGGTCGAGGCGGCGAGCCGCAAGGTCGCGTTCTATGAATGCCTGATGCGCGTTTATCGCGCCGACGGCGGTATCGCCTATGCCAACGAGATCATCCCGGTGGCCGAGCGCATCGGGCTGGTGCGCATGCTCGACCACCGCGTGCTCGAGCTGGTGGTGAACGAACTCGCCGCCGCGCCCGAGCTTCAGGCCAGCGTCAATGTCTCGCCCGCTTCCGCCGTCGATCCTGACTGGTGGGCGGGGCTCGGCGCGCTGCTGCGTGCCAACACGAGCGCGGCCCAGCGTCTGATCATCGAGATTACCGAGACCGCGGCGATCCAGGATGTGGATGACGCGCGCGGCTTTGTCACCCGCGTCAAGGATCTTGGCTGCCGCATTGCCATCGACGATTTCGGTGCCGGCCACACCTCATTCCGTAATTTGCGCAAGCTCGGTGTGGACATCGTCAAGATCGACGGCGCCTTTGTGCAGAACATGATGAAATCGAGCGACGACCGCGCCTTCGTGCACACGCTGGTCGACCTGTCGCGCCGGCTCGGCCTCAAGACCGTGGCCGAATGGGTGCAGGACGAGCAGACGGCAGCCCTGCTGTCGGAGTGGGGCTGTGACTACCTGCAAGGCGCGCTGATCGGTCTGGCCGGTGATGTGCGGCCTTGGGCCGGCGAGCAAGGGCGCGCCGCAAGGGCGTAAACGCCTATTCCTTCTCGCCGAGCTTATCCAGCCGCTTCTGCATCTCGTCGAGCTGGCGCTTGAGCTCGTCCATTTCGCCGCCGCCGCCTTCCGCCTTGTCGGCCGCCGGCTTGTTTTGGCCGCGCGCGAAGGGCGGCGCGAACATGGCGAAAGTCTTCTCGAACATCTCCATGTTCCGGCGCACCTGCTCCTCGAGTGGCCCGAAGCCGCCGGCACCGAAAGCATGCGTCATCTGCTCGCGGAACTTACCCTGCTGGCTGGTGAGCGACTGCATCGATTGTTCGAGGAAACGCGGCACCATCATCTGCATGCTGTCGCCGTAGAAGCGGATGAGCTGCCGCAGGAAGGCGATCGGCAGCAGGCTTTGGCCTTCCTTGTTTTCCTGCTCGAAAATGATCTGCGCCAGCACCGAGCGGGTGATGTCCTCGCCGGTCTTGGCGTCGTAGACGACGAAATCCTCGCCCCCCTTCACCATGCCGGCGAGGTCTTCGAGGGTGACGTAGGTGCTGGTCCCGGTGTTGTAGAGCCGACGGTTGGCGTATTTCTTGATGGTGACCGGCTCTTTTTCCTCTGCCATGTCGTTCACACGTTGCCCCTGCCCAAGGCTTGAGCATAGCCGCTTTCCGCTTCGCTGGGCCACCGTTTTATCGCGCCGCGGCAGGGCCTCCCCCGCGCTGCGGCATACTCTTGCGGTATATCAAAAAAGGGCCAATTCTAGCGGGTATCTTTGATGCCGCCCGACGTTGACAGGGCTGCCGGGGACCTTGAGGATGCGGCAGCGCCAAAAAGCCGTCCTTGCCCCCACCGACCGCAACAGGAGTTTTCCGATGGCAGACGATATCGTCATTGTGAGCGCCGCCCGCACACCCGTCGGCGCCTTCAACGGGGCATTCGCCAATTTGCCGGCCCACGAGCTTGGTAAGACCGCTATCCAGGCGGCGCTGACCCGGGCCGGCGTCGAGGCCGGCCGCGTCTCCGAAGTGATCATGGGTCAGATCCTCAGCGCCGGCGAGGGCCAGAACCCGGCCCGGCAAGCCTCCATCGCCGCCGGCATCCCGGTGGAGAGCCCTGCCTGGGGCGTGAACCAGCTATGCGGTTCCGGTCTGCGCACGGTCGCGCTCGGCTTCCAGCAGATAGCTAATGGCGATGCTGAAATTGTTATCGCCGGTGGCCAGGAGTCGATGAGCATGGCCCCGCACTGCGCCCATCTGCGCGGCGGCGTGAAGATGGGCGACTTCAAGATGATCGACACCATGATCAAGGACGGCTTGTGGGACGCCTTCAACGGCTATCACATGGGCAATACCGCCGAGAACGTCGCCAAGCAGTGGCAGATCACCCGCCAAATGCAGGACGAGTTCGCGGTTGCTTCGCAGAACAAGACCGAAGCCGCCATGAAGGCCGGCAAATTCAAGGACGAGATCGTCCCCGTCACCATCAAAACCCGCAAGGGCGAAACCGTGGTCGACACCGACGAATACCCCAAGGCCGGCGTCACACTCGAATCGATCGCCAAGCTCAAGCCTGCCTTCGACAAGGAAGGCACGGTGACCGCGGCCAGCGCCTCCGGCATCAATGACGGCGCCGCCGCGGTGGTGCTGATGAAGGCTTCCGAAGCCGCCAAGCTCGGCAAGACGCCGCTGGCGCGCATCGTGTCGTGGGCGCAGGCCGGCGTCGATCCGGCAATCATGGGCACCGGGCCGATCCCGGCTTCGCGCGCCGCGCTCAAGAAAGCCGGCTGGAAGAAAGAGGATCTCGACTTGATCGAGGCCAATGAAGCGTTTGCCGCGCAGGCCTGCGCGGTCAACAAGGATCTCGGCTGGGATACTTCCAAGGTCAACGTCAATGGCGGCGCTATCGCCCTCGGTCACCCGATCGGCGCCTCCGGCGCGCGCGTATTGACCACGCTGCTGTTCGAGATGCAGAAGCGCAATGCCAAGAAGGGCCTTGCCACGCTCTGCATCGGCGGCGGCATGGGCATCGCCATGTGCGTGGAGCGCTGAATCGCCGCAGCGCACACAAGCCACTTGATCTGTGTCATGGCCGGGCTTGTCATCGCATGTCGGGTATACCCGACATGCGGCTGGTAAATATTTTTGCGCAACTCGGGCAAGCTCGAGTTGCGCGTGCCATCCACGTCTTTAAGCTGTCGGGAACACGACGTAGATGCACGGCACAAGGCCGGGCATGACGGAAAAAAATACTGGGAGGGGACGATATGTCACGCGTAGCGTTGGTCACTGGTGGGACACGCGGCATCGGGGCCGCCATTAGCAAGGCGCTGAAGACCGCCGGCTACAAGGTCGCAGCCGTCTATCACGGCAACGACGAGGCGGCGCAGAAATTCAAGGCCGAGACCGGCATTCCGGTGTTCAAGTGGGACGTGTCGTCGTTCGAGGCCTGCGCCGACGGCGTCAAAAAGGTCGAGGCCGAGCTCGGCCCGGTCGAGGTGCTGGTCAACAATGCCGGCATCACCCGCGACGTCATGCTGCACCGCATGAAGCCGGAGCAGTGGACCGATGTGATCAACACCAATCTCGGCTCGCTGTTCAACGTGACCCGGCAGGTGATCGAGGGCATGCGCACCCGCAAGTTCGGGCGCATCGTCAATATCTCTTCCATCAACGGACAGAAGGGCCAGATGGGCCAGTGCAATTATGCCGCCGCCAAGGCCGGCGAGATCGGCTTCACCAAGTCGCTGGCGCAGGAGGGCGCGCGCGCCGGCATCACCGTTAACGCGATCTGCCCGGGCTACATCAACACCGAAATGGTGCAGGCGGTGCCCAAGGACGTGCTGGAGAAGAACATCCTGCCGCA
>CAYLMY010000110.1:0-1815 GCA_964384635.1 uncultured Undibacter sp.
TCGAGCCGCGCCGGCAATTCATCCAGGACAACGCGCTGGCCGCGAGCGTCGACGTCTGAGCAAAATCGGCGCGGTTCGCTAACGGACAGCCAGCGCCCTCGCTCAGTAGCAGTCCGTCTTCACGCCCCAGACCCAGAAGCTGCGGCTGGCGCGCAGCGGCACCTCCTGCCAATGGCAGCGCGCCTCGGCATAGTCGGCGACGGTAGTATAAAAATCGAACTCCGAAAAATGCACGACGCGATATCGCTCCGGGCGATAAGCATGGACACGCGGCCGCGTGTAATAGACGCCGTATGGACGATAGGCGCCAGCGGGCAGATAGCGTACGGCACGCTGGTGGTGAACGACCTTCTGGTAACAGCAGCTACCGCTTGTCCAGACATAGCGGCCGCCATATTCGCCGGCATTGGCAGGACTGACGAAACTACAAAGCGACGTGAAGACGAATGAGCAAATCAGTACGAACGCGATACGCATGACCAAACCTCCCGTGACACGGCACGAGCTTGAAAACCGAACGAAACAATCAACAATCGGGATTTTCGCAGAAAGTTCCCCGCGCCGGCAAGTCGCTTGCTGCCGTGGTTAACGCGGCCGCCCGCCGTTAAACAGCCGCGCGCCGCCTCACGACATCAGCTTGGAGCCGATCGCCAGGCCGATGATGACCGCCCCCAGGAACAGCACCAGGAAAATGCCGAACAGCCATTGCGCAACTGTCGTCGCGGCGTGAGCAATGTCGCTGAAGCCGAAAATGCCCGCGATAATGGCGATGATCAGGAAGACTAAGGCCCATCTCAGCATCGCTTGATCCTCAGCGCGGTTACCGCCTCGTCAATGAACGAGGCCGCTGCCGGGTTTCCATATGATCATTCCTTCACGGCGATGAAAGGCCGCGTTCCGCGCGTGCGCGGATCGCGCCCGGTCCAGCGGCCGGCCTCGACCCTGCTGAGAAAATCGCCGACCACCGCGTTGAACAGGTCAGGCTCCTCCAGGTTCACCACGTGGCCGGTCTTCGGCAGCACCACCAGGCCGGAGGCCGGGATAGTGTCTTTCAGGAACAGGCTCGGTTCGATGCAGCGCTCGTCCTCGTCACCGACCACGATCAGCGCCGGCGTGTTCAGCGTCCGGATTTCGTTGGCGAAATCGTAGAGCGAGGGCCGCGCGCCTTGAAAGCCGCGCGAGGTGTTGGCGGAGCCTTGCGCGTCGTGCGCGGCGAGCCTCGCCGTAAACTCGGCAAAGCCGCGCGGGTCCTTGAGCATGAACGGCAGCCGGCTCGGGCCCATGCCGTAGTCCTTGGCAACCACGGCCGAACCCTCGCGCTCGAACGCATCGCCCAATTCGCGCGCATGCTTGTGGAAGTCGGCCGTATACCAGCGCTCGGAGCCGGAGCCGGTGCCGGCCAGCACCAGCGAGCGCACGCGGTGGGGATGATTGAGCGCGACCTGCAGACTGGTATAGCCGCCCATCGACAAGCCGATGAGATGCGCGGCATCGATCTTGAGGTGATCGAGCACCGCCACCGCGTCGCGCATGACGTCGTTGTAGCTATAGACATCCGGGTCTGCCGGCACATCGGAAGGCGTGTAGCCGCGCGCCGAATAGGTGATGCAGCGGTGGCGCTTGCCGAATTCGCGCATCTGCGGCTCCCAGCCGCGGTGGTCGGATGCAAATTCGTGCACGAACAAAATGGGCGTGCCCTGCCCGACCTCCTCGTAATACAGCCGCACTTTGTCGGGGGTGGTCGCGTATGGCATGGGATGAGATCCGGATACCGCTTTATACGATTATGCCGCGCGCAAAAGCAAAGCGGCCGGC
>CAYLMY010000110.1:1915-10780 GCA_964384635.1 uncultured Undibacter sp.
GCCGGCCGCCTCATCGAACTTTCGCGCTATCGTTCAGCTCGGCTGGCGCGCCGCCCAGCCGGCATCCATGCGGCGGCGCCAGGCGGTCTGGCGCAGTCCCAGCAAGCGGTGCGCCGCGATCTTGGCCTCGGCGCGGCTCGCCGCCGCGCAGGTGCGGTATTCGAGATCGGCGACGCGCGGCACCAGCGGCTGTTTGCGGAACAGTTTGGCGAAGGTGCTTACCCCGCCGTCGAGCTTCAGCTCGGACAGCGCCTGCGCCACATTGCCGGCGGGCCCGAACGCAATCACACGGCCGGTCGACGAATGGCGCACCTCATAGACGCCCGGCCCGATCGGCGCCTCGACATTCTCGCCGCTTTCCACATCGGGGAAGCGTTTCCAGCTGCTCCAAGTCTGCACCATTAAAAACCCTTCACTACACTCAAAAAAAGCACCCAATAACGCGAATAGGACCTATCGGTTCCCCCGGTCAACCGGCCCTGTTGATAAGGTTCCAAGGGCGGATGCGCAATATGCATGCATCCTTAATGCGTTCTTGCTTAATGGCCCGGCAGCACCAGCACCTTCGGCTTGGCCGGCAGACTGGTCTTCGACAGCACGACCGAGGGAATTTCGGCGATCTCGACCTCCCATTCCTGGCGTACGCGCGCAAGGAAACGATCGAGCGTAAAGGCGCTGAAATAATGCATCGGAATCATCAGCGGCGCCTTGAGTGCGTGCAGCACCTCGACCATGCCGTCGAGATCGAGCGTGTAGGAGCCGTCCACCGGTACCATGACCACGTCGACGCGGCCGATCTCATTGAGCTGCGCTTGCGTCAGCGTATGGTGCAGATGACCGAGATGGGCAATGCACAGATTGGCGACCTCGAAGATGAAGATCGAATTGCCGTGGCGCTCGGTGCCGCCGTCGAAGGTGCGGATATTGGTCGGCACGTTGCGCACGCGCACGTCCTTGTAGGTCATGTCGATGCGCGCCGGCTTTTCATCGCCGGCCCAACCGCGCAGCACGTGCTTGATGCCGGGATCGGGATGATCGGTGTAATGGCTGGTATGCGCGTGGTTCATGGTCACGATGTCGGCCAGCACCGGCGGCCTGACATAATCGTTGTAGTCGGTAGCGATGCGCACCAGCTGCGGGCTCTCGATCAGGAAGGTCGAGTGGCCGATGTAAGTGAGGCGCAACTGATCGGCTTGCAACGCCGCAAGGCGGAAGGCGGCGGGGATCGCCGTCGGCGGCCGCGCGGCGACCAGGCCCGGGCAGCTTTGCACCATTTCCGGCTTGGCCGCGGGCGCCGCGGGCCCAGCGCCTTGCGCCGAAGCCAGACCGGCCGCAAGCACAGCTGCCGCCGCCAGCACGAGTTTCAAATGCGTGCCCATGCCATCACCACTGCGCCTTAAAGCACGCCCGGAATCTGGCACGGTTGTGGCCGGCCCGCTACTGGGTTTGCGCGCATGGCTCGGCGCATAAACATGCGGCGTCCACAACCGGCGCCGCATTTTCAGGTCAAAAAATGACGGTCAGAACTGCTCGAAATAGCGGCGGTCGCGCATGGAGACGATCAGGCCCTTGGGCGTCACCACCAGCCAGCGGCCGTCCTGGCGCTTGACCTGCTGCACCGGGCCGAGGCCGGGCAAGGGTGCGCCGAGCTGCACCTGATAGGTGTCGCCGTGGCCCCGCACATAGACGAAGCCGCCGCGCACGTAACGGATCGACCAATCGCGTACCACCGGCGGACGGATTTCGGCCGCGGCTGGCCGCGGCGGCGGCGTTGGAACTGCGGCAAGTAACGTCGGAACCGAGCCGGTGATTTCGGGCGCCTTCTCCAGCCGTTCGCTCAACTTGGCCACTTCGCCGTGCAGCGATGTCTTGTTGACGGCGAGGCTCATCTTGAGCGCCGCGATGTCTTTGCCGAGCGTCGCGATCGTGCGCTGCACGCCTGCACGTTCTGCCTGCTGCGCGACGAGATCGATGGCGGGCTTTTTCTGGTCGGCAAGACCGAGGCCGGTCACGAGACCGACGAAAGTCCCCAGCGCGGTTGCGACCAGAACCGATGCCGCCATGAGCGCGTTGCGTCTGTGGCTCGGTTTGAAACGAAGGTTTGCGCGCCGCGAGGCTGCATCCGGCCTGAATATAACAAGGTCGGTCGGTGCGCGCGCAGGCTCTGGGTGAGCCGTCACCTCGCCGGCCGGCGAAAGCGGCGGCGATTCAATATTCGGCAAGTCGCTGCTGGAGTCGGCTTTAGCCGGCGGCTCGTCAGCCGCGCCTTTGGACGGCGGCGCGCCGCCGTTCTCTTCGCTGTCCTCGGCCATCGGCCCGCTCCGCGAATTTAATGTTCACGAAGCGGTAACTACGTTCGGTTACCAATCGGTTACCAACGCCGGCGGGCCGTCATTTACACGGTCAGGCCGCTCTCCGCCGCCAGCGCTTTCAGGGACACGGCAGGCCGCGCACCGATATGCTGGATGACTTCGGCCGCCGCCAGCGCGCCGAGGCGGGCGGCGGTGCGGCGGTCCTGCCCGCGCGCCAAGCCGACCAGGAAGCCGGCGGCGAACAAATCGCCGGCGCCGGTAACGTCGGCCACTTGCTCAACCGGCACGGCATTGACTGCTTCCAGGCCCTCGGCGCTCACCACCATGCAGCCTTTGGCGCTGCGCGTGACCACCGCCAGCCGAGCGTCCTGCTGCAAAGCCTTCACGCCGGTGTCGAAGTCGGCGGTTTCATAGAGACTATGTAATTCGTGCTCGTTGGCAAACACGATGTCGACCGTACCGGACTTGATGAGCGTGAGGAATTCCGCGCGGTAACGATCGACGCAGAACGAATCCGACAGTGTGAGCGCGACCTGCCGACCGGCCTTGTGCGCGACATCGGCCGCCTTGACGAAAGCTTCCTTCGCCTGCGGCGGATCCCACAGATAGCCTTCGAGATAAATGACGGCCGCATCCGCCACCGCCTTCTCGTCGATGTCTTCGGGCGTCAAGTCCTGCGCGGCGCCGAGATAAGTGTTCATGGTGCGCTCGCCATCGGGCGTCACCATGATGTAGCAGCGCGCGGTCGAAGGACCGTCCGGCGCGGGCTTGACGTCGAAGGCGACATTGGCGGCGCGGATGTCGTGGGCGAAGGTGCGGCCGAGCTCGTCGTCCTTGACCTTGCCGACGAAGGCAGCACGCGCGCCGAAAGAGGCGACACCGACGATGGTGTTGGCCGCCGAGCCGCCGGAGCTTTCCACCGCCGGCCCCATCGCCTCGTAGATTGCGGCGGCGCGCGCCTCGTCGATCAGCGCCATGGCGCCCTTGTGCATGCCCTGCGCCACCAGGAAATCGTCTTCGGCGCGGGCGATGACGTCGACAATGGCGTTGCCGATGCCGAGCACGTCGTAGCGGGGAGCGGGCATTAAGGACCTCATGGTTGAGTGCGGCGCACTTTAGCGGCGGAGCCAAGCCAGGCAATGCGCGCCGCGTAAGAGTCGCTCGCTAGTGCGGGGGCGGAAGCCTGTTCAGCACCTCCAGACTCCACCAGACAAAGTATCCGCCGATCAGAATACCGAGCGCCACTTTTAACAATTGGATGACCAACTCGTCTTTGCTCATCGAAATCCCACCCGCGGTCGCCCCGACTGTTCTGCCTCAGCTATAACGGAATGGCACCACCTTTGATATCCTTATCCCGTGCCGGCGCGAGACCTCGGTTCGGGCGCGCGGCAGGGGTTGCGCGGCAACCGTCATCATGCAATGTCGCCCGCCATAATCGTGGAGAGTGAGGCTATGGCGTTCAAGGAACGCGTGTTTTCCGGCGTGCAGCCGACCGGCAACCTGCACCTCGGCAATTATCTTGGTGCCATCGTCAAATTCGTGGCGCTGCAGGAGCGCTATGACTGCATCTATTGTGTGGTCGACATGCACGCCATCACGGTGTGGCAGGACCCGACGGAATTGCCGCGCGCCACCCGCGAGGTGACGGCGGCGTTCCTCGCCTGCGGCATCGATCCCAAAAAACACATCATCTTCAACCAGAGCCAGGTCGCCGAGCACGCCGAGCTCGCCTGGGTGTTCAATTGCGTGGCGCGCTTAGGCTGGCTCAACCGCATGACCCAGTTCAAAGAGAAGGCCGGCAAAGACCGCGAGAACGCCTCGGTCGGCCTCTACGTCTATCCCAACCTGATGGCGGCCGACATTCTGGTTTACCGCGCCACCCATGTGCCGGTCGGTGAGGATCAGAAGCAGCATCTCGAGCTGTCGCGCGACATTGCGCAGAAATTCAACAACGACTTCGCGCAATCGATTCACGCTCACGGTTTCGGCGACTCGTTTTTCCCGCTGCCGGAGCCGATCATCCAGGGACCGGCGACGCGGGTGATGAGCCTACGCGACGGCTCCAAGAAGATGTCGAAGTCGGAGCCGTCGGATTACTCGCGCATCAATCTCACTGACGACGCCGACGCCATCGCGCAGAAAATCCGCAAGGCCAAGACCGACCCACAACCGCTGCCGGACGACGAGAAGGCATTGAGCTCGCGCCCGGAGGCCGACAATTTGGTCGGCCTCTACGCCGCGCTGCAGGGCGTGAGCAAGGCCCTGGTGCTCAACGAATTCGGCGGCGGCCAGTTCTCCACTTTCAAGACCGCGTTGGCCGATCTCGCGGTCGCCAAGCTCGGGCCCATTGGTTCGGAAATGAAGAAGCTGACGCAGGACCCGGTCTATATCGACGAGGTCCTGGCCGACGGCTCGCAGCGCGCGCAAGTCCTGGCCGCCGACACCATGAAGGCGGTCAAGGACATCGTCGGCTTTGTGCGCCGCTAGAACATATTCGCCGCTCCGGATTTGTTTGCACTGCGCAATTTTCGGGCAAGGTTCCGCTTGTCGGCGCAGGCGCGGCCATGCAACCATCCGCCGCTTGTGCGTCCGTTGCCACGCAAATGTTCCAACGAGGCTGGAGCCCCCATGAGCACCAAGCGCCGCAGCTATGAAAAAGGCCACAAGCGCAAATATATGGTGGTCATCGACGACACCGAGGAGTGCGAGCGCGCGGTGCACTGGGCCGCCAAGCGCGCCGGCCGCACCAAGTCGCAGCTCATCATGCTGCGAGTGATCGAAACCAGCGAACGCAATCAGCAATGGCTGGGCGTCGCCGACATCATGAAGGCCGAGGAGATGGAGGCCGCCAACAAGGCGCTCGACAAATACGCCGCGCAGGCCAAGAAGATCGCCCGCCTCACGCCTGATCGGGTGGTCCGCGAGGGCGACGCAGCCGAGGAACTCGTCAAACTGATCGACGAAGATGCCGACATCGGCATCCTGGTGCTGGCCGCCGGCACCGGCAAGGAAGGCCCCGGGCCGCTGGTAAGCAGCCTCTGCAAGAGCGCCAGCACTTTCCCGATTCCCGTGGCCATCGTGCCGGGCCATCTCAGCGATGCCGAGCTCGACGCCATGGCGTAGAATCCACGCGGTTTTCCGCCGGTTGACGCTGGCCTGCGCAGGGGCCATTTATTCGCTATAGTCCATGCCATCCACGGGCCTTGAACCCGCAAGGAGAGCGAAATGTTCATTCAGACCGAAGCCACGCCCAATCCGGCGACCATGAAATTCCTGCCCGGACGGGCCGTGCTCGAATCCGGCACCGTCGACATACCGAGCAAAGATGCCGCCGCGCAATCGCCGCTGGCCGAACGGCTGTTCGACATTCCCAATGTTGCGGGCGTGTTCTTCGGCTCCGATTTCATCTCGGTCACCAAGGCCGACGGTGAATGGCAGCAAATCAAGCCGGCGATCCTCGGCGCCATCATGGAGCACTACATGTCGGGCGCGGCCCTGCTGGCGAGCGGCGCCGAGCCGACCGCGGTCGACGACGAGTTCTTCGATGCCGACGATGCCGACACGGTCGCCACCATCAAGGATTTGATCGAGACCCGGGTGCGCCCGGCTGTGGCCGGCGACGGCGGCGACATCACCTTCAAGGGCTACAAGGAAGGCGTGGTCTATCTGCACATGAAGGGCGCCTGCTCGGGATGCCCGTCCTCCACCGCCACCCTCCAGCATGGCATCCAGAACTTGCTGCAGCATTTCGTGCCCGACGTGGTGGAAGTGCGGCCAGTCTAAGCCCGCGAACCATCGGCAAATACGGTGTCATGCCCGGCCTCGTGCCGGGCATCCACGTCTTAGGGCCATTGCAACAAAGGGCGTGGATGGCATCGGAAGTCGGGCTTGCCCGACTTCCGTAATATCTTTTTGCGCCGCAAGTCGGGTGAACCCGACTTGCGGTGACAAGCCCGGCCATGACGGTTTAAATACGTCCATGCGCGTCCTTGCCATTGATACCGCGCTCGCGGCCTGTTCGGCCGTCATGCTCGATACCGAGCACGCCGACGTCGCTAAGCATGAATCGCTGCCAATGCAGCGCGGGCATGCCGAGGCGCTGATGCCGATGATCAAGCGCGTGATGGAGCGTTCAGGCCTCGCCTTCGCCGATCTTGACCGCATCGCGGTCACCACCGGACCGGGCAGCTTCACCGGCCTGCGCGTCGGCATCGCAGCGGCGCGTGGCTTAGGCCTCGCCGCCGGCAAGCCGGTGGTCGGCCTTACCACGCTCGCCGCCTTTGCCGCACCGTTCATTGCCGCCGATGACACGCTGCCGGTGGTGGCGGCAATCGATGCGCGCCACGACCAGGTCTATTTGCAGGTGTTCGGCCCCCGCGGGCGCACGATCGTGGCGCCGCGCTTGGCACCACTACGCGAAGCGCTGCGCGCGGCCGCGACCGGCACGCCGCGCCTCGTCGGTACCGCGGCGGAATTGCTGGCGGCGGCCTGGCCCTCGGCTGAACGCCCACCCACCGCGGTCGAGCAGCGCAGCGCCCCCGACATCGATTGGGTGGCGCGGCTCGGCGCCGCGGCAAACGAAACGGCCGCGCCGCCTAAACCGCTTTACCTGCGCGCGCCCGACGCGCAGCCGCAGGATGCCAGCCAGTTGGCGCGGCGATGATGGGCTTCATCAGCCGGCTGTTCGCGCGCGGCGAGCCGGTACTCTCGGAAGCGGCGAGCCGCGACGCTGGAGCGATCGCCACGCTTCATGCGGCGTCGTTCCGGCGCGGCTGGAGCGAGCCGGAGGTGGAGGCCCTTCTGCTCGACCGCCACGTTGTCGCGCACCGCGCCACCGCCGGCGGCAAGCTTGCCGGCTTCATCATGTCGCGGCTGGTGGAGGACGAGGCGGAAATTCTCTCGGTCGCGGTGGCCGCCCGCTGGCGCGGGCGCGGACTGGCGCGCAAGTTGCTGACCCTGCATCTGCGGCGGCTTGCTGGGATTGGCGCGCGCGCGGTGTTTCTGGAAGTCGGCGAGCACAACAAGGCGGCGATCCGGCTCTACGACCGCGCCGGCTTTCGCGAGGTATCGCGCCGACCCAATTATTATCCGGGCGCCGGCGGCGAAGCGGCGGCCGCACTGGTGCTGCGCCGGGATCTGGCCTAATCGTCGGATGGACACATGCGGCGCCAACTCAATATGATACGAGGCACGAGGGGAGAGACGACGTGGCCACGCCGGACAAACATATAGCTGACAGGCGCAATATCGAAGCCCTCTGCGCCGCCAAGGGCATGCGCATGACCGAGCAACGCCGCACGATCGCGCGCGTGCTGGCGGGCTCCGACGATCACCCCGACGTCGAGGAACTCTATCGCCGCTGCGTCAAAGTGGACGAGCACATTTCGATCTCGACGGTCTACCGCACGGTGCGCTTGTTCGAGGACGCCGGCATCATCGAGCGCCACGATTTCCGCGAGGGCCGCGCGCGCTACGAGACCAGCACCGAGTCCCACCACGACCACCTTATCAACCTGCGCAGCGGCGAGGTGATCGAATTCCGGTCGGAGGAGATCGAACGTCTGCAGGCGGAAATCGCGCGCAAGCTCGGCTACCGGCTGGTCGATCACCGGCTCGAGCTCTACGCGGTGCCGCTCAAGGACGACAAGAGCGGACACTAATGATCCCGGCCCCGCACGATACTCCGTTCATTCCCGCGTAAGCGGGAATCCAGTTTTATGATCGCAACGTCATCGATAACAGCCCTGGGTCCCCGCTTTCGCGGGGACGAACGGTCGGGTTAGCTCCAATGTTGCGCGCGCTCCTGATCGGAGTGTTCTTCTTCACCATGACGCCGCTGTTGATCTCGATTCAATGGCTGCTCGGCAAACTCGGCCTGCCCGGCTGGGGCTTCATCGCCTGCAACTATTACCGCGCGCTGCGCGCGCTGCTGCGCATCCATGTGCGCGTCGACGGCGAGCCGGTGCGCGATCGCGCCGTGTTGTTCATCTCCAATCACGTCTCCTGGGTGGATATCGTAGTAATCGGCTCCATTCAGCCGGTCGCCTTCGTCGCCAAGAGTGAAGTGCGGAAATGGCCGTTGGTCGGCATCACCGCCAAGATACAGCGCACGGTGTTCGTCGACCGCGCGCGCCGCCACCAGGCCGCCGACGCGGTCGACGAGATCGTCGAGCGGCTCAAGGGCGGCACCTCGGTGGTGCTGTTCGCGGAAGGCACGTCGAGCGACGGCAACCGCGTGCTGCCGTTCCGCTCGGCGCTGGTTGGCGCCATCAAGCATGCGGCGGAACACGCAGCGGCCGAAATCCTGATCCAGCCGATGTCGATCTGCTACACGGGCCTGCACGGCATTGCGATGGGCCGCCAGCACCGCCCGCTGGTCGCCTGGTACGGCGACCTCGATTTCATGCCGCACATCAAGGAATTCATCGAACGCGGGGCGGTCGACGCCGTGGTCAGCTACGCCGAGCCGGTGGCTGCCGACGGCGCGGCCGACCGCAAGGCCTTGGCCAAGACGTTGGAAGGCGCGGTGCGGGCGATCACCGCCACCACG
>CAYLMY010000111.1:0-10734 GCA_964384635.1 uncultured Undibacter sp.
CGACGATCTTGTCGGTGCCGGGCGACAGGATCGGCGTGTCGATTTCGCCCGGCGCGATCGCATTGACCCTTATGCCGAGGCGGCCGAAGTCGAAGGCCATCTCGCGCGTCAGCGAGGCGAGCGCCGCCTTCGAGGTGGCGTAGGCCGAGCCCGCGAACGGGTGCACGTGCGAACCGGCAATGGACGTCACGTTCACCACCGAGCCCTTGGCGGCTTTGAGTTGCTCCAACAGCCCGCGCGCCAGCATGATCGGCCCGAAGAAGTTGACCTGGAACACTTGGTGCCAGACCTCGATGGCGGTATCGAGCGTGCCCATGCGCTTGCCGCCCTCGGCCTTGGGCGAGATGGCGGCGTTGTTGACCAGCGCGTGCAGCTCGTTGCTGTCCAGACGGCTCTTGATTTCCTCGACCGCCTCCAGGGTCTTGGCCTCGTCGGCGAGATCGACCTGGATGTGGTCCTCGGGTCCTGCGTCCCACGGGCAATTCTCCGGGAACGGGTGGCGCGAGCAGGTGATTACCCGCCAGCCGGCGGCCGAGAAGCGCTTGACGGTCGCATGTCCGATGCCGCGGCTCGCTCCGGTGAGGAGCAGCGTGCGGCGCGGCTGATTGCTTTGTGAATTGGGCATAGGCTGATGCTAGCTCACGGAAACAGCCGCGTCTTGCTCCAGGGCGCGCCCGGCTGCGGCCGCTTGAATTCGATGCGATCATGCAGGCGGAACGGCCGCTCCTGCCAGAATTCGATTGAGCGCGGTATGATCCGGTAGCCGGACCAATAAGGCGGCCGCGGCACCTCACCGACGGCGTATTTTGCGGCGTAGCGCGCGACCGCCTGCTCGAAGACGGGCCGGCTTTCCAGCGGCGATGACTGCTTGCTCGCCCAGGCGCCGATCTGCGCCTGCTTGGGCCGGCTGGCGAAATAGGCATCGGCTTCCGCGTCGCTGACGCGCTCCACCGGTCCGCGCACGCGCACCTGCCGGTTGGTCGATTTCCAATGAAATACCAGCGCCGCGGCGGGTTGGACGGTGAGCTCACGGCCCTTTGGGCTGTCCATGTTGGTGTAGAAGACGAAACCCCGCTCATCGGCGCCCTTCAGCAGCACCATCCGGGCATTCGGTAGCCCGTCGGCGTCGACCGTCGCCAGCGTCATGGCGGTCGGATCGCGCGGTTCCGAGGTGGTGGCATTCTCCAGCCAGGCGGCAAACAGCCGCAATGGGTCGTCCGCGGCGGTGAAATCACCACTCGTTAACCAGGTTGGGTGTTCAATCGGCACCGTATCGGACATTTCTCGGAGCGCTCGCGTGGCCGGTGTAGTTGGTCGTCGTTGCCGCCTATATAGAGGATGTGCGCCCGCTCGCCTATGGCGCGGCCCGGCGGCAGCAGCGGTACTGATTTTGGCGCTGGCCGGCGGCGGCTGCAGCCTTTCCTACCAGCTCGATTCCTTCTTTGGCGGCAACAAGACCGACACCACCGCCTCAATCACGCCGCCGCCCGGAACCAAGGAAGCGAGCAAACTGCCGCCCGACGACGATTTGGTTTACGCCCGCGCCGCCGTCAGCGAGGTGCTCCGGCGCGGCAGGAAGGACGCCAGTCTGCCGTGGGAAAATCCGCGCAGCGGCGCGCGCGGCACCGTCACGCCGATCGCCTCGGGCTACACCCAGGACGGCCGCACCTGCCGGGATTTCCTGGCGAGCTATGTCAACGGCGACGCCGAGGCCTGGATGCAGGGCGAAGCCTGCAAGCAGGGCAAGGGCTCTTGGGAAGTGCGCAGCCTCAAGCCCTGGAAACGCTCCTGAACTTCCGCCTCTAGCCGGTCGCGCGTTGCATCCGGGCGGTTTGGACCCCACATTTAAGGCTTGAGTCGCCGGCGTTCGGCTGGCGGGCAGGGGATTTTCACGGAGACCTAAAGGATGCGCGACCCCTACCAGGTTCTGGGGGTATCGAAGGGTGCGAGCGAGGCCGAGATCAAGAGCGCCTTCCGGCGGCAAGCCAAGAAGCTGCATCCCGACGCCAACAAGCACGATCCCAAGGCCGCCTCGCGCTTCGCCGAGCTCAACGCCGCCTACGAGATCGTCGGCGACGATGAGAAGCGCAAGGCCTTCGACCGCGGCGAGATCGACGCCGAGGGCAAGCCGCGTTTCCAGGGCTACGAGGGCTTCGGCGCGCAGCCCGGCGGCGGCTTCCGCAGCGGGCCGGGCGGCGCGCATTTCGAGAGCTTCAGCTTTGGACCCGACGGTTTTCAGCGCGCGGGCGGCGCCGGCGGATCCCGCGGCGGCGGCTTCGAGGACATCTTGCGCGACATGTTCGGCGGCGCAGCGCGCGGCGGCCGCGGCCCGCAGTTCGCGCAGGAGGATTTCGGCGCGCCCGCGACCGGCCAGGACCTGCACGCCTCGCTCACCATCGGCCTGCCGGACGCGGCCAAGGGCACCAAGGCGCGCGTGCATCTGCCCACGGGAAAAGACGTCGAGGTCAAGATTCCCGCCGGCATGTTGAGCGGCCAGCAGATCAGGCTCAAAGGCCAGGGCTGGCCGAGCGCCACCGGCAAGGCCGGCGACGCGCTGATCACGGTCAATGTCGCACCGCATCCGCTGTTCAAGCCGGACGGTTCAGATCTGCGGCTCGACCTGCCGATCACGCTTTATGAAGCGGCGCTCGGGGCTAAGGTGCGGGTGCCGACGCTCGACGGCGCGGTGGAGCTGGCAATCCCGGCCGGCACCAATTCGGGCCGCACTTTCCGCCTCAAGGGTAAGGGGCTGAAAGCCAAGAGCGGCACCGGCGACCTGCTCGCCACCGTGCGCATCGTGTTGCCAGAAGGCTCCGACGAAGCCTTCAATGAGCTGATGAAGAAATGGCGCGACAATAAGCCCTACGACCCGCGCGCGGACATGGAGTGATCAGGACTTGCGCGCGCCGCTTTTGTCCACCTGCTCGTAGATCTTCTTGGTGACCTTCTCGAGCCGGTCGCGGTTGTCCGGCCCGCTCACCACATAGCCGGCCTTGTCGTCGATCCAGGTGAAGGCGGCGAATTGCCGACCGGCCTTGAAGCGCAGCGCGCTTTCCGGTTCCGCCGCCTTGGCGCAATAGAGTGTGAAGCGCTCGCCCGACGGCCCCTCGTACATGTAAAGCGCGGCGGCGCCGGTCGGGCCCGGCAGCAGCCTTCCGCCGACCAGTTTGAGGCCGATCGATTGCAGGTCGGGAATGCGCTGCGCATAGCCGAGCCGCTTCGACAGCCATGCCGTCATGTGCGCGCGCTCGCTGCCCGGGACTTCCACCGGGTGACGGACTTCGACCACATAGAGCTTGTGCGCCTCCAGCGCGTCTGCGGTGATCGAGCCGGAACTGCTGGGTGCGGCCGCGGATGCGCCGCGCGCCATCCAGCCGGCGGCGCCGCCGACGACGAAGGCGACGATGGCGGCGACGGCGGCGAGCGCGGCCAGCGAACGGCGCGGGCGGCCCTGCCGCATGATCTGGTCGAGCTTGAGCCGCTCCGGCACCGGCTCGCCAGCGACCGCGCCGTAGCGCGCAGCGATAGCCTCGGCCTGCGCCCGCCACGCGGCGACCGTCGCGGCTTCAGCGGGATGGGCGGTCAGCCAGGCGGCGACGGCTTCCTTGCGGTCAACCGGCAATTCGCCGTCGACATAGGCGTGCAGCTCGTCCTCGGTCACGGGTGAATCTTGCGTCGTCATGGCTTCACCTTGTCTTTCATTTCACGCGGCGCAGCGCCGGGCGCCCGCCTTCGAGATAGGTTTTGATCTGGACGCGCGCGCGCGCCAGACGCGACATCACGGTGCCGATCGGCACGCCTTGCACCTCGGCGACCTCGCGATAGCTGAGGCCCTCCAGCACCACCAGCAGCAGCGCCGCGCGCTGCTCCTCCACCAGCAGCGCGAGCGCGCGCTCGATGTCGCGGCCGCCGGCTTCCGGCCCCGCGAGATCGGGCGCGTCGTTGTCCTCAAGCGATGTCAGCATCGGCCGGCGCGCCAGCGAGCGCAGCCGGTTGCGGTTGAGGTTGGTCAGGATCGTGTACAGCCAACTGCGGATCTCCTCGCCCTGGAACAGGTGTTCCGAGCGCAGCGCCCGCACCAGCGTGTCCTGGACCAGATCGTCGGCGATGTCGGCATCGCGCGTCAGCGCCCGGGCATAGCGGCGCAGCGCCGGGATCGCCGCCTCAACCTTCTGCTGGAACGTGGCCAAGCCGGCCCTCCTCGTTCAACCGATTGAAATAACCCCTCGAAACCAATCGTATTCCCTGAAACGATTGGAATTAACAGACGAAACTCTCCGCCTGATCCGTTTGCTTGATGGCCTAAAGACCCTATGCCATAGGGGAGCAGCCGGCGCTCACCCGGCCAAGCCAGGAAAGCTTATGCCGGAAATCTCAGGTCTGATGCGCGGCAAACGCGGCCTGATCATGGGCGTGGCCAATAACCGCTCGATCGCCTGGGGCATCGCGCGCGCCTGCCGCGACCAGGGCGCCGAGATCGCCTTCACCTACCAAGGCGATGCAATCAAGAAGCGCGTCGAGCCGCTGGCCGAGGAAGTGGGCGGCCTGGTGGCCGGTCATTGTGACGTTACCGATCCGGCCTCCATGGACGCGGTGTTCGCCGCGGTGCAGTCGGCCTGGGGCTCGCTCGATTTTCTGGTGCACGCCATTGCCTATTCGGACAGGGACCAACTCGACGGCCGCTACGTCGATACCACGCTGGATAATTTCACCAAGACCATGCAGGTGAGCTGCTACTCGTTCACGGCCGTCGCCCAGCGCGCCGAAAAACTGATGACCAATGGCGGCTCGATGCTCACACTCACTTATTACGGCGCTGAGAAATGGATGCCGCACTATAACGTCATGGGGCTGGCCAAGGCGGCGTTGGAATCTTCTGTACGCTATCTCGCCGCCGATCTCGGCATCAAAAACATTCGCGTCAACGCCATCTCTTCCGGTCCGATTAGGACGCTGGCCGCCTCCGGCATCGGCGATTTCCGCTACATCTTGAAGTGGAACGAATACAACACGCCACTGCGGCGTAACGTGACGCTGGAGGACATCGGCAAAACCGGGGTCTATTTCCTCTCCGACATGTCGAGTGGTGTGACCGGGGAAATCCACCACGTCGACGCCGGCTATCACATCGTCGGTATCAAGAATCCCGACGCACCGGACATCACGGTCGGCAAGGATGACTAGCGGGCGCGCTATGCCGCCGCCCACCATCTATTACATCCGCCACGGCGAGACCGACTGGAACGTCGAACGCCGCCTGCAGGGCCATCAGGACATTCCGCTCAACGCGCGCGGGCGCGCGCAAGCCGCCCATTGCGGCGAGATCCTGCGCAACCTGTTCGACAAGCAGGGTGTCGATGCCGCCGCGCTCGACTACGCATCGAGCCCGCTGGGCCGCGCGCGCGAGACCATGGAATTGGCGCGCCCGGCGCTTGGCCTGGGCGCGCAAGGCTACCGCATCGAGTCACGGCTGATAGAGATATGCTTCGGGCGATGGGAGGGCTTTACGCTTGCCCAATTGCGGGGGCGCGATTCGGAACTGCTCGCCGCACGCGAGCACGACAAATGGCATTTCCAGCCGCCGGGTGGCGAAAGCTACGAGACGGTCGCCGCGCGCATGCGTGCCTGGTACGAGGCTTTGAGCCAGGACACGGTCGTCACCGCCCATGGCGGCACCGCGCGCGGGTTGATGGCGGTGCTCGGCATCGCCAGGCCGGCCGCCGCCCCGCTCGTCGATATCGCGCAAGGCGAGGTCTATGTGTTCGAGGGCGGGCAGCTGACGCGCTACGCCTGAGCCGGCGCGGGGCAAAGCCCGGCATTTCCGCCGCGTTAGGCACTTTCGCGCTGCTTATTTGACCCCCGCGGAGCCGCGCGGTACCAACCTTTGCGCACAGTGATAAATAGCCATGTCGTTCAACACCTTCGGCCATATTTTCCGCTTCACCAGCTTCGGCGAAAGCCATGGGGTGGCGATCGGCTGCGTGGTCGACGGCTGCCCGCCGCGCATTCCGCTCACCGTCGCCAACATCCAGCAGTATCTCGACAAGCGCCGGCCGGGCCAGTCGCGCTTCACCACCCAGCGCCGGGAACCGGACGCCGTAAAGATCATGTCCGGCGTGTTCACCGACGAGAAAACGGGTGAGCAGGTCACCACCGGCACGCCGATCATGCTCATGATCGAGAACGTCGATCAGCGCTCGCGCGATTATTCCGAGATCAAGGATAAATACCGGCCGGGCCATGCCGGCTACACCTACGACGTCAAATACGGCATCACCGATTATCGCGGCGGCGGGCGCGCCTCGGCGCGCGAGACCGCGGCGCGCGTCGCCGCCGGCGCCATCGCCCGTAAGATCGTGCCCGGCTTGAACGTGCGCGCCGCGCTCATCCAGATGGGTCCGCACAAGATCGATCGCGCGCGCTGGGACTGGAACGAGATCGGCAACAACCCGTTTTTCTGCCCGGACGCCAAACAAGCAAAGTTCTTCGAGGAATACCTCGACGGCGTGCGCAAGGCCGGCTCCTCCTGCGGCGCGGTGATCGAGGTGGTGGCGGACGGCGTGCCGCCGGGCCTGGGCGCGCCGGTCTATGCCAAGCTCGACGGCGATCTGGCCACCGCGCTGATGGGTATCAACGCCGTCAAGGGCGTGGAGATCGGCGACGGTTTTGCCACCGCCGCGATGAGCGGCGAGGATAATACCGACGAGATGCGCATGGGAAACGACGGCAAGCCGGTGTTCCTGTCCAACCATGCCGGCGGTATTCTCGGCGGCATCTCGACCGGCCAGCAGATCGTCGCCCGTTTCGCGGCCAAGCCGACCTCGTCGATCCTCACCCCGCGCAAGACCGTCGACCGCTACGGTCGCGACACCGAAGTGGTGACCAAAGGCCGCCACGATCCATGCGTCGGCATCCGCGCGGTGCCGATCGGCGAGGCCATGGTGGCGTGCGTGCTGGCCGATCACTATCTCATGCATCGTGGTCAGGTGGGTGAGGGGACGGCATGGCCGTTCACGCCCTGACGCCAGCGAGGTAGCCCGAGTGTCCGACAGTCACCAGCGCGTCGATGCCGCGATCAAGGCTTTCGCCAAGGGCGAGATCGTCGTGGTCACCGACGACGACGACCGCGAGAACGAGGGCGACCTGTTCGTGGCCGCCTCGCTCTGCACGCCGGAAAAGATGGCCTTCATCATCCGCAACACCTCCGGCATCGTCTGCGCGCCGCTCGGTGCCGAGCAGGCGCGCAAGCTGCATCTCGATCCCATGGTGGCCAAGAATGACGCGCCGCTCGGCACCGCCTTTACCGTTTCGGTCGACGTGCGGCACGGGCTCACCACCGGCATCTCGGCCGAGGAGCGCTGCAACACCGTGCGCGCGCTCGCCAATGACAACAGCGGCGCCGCCGATTTCGTGCGCCCCGGCCACGTGTTTCCACTGGTTGCGCGCCAAGGCGGCGTGCTGATGCGCTCTGGCCATACCGAAGCCTGTATCGATCTTTGCCGTCTGGCAAAGCTACCGCCGGTCGGCGTGCTGTCGGAACTGACCAACGACGACGGCACGGTGATGCGGGGACCGCAAGTTGCGGCCTTCGCCGCGAAACATAAATTCGTTCAGGTTTCGATCGCCGAGCTGATCGCCCACCGGCAAAACCGCGACAAGCTGGTCGAACGGGTGGGCGAATTCCACGTCGGCTCCGAGATCGGTCCGCTCAGCGGCTATGCCTATGTGACGCCGTTCGACCGCGTGCATCACATGGCGTTCGTTTACGGCGACATCGGCGACGGCACGGGCGTGCCGGCGCGGCTGCACCGCGCCGATGTGATTGGCGACGTGTTCGGCGGCGCCAAGCCGATCCATGCGGCGCTGACGCGCTTCAAGGCGGCTGGCTGCGGCGTCATCGTCTATTTGCGCGACGGCACCGCCGGCGTGCCGGTGGCGGAAATCCCGCACGAGGGTGATACCGGCACCGACGCCGCGCGCTCGCGGCAATGGCGCGAGATCGGCCTCGGCGCGCAGATCCTGAAAGATCTCGGCATTTCCTCCATCCGGCTGCTTTCCTCCAGCAAGCGCACCTATGTGGGCTTAAGCGGCTTCGGCATCGAGATCGTCGACACCGAAGCCCTGGAGGGGTAAGCAGCCTTTTTTTCGCCCCGGCCGCGTGCCAGCATTCTTCCGTCCTTGCGGGGAGTGCCACATGGGGCGACATCGTCTGGTCTGGGCCGCTGCCGGCGCGGCGGCGGCGCTTGCGATTGCGGCTTTTTCCGTCGCGGTTTGGGCGGCACCGGGCCGCCCGCGCCTTGCCGACAGGAGCCCGGGCGCCATCCCGGTCGACGTCGAGATCGTGCTCGCGGTCGATGTCTCTTACTCGATGGATCCGGACGAGCAGGCGCTGCAGCGCGAAGGCTACGCCATGGCGCTCACCTCGAAAGAATTCATGGGCGCGCTGCGCGAAGGCGCCAACGGCAAGATCGCCATCACCTATATCGAATGGGCCGGACAGTTCGATCAGCGCGTTGTGGTGCCGTGGCGGCTCATTGAAGGGCCGGAATCGGCAGACAGCGTGGCCGCCGAGATCGCGGCCGCGCCCTATCGCCGTGCCTCGCGCACCTCGATTTCCGGCGCGTTGCGTTTTGCCAAGCCGTTGTTCGACACCAGCGGCTATCACGGCCTGCGCCGCGTCATCGACGTGTCCGGTGACGGCGCCAACAATTCCGGATCTTTGGTCACGCCGGTGCGCGACGAGGTGATCGCCGCCGGCATCACCATCAACGGCTTGCCGATCATGCTCAAGCGCACAACCGCCGGCACCATGGATATCAAAAATCTCGACATTTACTACGAGGACTGCGTGATCGGCGGTCCGGGCGCCTTCGTGGTGCCGATCCGCGAGCGCGCGAAATTCGTCGAAGCGACGCGTGAGAAGTTGGTGCTGGAAGTCGCCGGCCGCGAGCCCAAGCCGCGGGTCATGCCGGCCTCGGCGCTGGCGCCGCGCATTTCCTGCACCATCGGCGAGACCATGTGGAAGGAGCGCTGGGGCGGCTTTGAGTTCCATTAAACGCGAGCTAGCGCGCGAACTTCGCCACGATCTCCACGTGATGCGAATAGCGGAACTGGTCGACGGGCGTCACCGTCACGAGCTTGTAGCCGCCGTCCACCAGGATGCGGGCATCGCGCGCGAAGGTCAGGGCGTCGCACGACACCGCCACCACGACCGGCACCGCACTGATGGCGAGCTCGCGCGCTTGGGCGTCGGCGCCCTGGCGTGGCGGGTCGAACACCACGGCATCGAAAGTCTTCAGCTCCGCGGCCATGAACGGGCGACGGAACAGGTCGCGCACTGACGCTTCTACCGGCTTCAAGCCGGTCGCGGTCGCCGCCGCGCGCTTGAGCGCTTCGATCGCGCTCGCCTCGCTGTCGGCGGCCGTCACGCGCGCGCGCTCGGCCAATCTCAAGGCAAAGGGGCCGATGCCGGCGAACAGGTCGGCGACACGTTTGGCGTTGCCCACGTGCCCAATTACCAGCCGCGCCAGCGTCGCCTCGCCTTCGGCCGTCGCCTGCAGGAAGGCGCCGGGCGGCAGCGGCACATGGGCGGGGCCGACCTTCAAGAGCGGTTGGGTCGCTTGCGCTACCAATTCGCCGTGGCGGGTGAGGCGGGCGAGCTGGTGCGCCTGCGCGCTGCGGGCGAGCGCGGCCATATCACTTGCGGAAAGCGGGCCGGAGCCGCGCACATCAACGTCGAGGCCGGTATCGGTGGCGGTCGCCTGGATGTCGAGCGGTTTCTGCATGGGCTTGAGCGTCTCGGCAATCGCCCAGGCCGCCGGGATAGCGCCGGCGAGCCCGTCGCTCAGAATGGGGCAGGCGTCGATGGCAACGATGTGGTGTGCGCGCGGGGCGGTGAAGCCGACCTCCAGCACGTCGTGCTCGCCACGCCGCGCATGCAGCACCGCGCGCCGGCGGCCTTGCCCGTGGGCGTCGATCAGCGGCTCAACCGGTGCCAGCAGCCCGGCTGTGCTGAGCGCTTCCACCACGAGTTCGCGCTTCCATAGATGATATTCGGCGAGCGACCAATGTTGCATAGCGCAGCCGCCGCATTGGCCGAAATGCTTGCAGATCGGCTCAGCGCGCTCGCGGCTCGGCTTGTCGACATGGACGAGATGGCGGCGGTCGGGATGACCGGGCACGCGCTCCACGGTCACCGTTTCGCCCGGCAGCGTGTAGGGTACGTAGACCGACCCGGACGCTGTATCGGCCATGCCGTCGCCGCGATGGCCGAGGCGGTCAATCGTGAGCTGTTCAGTCACGCGCGGCGCCCAGCAGGAATTCGGCATTGCCGTCGCCGCCGGCGATCGGTGACGGGATAACGCCAAGCACGCGCCAGCCGAGCGCGGCGACGAATGCCGAAATATCCGCGCAGACCGCGGCGTGCACGGCCTGATCGCGCACGATGCCCTTCTTAACCCCGCCGCGGCCGGCCTCGAATTGCGGCTTGATCAGCGCCACGAGCTGCGCCGGCCGCTTCGCCACGCGAAGCGCCGCCGGCAATACCTGCTTGAGCGAGATAAAGCTGACATCGACGGTGATGAAATCGGGCTGCTCGGCGAGGCGGGCAGGGGAGAGCGCACGGATGTCGGTCTCCTCCAACGATACCACCTCAGGCAGTGCCCGCAGGCTTTCGTGCAATTGCCTATGCCCGACATCGATCGCGTAGACCTTGGCCGCGCCGCGCTCCAGCAG
>CAYLMY010000112.1:0-10710 GCA_964384635.1 uncultured Undibacter sp.
ATTATCTCGACGAGCTCGCCGCCAAAAACCTTTCGCGCGAGCCGCCGCCGCGGCGCAAATGATGCAAGCCAAAGATGCGAGACGGAATGGTGGGCGCTGTAGGGATTGAACCTACGACCTCTCCCGTGTGAAGGGAACGCTCTCCCGCTGAGCTAAGCGCCCGGCCGCGACGGCCGGGCGATATAAGGAGCGCGTCGAAGGCGTGTCAAGCGACGCAGCGCATGATCCCGAAAAGCTTGTCCTCGACTTGATCGGGGATGGGTGCCGGTTTTCGGAAAAGATCATGCGCAAATAGAACGACGATGCTAATTCGGCTTGTCATCCTGCGTTGTCCGCGAAGCATGGGTTTGCAGCGCGCGGATGCGGTCGGCGAGGTTGCCGTTGGCCGAGGACGTTTCGCCGATGTTGGCCTCGCCATTGCTGCTCTCCGATGCCGTGGTGCGGCCGTGCACCGTTTCGGCGGCGAGGATGGCGTCGATCGGCGAATTCGGTCCTTCCAGTGCCGAGGCGAGCCGCGCCACTTCGGCGGCCACGTCGTTAATACGCTCGCGCAAGAGCGCGTTCTCCACCCGCTCGGACGCCCAGTTTTCCTCGGTTTCGCGCTTAATCGTGCCGAGCTCACGGGCGAGCCGGTCGCGCTCGTCCTTGGTGCGGTCGAGTTCGGCCTGGAGCTGCGCCTTCTCCGCCCTGAGTTGCTCGCTGGCCGAGCTGGCGCGGTCGTCGAGCTCGACAATGGCGGCGCGCAGATCGGTTTCCGTCTGGTGCGCAGTTTCGATCTGGCCGCGCAGCTGCTTGAGTTCGAATTCGGTTTCGGTCAGCAGCCGCGACTGTTCGCCGAGTCGGGTTTCCAGTTCCCCTGCGCGGCGGCCAACAATTTCCGTTTCGGCGCTCTGTGCCGCCAGGTGCTGCTCGAGCTCGCCCACGCGCCGACCGAGGCTCTCGACCTTGCCGCGCTCTTCTTCCAATTCCTGCGTCGCCGCCTTCAGCTCGACCCGCTCGGCCTCGTAGCGATCTTCCGCTTCCTTCACCTCATTGCCGGCAGCGGTGAGCCGATCCTTGAGCGCCTCGAGCTGGGTGTTGAGCGACACGATCTCGACTTTCTGCGCGTCGGCGAAACTCGATTGCTCGTCGATCTCGCCCATGGCCTTGGCGAACTCGACGTCTTTATCCGACAGCGCGCGCTGGGCGTCGTGCATCGCGCCGGTTTTGGCCGAGATCTCATCCTCGGTCGCGCGCAACTGGTCGCGCAGCGCCTTGTCGCGCGCTTCCAGCGCAAAAATGGTGGCAGTCTTTTCACCGAGCTCGATCTTGAGCCGGTTGATGGCGTCGCCCTTCTTGCCGATTTCGGCAAGCTGGCTGGTGGTCTTGTTCTTGAGCTGCTCGACGCTCATTTCGAGGCGCCGCGTCGACATCGCGAATTCCGCGCGCAGCTGGTCCTTGTCGGCCTGGATTTCCGCCATCGACAACGGCGTTGAGGCTTCCAGCCGCTGCATCGTCAGCCGCACGGCGCGGCCGTGGACGAGGGGGATGACGACGAGCCCGATGAGTGCTGCGAAGAGAAACCCGATCCCGAAATACATGATCGGTTCGATCATGGTGCCACGCCTCCAACTCACCCAAACCCGCGTAAACCCCACGGAAACCATGACACGGAGGGGCCGGGCACTTCCAGCATACGCCAAGATTAACCTAAAAACCCGGTGCCCGCGTCACAGGGTGCCAGCGTTCACTTATGGGCAATGAACGGATTTCGCGGCCTATAATTAAAAAGTGGCGCCTTAGAACGGGTTCCAGGTCGCCCGCGGCGTGAATTTGAGATAGCCGATATTGGCGCCCAGCCGGAATCCCACGCCGGAGCGGATCGGGACCACCACGATGTGGTTGGCGGTCAGCGCCGTCATGCCGAACCCGCCGATGAAATAGGCCGACCCGTCGACGCCGGCGAACCGCTGGTAGATCGCGTCGGTGGCCGGCAAGTTGTAGACCAGCATCATGGTGCGAGCGCCTTCGCCGCCGGTATCAAACCCCACCGAAGGGCCTTCCCAGAACACGCGCCGGTCGCCGGCATTGCGGGTGAACAGCTTGCCGTCGCCATAGCGCAGGCCGACCACGAACGCGCCGCTGCCTTCCTGGCCGAGCACGTAGCCATTGGGCTCGCCCCATTGGCTGAATGCCTTTTCCACCACCAGCGCCAGCCCGCGCGACACCGAGCCGAAGAACTGGTGCCCGGCCCGGATGATTTCGTTGGCCTTGAAGGTGTCGTGACGCTGCGGCGGGGGCGGCGGCGGAGGCCCGCCCTGGGCGGCGGCCAAATCGGCGCCAAAGGCAACGAGGCAAAGCGTCAGGGCCGCAAGGCGCAGGGTGGCGCGCATTGGATGCTCTCCATGGATGGTGAGGCTCCCAGCCCCGTTTAACGGGTTGCTCACGCCGAAGGCCGTATTATGGCGGCGAAAGCGGTCCGAATCACTGAAATGTCGCCAAGAACTATGACTGCAGGACGGCAGCAACGGAAGGCGCGCTTTGCCCTGGCGGTATTGCTCGGGCTTGCCGCGGGCGGCGGTATCTGCGCACTCCCCGCGCGGGCGGCCAATGGTCCGATTGTGGTCAACCCCAACACCGGGCTTGCCATCAGCGGCTTCGACCCGGTCGCCTATTTCACCGACCGCAAACCGACATTCGGCCGGCCCGATCTGGAATTACGCGTCGAAGGCGTGGTTTGGCGCTTTCGCAACGAGGGCGACCGGGCGGCCTTCGCCGATCATCCAGAGGTCTATACGCCGCGCTTCGGCGGTTACGATCCGGTGGCAATCGCGCGCGGCCAATCGGTGCCGGGCCATCCGCTGTTCTGGGCGGTGACTGGCGAGCGGCTGTATCTTTTCTACAGCGCCGACGCGCGCGCGGCCTTCCTCGCTGAGCCCGGCCGCGTTATCGCGCGTGCAACGCGCAAATGGCCGGCGGTCGCGCGTACCATCGGGCCCTAATTTTTTGCGTCTCGCCGGCTGTCAATTCTCAAGCGCTGCCGCTTTGGCCGGATCGCCCCAAGCGATGAACGCCGGCACACGAAAATTTTTGTCCGCGTGTCCGAAGGTGAGGCTGCCGCCGTCCGGCGTCGTCACGATACCGCCGGCGGCGACGACCAAGGCATGGCCAGCGGCGACATCCCATTCGCAGGTAGTGGCAAGCCGTGGATAAACGTCGGCTGAGCCGTCCGCGATCTGGCAGAACTTGATCGCCGAGCCGCTCGAGGCGCGCGTGACCGGACCGAGGCGTGCAAGGAATGCCTCGGTCGCGGGGTCAAGATGCGAACGGCTCACGACCGCCACGCCGTTCTGCTCCGGCCAGCGGCGCGTGCGGATCGGGCGCGACTGATCGGCGCCGTCCGCCAAAAGGCGCAGCTGCTCGGCTTGCCTGCCGACGATGCCGCGCCAAACCTGGCCGCGATTGGGCGCCGCGATGATGCCGAGGACCGGCGTGCCGCGCGTGACGATAGCGAGGTTGACGGTGAACTCGTCGCGGCCGGCGATAAATTCGCGGGTGCCGTCGAGCGGATCCACCACGAAGAAACTGCCGTTAAGGGCGGGCGGCGCCTTGGCGCTCGCCATCTCCTCGGACAACACCGGCACATCGGGCAGTAGCCGTGCCAGACCTTCCAGGATCGCCGTTTCGGAAGCGACGTCGGCGGCGGTGACGGGAGACTGGTCGGGTTTGAGGTGCGTTTCGGCGGCCGCCGGCGAGATGGCGCGGATCACGCTGGACGCACGCGCGACGATGCTCGTCAGATCGCCGAGCAGCCGGGCGGCCTGATCGGGCAGAATTTCAAAAGCGGGCGCCAAATTACTGTTCCTTCCATTGGCTTTGCGTCTTCGGCCTGGCGTCCTTGGCGGTTGCGCGCATGCGGTGTATCACGCCCGGCATCCGGCACGACAAGCGATTCGCCGGTGTTATGCCCTGCACGCCCAGTGGAGACCAGTCCATGTCCGGATCTTCCATCGAAGCACTCGATCTCGCCGCCTTGCTGTGCTCGCGCGTCTGTCATGATTTGATCAGTCCGGTCGGCGCCATCGTCAATGGGCTGGAAGTGCTGGAGGAAGCGAAGGACGAAGCCAACAAGACCTTCGCGCTCGATCTGATCAAGAAGAGCGCCGGCACCGCTTCCGCCAAGCTGCAATTCTGTCGAATCGCCTTCGGCGCCGCCGGATCGGCCGGCGCCCAGCTCGATCTCGGCGACGCCGAGACGATCGCACGCGGCTTCTTCGAGGACGACAAGACCAAGCTCGCCTGGAACCTGCCGCGCGCGCTGCTGGCCAAGAATCGGGTCAAGCTGCTGCTCAATATGCTGCTGATCGCGGGGCAGACCATTCCGCGCGGCGGCCAGATCACCGTCGATCCAATCGGTTCAGGCGAGACCGTGGGCTTCAAGGTCAGCGCCGCCGGCGCCAATGCCAAGGTTCCGCCGGCCGTAGCGTCGCTGCTCGCGGGCGAAGCCGGGTCTGAAGCGCTCGACGCTCGTCGCATCCAGCCGTTCTATGCCGGCCTGCTGGCAAGGGATTGCGGCGTTTCGACCGCCATGGCCATGGATGGCGCGGCGGTCGTTGTCACCGCCCAATAGGCGTTTTTGCCTGCGCATGATCTTTTACGAAAACCGGTTTCCATCCCCGATCCAGTCGAGGACATGCTTTTCGGGATCATGCACTGGCCGCCGGTTTGGCGCGGTTAACGATCGGTTAATGGCGCGCTTTCCGCTGCCAATCCGCAACTAAAATTAAACGCTTCCTCGACACACTGCCTGCGCTCCCGGTGGAGAGCGGCGGGCGGGCGAAAGCCCGCCGATGAAGGCGTTTGTCCAATGGACGACCTGTTGCGGGAATTCGTGACCGAGACCAATGAGAGTCTCGACGTGGTCGACGTCGAGCTCGTGCGCTTTGAGCAGGAACCGAACAACGCCAAGATTCTCGATAACGTCTTCCGTCTCGTCCATACCATCAAGGGGACCTGCGGCTTCATAGGGCTGCCGCGACTGGAAGCGCTGGCGCACGCCGCCGAGACGCTGATGGGCAAGTTTCGCGACGGCCTGCCCGCGACCAGTGATGCCGTCACGCTGATCCTCGCCACCATCGATCGCATCAAGGCAATCCTGGACTCGCTCGAACACGATCAGCGGGAGCCGGAAGGCAACGACGAGGAGCTGATCATCGAACTGCAGCGCATGGTCGAGCGCATCGTACCGCCCGCCGCCCAGCAAACGGTCGGCACGCTCGCGCCGCAGACGCTGGAGCGGCCGTTACGGCCGGGCGAGGTGTCGCTCGACGATCTTGAACGCGCATTCCGCGAAACGGCGGTCGAAGCGCCTGCCAAGTCTGCCACGGCGGCGCCGGCCGACGCCGGCGCGCAGGACGACGACGGCGGCAAAGCCGCCAGTCAATCGATCAGGGTGACCGTCGATACGCTCGAGCAGCTGATGACCATGGTGTCCGAGCTGGTGCTCACGCGCAACCAGCTGCTCGAAATCGTGCGCAGTCACGAGGACTCCGAATTCAAGACGCCGCTGCAACGGCTGTCCAACGTCACCGCCGAGCTGCAGGAAGGCGTGATGAAGACGCGCATGCAGCCGATTGGCAACGCCTGGCAGAAGCTGCCGCGCATCGTGCGCGATCTTTCAAACGAGCTCGGCAAGCAGATCGATCTGGAGATGCAGGGCGCCGACACCGAACTCGACCGCCAGGTGCTCGACCAGATCAAGGATCCGCTCACCCACATGGTGCGCAATTCGGCCGACCACGGCCTCGAAACGCCGCAGGAGCGACGCGCCGCCGGCAAGCCCGACCGCGGCCGCATCAGGCTGTCGGCCTATCACGAAGGCGGCCACATCGTCATCAAGATCGCCGACGACGGCCGCGGCCTCGACACCGAGCGCATCAAGGCTAAGGCAATCGCACAAGGCCTCGCCACCGAAGACGAAGTCGAAAAGCTGTCGGAAGCGCAAATTCATAAATTCATCTTCGTTCCCGGCTTTTCCACCGCTGCGAAGATCACCAGCGTGTCGGGGCGCGGCGTCGGTATGGACGTGGTGCGCAACAATATCGACGAGATCGGCGGCGCCATCGACGTGAAATCGGTCGCCGGTGCGGGATTGAACTTCACCATCAAAATCCCGCTCACGCTTGCGATCGTAGCGGCGCTGATCGTCGAGTCGGGTGGCGAGCGCTTCGCTATTCCGCAGCTGTCCGTGGTCGAGCTGGTGCGTGCGCGCGCCGGCGGCGAGCACCGCGTCGAGAAGCTCAAGGACACCACCGTGCTGCGCCTGCGCGACAAGCTGCTGCCGCTGGCGCATCTCGGTCATCTGCTCGGCGCCGAGGACGCCGGTGTCGAGAACGGCTTCGTCGTCGTCACCCAGGTCGGCAGCCAGACCTTCGGCATCGTCGTGGACAGCGTGTTCCACACCGAGGAAATCGTGGTGAAGCCGTTATCGAGCAAGCTGCGCCACATCGCCATGTTCTCCGGCAATACCATTCTCGGCGACGGCTCGGTGATCATGATCATCGATCCAAACGGCGTCGCCCGGGCGTTCGGCAGCACGGTTACCTCGCAGATGGCGGCCGGAGACGCCGAAATAAAACACGTCGCCGACGAAGAACAGACCACCTCGCTGCTGGTGTTCCGCGCCGGTTCGAGCGAGCCCAAGGCCGTGCCGCTGGCGCTGATCACGCGGCTTGAGGAAATCGACGCCCGCAAGATCGAGCTGTCGAACGGCCGCCACATGGTGCAGTACCGCGGCCAATTGATGCCGCTGGTGAGCCTGAGCGACAGGGTGCGCGTGAAGGATGAGGGCGCGCAGCCGCTCTTGGTGTTCTCCGACGGCAGCCGCTCCATGGCGCTGGTGGTCGACGAGATCGTCGATATCGTCGAGGACCGCCTCGACATCCAGGTCACCGGCGACAATCCCGGCGTGCTCGGCTCCGCCGTCATCAAGGGCCAGGCGACCGAGATCATCGATGTCGGCCACTTCCTGCCGCTCGCCTTCGAGGACTGGTTCCGCCGCAAGGAGCAAACGGCTTCGCGCAGGCCGCGCTCGGTGCTGTTGATCGATGACTCGCCGTTCTTCCGCAATATGCTGGCGCCGGTGCTGCAGGCCGCCGGCTACGAGGTCACCGCCGCGGCCTCGGCACAAGAGGCGCTGGCGCTGCTCCACGAGGGCCGTGCCTTCGACGTGGCCGTCACCGACATCGAGATGCCCGAGATGGACGGCTTTGGTTTTGCGGAAGCCGTGCGCGGCGATCCGCGCACCGCCGATCTGCCGGTAATCGCGCTGTCCTCGGTGGTGTCGGCCGAAGCGATCGAGCGTGGCCGCCGCGTCGGGTTTTATGACTATGTCGCCAAATTCGACCGCCAGGGGCTGATCGCGGCGCTCAAAGAGCAGGCCGATGTCACCCGCGCCGCCTGACGAGCCAATCATGAGCACCGAAAACACCCAACAGAGCCTGAAGGAATACGTTACCGCCACGATCGGCGGCCAGCTGTTCGGCCTGCCGATCCTGCGCGTGCAGGACGTGTTTTCCCCCGAGCGGCTGACGCGGGTGCCGCTGGCGCCAGCGGAAATCGCTGGCGTGCTCAATCTGCGCGGCCGCATCGTGACGCTGATCGACATGCGCCGCCGCCTCGGGCTCGAGCGGCGCGAGGACCGCGCGCCGCCGATGGCGATCGGCGTCGAATTGGGGGCTGAATCCTACGGGCTGCTGATCGACAGCGTGGGCGAGGTGCTCAAGCTCGACGAGGGCGCCCGCGAACCTAATCCGATCAATCTCGATCCGCGGCTGGCGCGCGTCTGCGTCGGTATTTATCGCCTAGAAGGGCAATTGCTCATGGTGGTCGACGTCGATCGCGTGCTCGACATCGGCGACAAGGCAATCGCGGCATGACGATTTCGAATCCGGAACATTGGATCGAATGGCTGCTGAGCCAGAACAGCGAGGACGTGCGATGAAAACGTGTTTGGTGGTGGACGACTCGAGCGTCATCCGCAAGGTGGCGCGGCGAATTCTTGAAGGTCTCGAGTTCGAGATCGTGGAGGCCGAGGACGGCGAACAGGCTTTGGAAGCCTGCCGGCGCCAGCTGCCTGAGGCGATCCTGCTCGACTGGAACATGCCGAAAATGGACGGCTACGAGTTCCTGCGCAGCTTGCGCAAGCTGCCCGGCGGCGACTCGCCGAAGGTGGTGTTCTGCACCACCGAGAACGACGTCGCGCACATCGCCCGCGCGCTGCATGCCGGCGCCAACGAATACATCATGAAGCCGTTCGACAAGGACATCGTGGAAGCAAAGTTCCAGGAGGTCGGGCTGATCTGATCGGGTCGTAGAACGACAACGAAAGGCAAAAAAGCCCGATGAACGTCGCCGTCGCACCGAAATCCGCCGCCAGCATCAGCCGGCGCATCCGCGTCATGATCGTGGATGACGCCGTGGTCGTGCGCGGGCTGTTCTCGCGCTGGGTGGAGGCCGAGGCCGACCTGGAGCTGGTCGCTTCGCTGCGCACCGGCCGCGAGGCGGTCAACCAGATCGAGTGCACCGACCCGGACGTGGTGGTGCTCGACGTCGACATGCCGGAGCTCGACGGCATCGCCGCCCTGCCGCTGCTGTTGGAGAAGAAGCACGACCTGGTCGTGATCATGGCTTCCACGCTGACGCGGCGGAATGCCGAGATCAGCTTGCGCGCGCTATCGCTGGGCGCCACCGACTATATCCCCAAGCCCGAAAGCAACCGCGAAGTCACCGGCTCGCGCACTTTCCGCCGCGACCTGCTCGAAAAAATTCGCCAGCTCGGGCTGCGCGCGAAGCGATTGCGCATCGCGCAGCCGGCCGCCCGCATGCCGGCGGGCGCCGCCCCGCCGCTGCAGCCCGGCCAAAAGCCCGTCGAGGCCGCGCCCGGCCTGGCGCTGCGGCCGATGCCGGTGACGCCGCCGCGCGTGCTGCTGATCGGCGCCTCCACCGGCGGGCCGCAGGCGCTCAACGCCGTGATCGCGCAGATCGGCGGGGTGATCGAGCGCGCGCCGGTGCTGATCACCCAGCACATGCCGCCGACCTTCACCGCCATCATGGCCGAGCATCTGGCGCAAATCGCCCAGCGCCCGGTGCGCGAGGCGCGCGACGGCGAGGAGATCAACGCCGCCACCATCTACATCGCCCCCGGCGGCAAGCACATGAAAGTCGCGCGCCGCGACGGCATCGCCGTGATCGCACTGGATGACGGCCCGCTGGTCAATTTCTGCAAGCCGGCGGTCGACCCGCTGTTCGCCTCGGCCGCGGAAGTGTGGGGCTACAAGGTGATGGCGCTGGTGCTCACCGGCATGGGATCGGACGGCCTGAATGGCGCCAAGGCAATTGTCGCCGCCGGCGGCCACGTAATGGCGCAGGACGAGGCATCGAGCGTGGTCTGGGGCATGCCCGGCCAGGTGGCGCATGCCGGCCTTTGCTCCGCGGTGCTGCCGCTCAAGGAAATCCCGGCGCGCCTGATTCGCCTGTTTGCCGGGGAGCATGCATGACACCGAAAGATTTCGGATTCTTGCGCAAGCTCCTGAAGGAGCGCTCCGGCCTGGTGCTGGCGCCCGACAAGCAGTATCTGGCCGAGAGCCGGCTGTTGCCGCTTGCCCGCCGCGCCGGCATAAATACGCTCACCGAGCTGGTCGCCAGACTGAAGACGCCGCAGGCCGCGGCGCTCGCCAGCGAGGTGGTCGACGCCATGACCACCAACGAGACCTTCTTCTTCCGCGACAAGATCCCGTTCGAGCATTTCCGCGACACCATCATGCCGGCGCTGATCGCGTCGCGCGCGCGCAAGAAAACCATCCGCATCTGGTGCGCCGCCGCCGCCACCGGGCAGGAGCCCTATTCGCTGGCGATGACGCTCAAGGGCATGGGCGCGCAGCTTGCCGGCTACAAGGTGCAGATCCTTGCCACCGATCTCAACGCCGAGGTGCTGGAGCGCGCGCGCGAGGGCGTCTACAGCCAGTTCGAGGTGCAGCGCGGCCTGCCGATCCAGCAGCTGGTCAAATTCTTCACCCAGGTCGGCGAGCGCTGGCAAATTGCCCAGGAACTGCGCGCCATGGTGCAGTTCCGCCCGCTCAATCTGCTCGCCGACTTCAAGCCGCTCGGCAGCTTCGACGTGGTGTTCTGCCGCAACGTGCTGATTTATTTCGACCAGCCGACCAAGACGCAGGTGCTCGAGCGCATCGCGCGCCAGATGCCGGACGACGGCTTTCTGGTGCTGGGCGCCGCCGAGACGGTGGTCGGGCTGACCGAGACCTTCAAGCCGGTCGCCGACAAGCGCGGGCTCTATGCGCCCAACGTCGCCGCGCGCGCCGCGCCGCCGCCCAGCAACGTGCTGCAATTCGCGGCGAAGGCGTAGGGCGCTCTTTCCGCCCCGCTCATGCCCGCGCAAGCGGGCATCCAGTCATCTCCGCCTTCCCTTTCTCCTCATGGTGAGGAGCGCGCGCAGCGCGCGTCTCGAACCATGAGGCCGCCTTCATCCTTCGAGACGCCGTGCTGACGCGCGGCTCCTCAGGATGAGGCGGACAAACAGCCAACGCTCCGCCGCCCCTGTTCTTTGCGGCGCGGGGGACGCCGTCTTCCATCCCCGCCTTGGGCGGGGCCTTCCTCTGACCCCCGGCAAAAATGCCGAGGGGACGGAGCGCCGAGCGGCGCTACCTGTCAGTCCAC
>CAYLMY010000113.1:0-10657 GCA_964384635.1 uncultured Undibacter sp.
TCGGCATGCAGGTTGGTCAGGATCGCCCGTTTCGGCTTGATGCGCGCGATCCAGGCCAGCGCCTCGTCGAGGTTCATATGGCTCGGATGCGGTGTCTTGCGCAGCGCATCGACAATCCAGACGTCGAGGCCGGCCATCTGATCGATGCTGGCTGGCGGCAAGCTTTTAATGTCGGCCGAGTAGGCCACGTTGCCGAAGCGGAAGCCCAGGGATGGAATGTCTCCGTGGTCTTGCAGGATCGGCAGCACGTCGATTGAGCCTCCCTGCCCCTCGATTGTGAGCGCCTGGCCGGGCACCAGCCGGTGCTCGCTCAAAATCGGCGGATATTGGCTGCCGGGCGGCGACATGAAGCAATAGCCGAAGTGGGCGTGCATGGCGCGCGAGGTTGGCTCGTCCATGTAGACCGGCACGCGCTGCCGCTTGCGCACGAACAGCGGACGCAGATCATCGATGCCGTGGGTGTGGTCGGCGTGCGCGTGGGTGATCAGCACGCCATCGATCCAGTCGACCTCGGCGTCCAGCAATTGCGCCCGCAGATCCGGCGAACAGTCGACCAGCGCGCGCGTGATGTGTCCTTGCGCATTCGCGCGCTCAACTAAAAGAGAGCAGCGCCGGCGGCGGTTCTTCGGATTGTTGGGATCGCAGCTGCCCCAGCCCAGCGCCACGCGCGGCACGCCCATGGACGAGCCGCAGCCCAGAATGGTGAAGGTCAGACTCATGCGGCGTCGGCTAGCACGCGCGGCACTTTGGAAAACAGCCGGAAGAAGTTTTCGGTGGTCTGCTCGGCGATGGCCTCAAAAGAGACGCCGCGCATCTCGGCCAGCACCTTGGCGGTCTCGGCGACGTATGCCGGCTCGTTGCGTTTTCCCCGGTACGGCAGCGGCGCGAGATAAGGCGCGTCGGTCTCCACCAGAATGCGCTCGCCGGGCAGCTCCTTGGCGATGGCGCGCAAGTCGTCCGAGCGCTTGAAGGTGAGGATGCCGGTGAACGAGATCGACAGGCCTAAGTCCATGGCTTTAAAGGCCAAATCGCGCCCGCCGGTGAAGCAATGCAGCACGGCGGGGAAGGCGCCCTGCCCCGTCTCTTCTTCGAGAATGCGCGCCATGTCGGCATCGCAATCGCGCGAATGGATAACCAGCGGCAGTCTCGTTTCGCGCGCGGCGGCGATGTGCCGGCGGAAACTTTTTTCCTGCGCGGCGCGCGGGCTGTTGTCGTAGTGATAATCGAGGCCGGCTTCGCCGATGGCGACGATTTTCGGATGCTTGGCGCGTTCGATGAGATCTTGCGCCGTGATATCGGTTTCGTCCTGAGCGTTGTGCGGGTGGGTGCCGACCGAGCAGAACACGTCCGTAAATTTCTCTGCGATCGCAAGTACCTGCGCGTGTTTCTTCACCCGCGTCGAGATGGTGACGATGCGGCCGATGCCGGCTTGCCGCGCGCGCTCGATGACCGCGTCGAGTTCGCTGGCAAAATCGGGAAAATCCAGATGGCAGTGGCTGTCGACCAGCATTGTCAGGTTTTTTCTTCGGGCTCCACGTAGCGCGGGAAAACCGGTTTTGGTGGCGGCAATGTGCCGTCGGCCTTGATGCGGTGGTCGCCGCCGAGCGTGTCGAAGAATCGTTCGCCGGCCGGAATCGCCAGTTGATCGAGCATGTTCGCCGCCGACGCTGGCACGAAAGGTTGCGCCAGGATGGCGACCTGCCGCAGCACCTCGGCGGTCACATACAAAATGGTGCCCTGCCGCTGGGGATCGCTCTTGGCCTTGGCCCAGGGCTCCTCGGAGGCGAAATAGCGGTTGGCGTCGGCCACCACCGCCCACACCGCGTTGAGCGCCTGGTGCAGCTGCTGCGTGGCCATCGCCTCGCGCGCCTTGCCGATCATGCCGTCGGCTGCCGCCAGGATCGTCTTGTCGGCCGCCGTGAAGGCGCCCGGCGCTGGCAGCGTGCCGCCGAAGGCCTTGCTGACCATCGAAAGCGAGCGCTGCGCCAGATTGCCGAGGTCGTTGGCGAGATCGGCATTGATGCGGTTGACGATGGCCTCGTGGCTGTAATTGCCGTCCTGGCCGAACGGCACCTCGCGCAGGAAGAAATAGCGTAGCTGGTCGACGCCATAGGCATCGGCGAGCGCGAACGGGTCGATCACATTGCCGACCGACTTCGACATTTTCTCCCCGCGATTGAACAAGAAGCCGTGCGAGAAGATGCGCCGTGGCGGCTCGACGCCGGCCGACATCAGGAAGGCCGGCCAATAGACCGCGTGGAAGCGCACGATGTCCTTGCCGATCACGTGCAACGCCGCCGGCCAGTAGCGCTTGAACTTTTCGCTGCCGGTGTCGGGAAAGCCGACGCCGGTGATGTAATTGGTGAGCGCGTCCACCCACACATACATGACGTGGCCTTCCGAGCCCGGCACGCGCACACCCCAGTCGAAAGTGGTGCGCGAGATCGACAGGTCCTGCAGCCCGCCGCGCACGAAACTTGCGACCTCGTTGAGGCGCTCCTTCGGCAGCACGTAGTTCGGCCGCGCGAACAATTCGAGCAGCTTGTCCTGATAGGCCGAGAGCCGGAAGAAATAGCTCGCCTCCTCCACCCATTCTACCGGCGTACCGGTCTTTGATGACACGCGCTGCTTCTGCTCATTGAGATGAGTCTCGCTCTCGGCGTAATAGGCCTCGTCGCGCACCGAATACCAGCCGGCATATTTGCCGAGATAGATGTCGCCGTTCTGCTCCATGCGCTGCCAGATCGCTTCCGAGGAGCGGTGATGGCGCGCTTCGGTGGTGTGGATGAAATCGTCGTTCGAGCACTCCAGCCGTTCAACCATCTTCTCGAACAGCGGCACGTTGCGGTCGAGCAACTGCCGCGGCGTCAGCCCTTCCTTGGCGGCGGTCTGCTGGATCTTCTGGCCGTGCTCGTCGGTGCCGGTGAGGAAATAGACGTCGTAGCCGTCGAGCCGCATGAAGCGGGCGATGGCGTCGGTGGCGATCGCCTCATAGGCGTGGCCGATATGCGGCGGGCCGTTCGGGTAGGAGATCGCGGTGCTGATGTAGAAGGGGGTTTTGTCCATTATTCCAATGTCATCACCGGGCCGGCGCGCCAGCGCCGTGACCCAGTGATCCCGCTTAGGATCACACTTTGCGTGGTCTTTTGCCGGGCATCCGCCTCAAAAACAAGGCGTTTTTAAAGAAGTGGACGGTCGGCGCAAGCCCGGCCGTGACGAATTAGGGCACGGGATGGTTAGCCGGCACCGGCTTCGGGCCCTCGATAGGTGCCGAGAATCCGATCCCAGAAGAAATGGATCACCGCGAAATTGGTGTTGGCGTGCCGGTGATGCACGAAGTGCAGCTCCTGTTTGCGCCGGAACCATGCAAAGCGCTGAAGCCGCGATCCCTCGACGTGATATTCCTTGTCGAAAAAGACGTGCGCGTAAAACGATGCCGCGCATGCGATCGCCATCACCACAAAAAGATCAAGCGGCAACAAGAAATACGCGACCCCTCCGACTAGAAATACCGGGATGAGGAAGAAAGGTGTGTTGTTGCCTTCTTCACCGAGGTAGGTCGGCGAGACGAGATGATCTTTGGAATAGTAAGTGTGATGGAAGTTGATGTGATTGCGGAAGAACTTGCCCCCCATGCGATGGTGGCCGAGTTTGTAGTGCATCAACGTCTGCCCGAACGACATGACCAAATGCGTAGCGACCGCTGTCCCGAGAAAGAGCAGAACGTGCAAAAGGAACCGTGATACCATTTGGAGCATAAACACTTTCATTGGCTTCTACAGGCAGATTAGCGCATATAGTGAGCGACGGTTCGAGGCGAAAGCCTCGCCATGACCCGGCCGCTCGCTCGTTGGCAAAATATTCAATTCGAAAGGGGAATTTCATGGCTTTCAGGCCGAATTACGGCATGCAACGCTCCGATCGTAACCGTGCGGCGCAGACGCGGCGCGAGGAAAAATTGCGCAAACGGGAGGAAAAATCCGCGCAACGCAAAGCCGAACGCCTATTAAAGGATAATAGCTTACCTGACGACGCGAAGGATAAATAAGGAGAGATCGATGACGAACGCCGAATCTAAAACCCTCAAGAAGGGTAGCCACGTTTATTGGCAAGGCGATGCCGCCGATCGCGGTAGTATCACCGAAACGAGCTGGGATGCAGTCACGATCGCTTGGGACAATGGTCAGGTCGCCAGGGTCCACCATGGGGATATGCGTGAAATCCAGCGCGCGCCGGTAAGGCCGGTGGCGGGGTAGCGACAGTACTAGCGCGGGTCAGTCGCGCTGGCCGAGCGCTCATTTCGCGCCGGCAAACGTGCCGAACTTCAATTCTTTGACTTTATAATGGTCGCCGGGCGCAAATTCGCCGACCGCCTGGGCGGAAAACTCGACGAGACGCCCGCGCGGCAGGCCGTGGCGGACACGCTCGCCTTTTTCGACAAATACCTGAAGCCATGAAGGGCCGGCGCCCGCTCGCTTCCGCCCAGGGCAGGCCAAACCGAGCCCTTAGGCCGGGCGCCGCCGCCCCTCCCCCGTGCTTTACCAATTGCTAAAACAATTGCGCCTATAGTCTGAACGACCGGTAACCAACCGGCCGAACTGCCAGATCCTGGCCAACCAGAACGGTTTCCCAAGGCTCATGGGCGCTCCTCTTGCTCTCATTCGCGAGCTCGACAGCTCGATCGCGCACAGTACGGACATGCGCCGCGCCACAATGCTGCGGCAGCTGACCGACCTTTATTTGATCGGTGCCGAGCAATATGCCGATGAGGAAATTAGCCTCATCGACGACGTTTTCGTGCGCCTGGTGGCGACGATCGAGGAATCCTCGCGCGCGCTGCTGGCGATCCGCCTCGGCCCCATCGCCAAGGCCCCGCCCAAGGTCGTGCGCCTGCTGGCCTGCGACGACGCCATCGACGTCGCGTCTCCCGTCCTGACTCAGTCCGAGCAGCTCGATATCGCGACCTTGGTCGAATGCGCCAAGACCAAGAGCCAGGAGCACATGCTGGCGATCTCGCGCCGCAAGACGGTGCCGGAAGCGGTCACCGACATTCTCGTCGAGCGCGGCGACCAGCAGGTCGTGCTGAGCACGGTCACCAATACGGGGGCCAAGTTTTCCGAAATTGGCTTCGGTATTCTGGTCGATCGCGCGAACGGCGACGATCTGCTGACGCGCCGTGTCGGGACCCGCGCGGATCTTCCGCAGAAGCTGTTCGCACAACTGCTTGAGGCGGCGTCGGAAACGGTGCGCGCCACGCTTGAGGCCGAAAGAGAGCACGCCGAGCAGGATATCGAGCGCGTTGTCACCGACGTAACCAGCCGGATCGAAACCAAAGCGGTGACGCAGACGCAGGCCTACGCGGCCGCGCATGTGCTGGTGGACACGCTGCACCGGGTGGGGCGTTTGAACATCGCGAAACTGGAAGATTTCACCCGAGACGGCCGCTTCGAGGAGATCGTGGCCGCGCTTGCGCTGATGGCGAATATGCCGCCCGAGCTCATCGAACGCTCGGTGAACGACACGCATGCCGAGTCGCTGCTGGTGCTGGCCAAAGCGGTCGGCCTTTCCTGGGAGACGACCAAAAGCATCCTCACGCTGGCCGCCACGAAATACCGGCGGTCGGCGGCCGATGTCGACAAGTGCATGGCGGCTTTCGAGCGCCTGAAGCAGCCGATCGCCCGGCAGATCCTCGAGTTTCACCGCAAGCGCGGGACTCTCGGGCCGGCCCCTGAGCCGCAATCGATTTAAACGGTGATATCGAAAAGCGCCGCCGACGACTGGGTGTCGGCGCGCAACACGTGCGCGTTGGCGGCCAGGTCGAAGCGCGAAACCAGCAGCTGAACCATCTCGTTGGTGAGCGCAACGTACGGATTTGCCGCAAACGACCAGGCGGCAGTATTGCGCGCATTTAGGCTTGAATCTTTTTCCGGCACTGTGGCCGTCGACCGCGCGGTGATGGTGGCGCTGGTGCCGCCGCCGGCCGTTTCGGTTTGATTGACATGCAAGGGTACATAGGCGCCCGCAGGGCTCGCCGCGTTGGACGAGTCCGGCAAAGCGCCGTCCGAGCGCGCGTTGGCGACGTTGCTGGCGGCAACCTGCAGCCGCACCGTCGCGGCGTTTATTCCCGATAGGGCTATCGCGCTGGCAATGCTCATGGCGTCCAGTCGTAGCGGCGAGTGCGAAACTTATTCTTTGGCCAATTGGTAAAAATTATCGAAAATGCCACCAACCTCAGGCCTGCATTTCGAGCGCGATCCGCAATTGGCCGGAGACAAAGACCAAGCCGTTAGCCGGGACCGCGTGGCTGTAGTGCCCGCCGAGCGCGGCCATGGTAGCGGGATTGGTGAGGCTCATTTCGCCGGGCATGCGCGTCTCCTTAAGTCCGCGCCGCTTCTGCCAGCGCGCCGAATACCGCGAACGCAAATGGCTTGCGCTCGAGATTGTAGGTCTCGACCTCGGCCGCCGCGCGGTTGACGTTGTCCCAGGTAGCACTCAACGCTGCGAGCCGCGGCTTGGCTTGCATGCCGTCGCCGAGCCGCGCCGCCAACCAGCCGTTAACCAGGTCCATGAAGTTGGCTAGCGTCTGCGGATCGCTGCCGCCGAGCGCGTCGCCGAGCGCATGCAGCGCGCGCGGATCGGGATCGGGCAATTGCGCGATGAGATCGAGCACACGCTGGCGCAAGCCGCGCGCGTCCTCGTCGAGCAACGTCAGCGCGCGGGCGACACTGCCGCCGGCGGCGCCGGCCGCTTCCCGCACGTCGGCGTCGTCTTCGCCACGCCCGGTCGCGGCCGCGATCGCATGGGCGGCGTCGGCGTCGCTAAGCGGGCGCAGCAGCAGGCGGCGGCAGCGCGAGCGGATGGTCGCCAGCTCGCGCCCGGGCGCGTGGCTCACGAGCAACAAGAGCGCGCGCTGCGGCGGTTCTTCCAGCACCTTCAGCAGCGCATTGGCGCCTTCGCGCTGCAGCTCGTCCACGCTATCAACGATGGCGATACGCCAGCCGCCCTCGCCCGCCGTCGAGCCGAAGAATGACACTGTTCGTCGCACGTCGTCGACGCGGATCACGGTGTAGAGCTTGCCGGTCTGCTCGTTGATCATGCGCTCGAGTACCAAGAGATCGCCCTGGGCCTGCGCGGCAATGCGGCGCGCCACCGAGTGCCCGGGATCGACCGCGAGCGACGTCGCGTTCTGCACCTGCGGCGCCGCCGGATCGGGATGCGCCAGCACGAAGCGCGCGAACCGATAGGCCAGTGTCGCCTTGCCGATTCCGGGCGGCCCGCCGATCAGCCAGGCGTGCGGCACGTGATCGCTCTTGTAACTGGTCAGCAAGGCCTGCTCGGCGTCGTCATGGCCGAACAGCGCAGCTGTTTCGCGCGGCAACTTAACGTCGCGATCCTCGTTCGCGCCCTTCACGGCGTGGCGCCCTCGGCTATGCGCACGCGCTCAGGATGCAGGCGTTCCGCGACCACGGCCCAGATGCGGTCAGCCACCACGTCGCGCGGCGGGCGACCGTCGATCACCATGATGCGGCGCGGCTCTTCTGCCGCCAGCATGCGGTAGGCGCGGCGTAGCTCTTCGTGGAACTCGATTGTCTCGCTTTCGAAGCGATCGGCCACGCTCCTGCCGCGCCGGCCCTTGGCGCGCGCCAGTCCCACGGCTGCCGGCACGTCGAGGAAGAAAGTGAGATCGGGCATGGCGGCGCCGACGGTAACACGCTCGAGGCCGCGGATCAGCTTCGGGTCGACCTTGCCGAGCGATCCCTGGTAGACGCGCGTTGAATCAATGAAGCGGTCGCACACCACCCATTTGCCGTCGACCAGCGCCGGACGGATGACGGCGCGCATATGGTCGTCGCGCGCGGCCGCGAACAGGATGGTCTCGGTTTCCGCGCCCAGCGGCTTGGCGACGCCCGAGAGCAGGATGTGGCGGATGATTTCGGCGCCGGGCGAGCCGCCCGGCTCGCGCGTGAGCACGACCTCGAGCCCGAGCGACTTGAGCCGCTCCGCCAGCCGCGTCGCGTGGGTGGACTTGCCGCTACCCTCGCCGCCCTCGAAGGTGATAAAACGTCCGCGCACGAATTTACCCTTCAGTGTCATCACCCGCGCAAGCAGCCGATCCAGTAAACACCGAACGCAATTTACGACACAGCCCTACCGAATTTGACGCGTCGTGACTACTGGATGCCGCGCCTTCGCGGGGCATGACAGCAAGTTAGTGGCGTTATGCCATCATAGCTTGGCAGCCCCAGCGCGGAACAGCGTGATCACGAGTTCGGTTACGGCGTCGAGCGCGCGGCCGGGCAGCCCGCCTTTTTCCACGCTGGCGGCGGCGTGTAGCGGCGTTTCCAGCACCACGTTCTCGCCGCGCCAGACCTTGAGCGCGCCGATCGGCAGGCCCGCCTTGAGCGGCGCCGGCACCGGACCGCTATAGACGATGCGCGCGAGCAGCCGCTCGCCGCCGTTCTTCGGCACCATGATCTTGACCGGGCCGTCGGCCTTGAGCGGTACGTAGCCGGTGGCCCCGCCAAAGACCTTGGCCGAGCCAAGCGTCTGGCCTTCCGTGAACAGCAGGCGCTCCTCGAAATTATGGTAGCCCCATTCCAACAGCCGCTTTCCGTCGCGCGCGCGGTCATTGGCGGTCTTTTCGCCATTGACCACCGCGATCAGCCGCAAACCGTTCTGCACCGCCGAGCCGACAAGCCCGTAGCCTGCCTCCTTGGTGAAGCCGGTCTTGAGGCCGTCGGCGCCGTCCATCGCACCGAGCAGGGGATTGCGGTTGTACTGGTGGATCTTGTTCCAGGTGAAATCGGGCTGGGCGAACAATTTATAGAAATCGGGATAATTGAGAATGATGTGGCGCGCGAGCATGGCTAACTCACGCGCGGTGACCTGCTCGTTGGGATTGGGCAGGCCGTTGGAATTGGCGAAGGTCGACTTCTTCAGCCCGATCTCGCGCGCGCGCTTGGTGAGCTGCACCGCGAATTCGGACTCGTTGCCAGCAATGGCTTCGGCCAGCACGATGCAGGCGTCGTTCGCCGACTGGATGATCATGCCGTGCAGCAGCGCGTCCACCGGGACCTTGCTGTAGATCGCGGCGAACATGGTGGAACTGTGCGATGGCGCCCCGCCGGTACGCCAGGCATGCTCGCTTACCCGGTATTCGTCGGTGAGGTGAATCTTGCCGCTCTTGAGCAGGTGGAAGACGTATTCGGCGGTCATCAGCTTGGCGAGGCTGGCCGGGTAAATCAGCTGATCGGCGTTGCGCTCGAACAGCACGCTGCCGCTTTTAGCTTCGATCAGGATGGCGTGCGGCGCGCTGATATTGGGCTCGTCTTTCTTGACCTCTTTCCGTTGCGCCAGCGCGGGCGCGGCCAGCAGTGCCAAGCAGGCCGCCGCCGTCAGCACCCATGCGAACCGAAAACGCCGAATAGCCATCACCAACGCTCTCCCGCCGGCCGCGCGGCAATCGCGCGCGCCCTCAGCACTTGGAACAATGTGGCGGTCTGGCGGAACTTTGCGGCTCAGTAAAGGCCGCGGCCGCTCAAGAAGCCCGCGTGGCCATCATAGCGCACCGGGGCATAGGCGGAAACGGCCGAGACCTGAGGCTCGGCCTCATAGGGACGCTTGGCCGCGGCCAGCTCCATGGTCGGGGCGGCGGCCTGTCGGAGCTGCTGAACCGGAGCACCCTCGTCCGTCCCATAGGGCCGCGCGGGCGGCACCGGGGCCCTGCGTGGCACGGCCACTGTCATCGGATGCGGATCAAAATAAGCCGGCGCGAAGGACTCGGCAGAGGCAACCTGCACGCCCGAGGCCGGCACGTGATCGCGCAAGGTGGCCGCCAGCCTGCGGTCGTCGGAGCCTTTCAGTGGGGCGCGACCGACATATTCGACTTTCACTTTGGTCACGCCTTCCCCGTAGAAGCCGAGCAACTTGGCGGTCTTAACCGAGACGTCGATCAGCCGATTGCCAACATAGGGGCCGCGGTCGTTGACGCGCACCACGATCGAGCGGTGGTTTGCGAGATTGGTCACCCGCGCATAGGACGGCAGCGGCAGCGTCGGAGACGCCGCCGAGATCGCATTCATGTCGAAGATTTCGCCGTTGGCGGTATAGCGGCCGTGGAAATCTTCGCCGTACCAGGAGGCCAGGCCGACGGCGCTGTAGTGGTTGTCCTCTTGCGGGGTGTAGATGCGGCCGGCAACCGCATAGGGCTTGCCGACCCGGTAGACGCCGCCGCCCTTGGGCACCGGCTGGCCCAGCTGGACCACGCGGGCGCTGGAGGCGACGCCATAGCGAGGATCGACCCGGCCGGCGACGTTGCCGGCGCAGTTGGCAAGCAGGAGAGCGCCCGCAATGAGGCTCAAAAGGCCGCCAACGCGGCGTAAAACGTGGGTGCCCCCAAATCCGCCCATCCCTGCCCCTATCCCCCGATGTGGCGTTTTAGACTAGCGCGTCAGGCCCGCGCCGGGAACCGCCGCCGTCCGGCCATGGTAAACAATTGATACCACGCCAAATTTGGCCATTGTGCGGCACGAATTTGACGGCACGCTTTAGCCCTTGGCGGTGGCGTCGGGCTAGCGGTTTTACCGCAACCGACTCAATGCTACTGCACCAAGGTTACGGAAGGGTGGCCGAGTGGTTTAAGGCACCGGTCTTGAAA
>CAYLMY010000114.1:0-10551 GCA_964384635.1 uncultured Undibacter sp.
CGACGCCTGCATCAAGGACAAGATGAGCGGCAAGCCGGCGCCGGCCGCGGCGAAGCCGGCGCCAAAGCCGAAGCCGAAGACCTGAGTCCCCTTGCCGGCGCGCTTGCGCTGGATCACCATCCCGCCTCCCGAGTCTCCAAGGAGGTCGTCATGGCCAAGGGTCAAATGCGGGTTCCGAAGGAAAAGAAGAAGCCGAAGGCCGACAAGAGCAAGCCCAAGCAGTTGTCGCCCTACAAGCTGGCGCAGATGCAGGGCGGCCACGCCGCCAGCCCCTTCACCACCCCGCCCGTCAAAAAGCCCTGAAACTGGCGCGCGGCGCCGTTCGAGCCATCAGCCGTTCGTCCCCGCAAAAGCGGGGACCCAGGGCAGCAATCTCCGGGCCGGCGATCGTGTTCCTGGATTCCCGCTTCGCCGAAGCGAAGCGGCTTCGGCTTCGCGGCGGCGAGTGCGCGGGAATGAACGGAGTTTGGTTCAAGCCAATTGGAACAGGCGCCTGCGTCATTGCTTCGCCAAAGTTCCGCGGCATTAAGCGCAACCAATGCTTAACCGGTTCGCGCCGACATTGGCGCGGCCAAGAAACACTTCGGCGCAGACCTGACGGGGGAGATCTTCAGCATGCGGACAGGCGCGGCTCGCAGCGCTGTGCAGGCGATCCTCGCTCTGGCGTGCGCGCTCGCCGCGCTGCCGGCCGCGCAGGCGCAGGACATCCGCATCACCGCGCCCAGCGCTGCAGCCTCGGCGTCAGCGCCGAGCGACGATCCGCAAGCGGGCCCGCCGCTCACCCCCGAGGAGAGCGCCCTGCTCGGCCAGGCGCTGTTGTTCGATCCCGCCCATCTTGCGGCCACGACATCGGCGCGCCCGCTGCATCTGCCGACTTTGTCGAAGCCGCATGACCTCTCCGTCAACGGCACGCAGAATCCGGACGGCACCAGCAAGGTGGTGGTGAAGCAGCCGCTGGCGACCACCGACTGGGATGCCAATGTCGGAGCCGATCTCAAGACCGCGGCGCCGCCGCCGACCAGCTTCGAGTTCGGCAAGCCGTTTCCCGGTACGGTCGATGACGCCGGCTCCGGCGCCGCCTGGGCCTCGCTCGGCGTGCCCAATCTGGCCTCGGTCGATGCGCGCGTCGATCCGACCAACGATCAGGGCAAGCTCGGCACCACCTTCAAGCATTCGATTCCGGTCGGAAAAAATTTCTCGGTGACGGTTCAGAACACCTATTCGGTGACCGAAACATTCAGCCAGCCGACGGCGACGGGCGCGACCGCGACAGGACCGTTGGGTTTACCGTTGATGGCGGCGCCGCTGCCCACGACAGCGCAGCCGCCAGCGCAGACCGAGGTCTACGGCAACGAAAAGTCGGTCAAGCTCGCGATCAGCCCCACCGGTACGACGCTCGCCGCCGGCATCACCACCGCCAGCAACGACCCGGTCACCCACAACACGCTGAGCGCCGATCAGAAGCTGTTCGGTCCGCTGCATGTGACCACGGCGGTAACCGATATCGGTGAGCCGACCAGCAAGAAAAGCATTACCGCCGGCTTCAAGCTGACTTGGTGATCGGCGACAGCCTCGAGCGCTGTGACGGCGCGATGTCGTCCGCCGGCCGCCGCTTGTGAATTCGGTGGGTAACCGGGGCCGTTGCGTCGTAACGGGCTGTGGATAGCGGGACAACGGAGCGGGGCAGCACTGCCGCCGGGCGGCATCGACCTAGAGTGGCGCCGCTCGGAAGCGGCCAATGTCGCATGAGGCCGCTGACCACGTGTTCGCTGCGACTCGACAACTGCGAACGCGCGTCGGGCAATCCTCCCACAAACTTGGCCCCGCTTCGGCGGGGTTCTTTGCCGCCGGGGCGCCAGCGGGCGTGGCCGCGCGCAATCCCATGCCGCCCGGCAAGGACCGGCGATCAGCGATCAGCGATAGCGGCTGCGTTCAGATCAGTTGGCGGCGACGGCTTTGGCGGGTTTGCGCGGCAGCGGGTAATCGGAACTCTCGTAGAGCCGGCGGATACCGTTGCCATCGAAGCGCTGCTCCTCGACCTCGAGATAGGCGCCGAGCAGCAGTTCCGGCGGCAATTCCTCGATGGCGAAGCGGATCGCTTCCGCGGCGGTGGGAAACCGTTTGTAGCCGATCGGGCGGCGCGACTTGCGGCTGCGGCTGGGGAATAGCTCGGACGGGGCCCCGTAGTTAATCATCGACATTATGCATCGCTCCTCGTTGCCTAATATGGCCCGAAAAGCGTGGAAAATCCAGCGCCGCCGCGCGGCGCACAACGGCCCTGCAACCGGAAAGGTAAACGCTATGCTGGAACAGAAAGCGAAACATCCAGCGTTGTAACGCTGGAACGCTCGCCGGCAGCGGGTTGCCGACCGCAACTCCGCTACCTGTTCACTGGTGGCCAGATTCCGGCGCGTGAGTGACCTGCGCAAGTCGGTTCAGTTGCGCTGCCTGTTCGGCGGTCATGCGCTCTCCTGCGCCGCTGCTGAGCATCGGCTGCGGGCAGCGCCCGTTAACTTTTGGCTGTTTCGACTTCATCGCATGTCCAAAACGGCGCCGACCGGCTGCTGGTTCCATTTTTCTTGAGTCATCTGAATCGCTTAGCGGAAAATGGACTCCTTTCGTTCGCGCGATGCTTCTGTGACTCCGACTCCACACCGGCGGCGTTCCCGCGCATGCGATTCAAGTTTTGCGTGACGGCGTGACTCGGCCTGCGTTACCAGCGATGCAGAACTGATTCGCCGAGGCCTCAAGGGATGATTCTCGAAACGCTGCTCGGATTGTCGCTTGTGATGCAAGTCTCGCTCGATACCCCGGCCCCCGCTGCCGATCCCGCCGCCTGGATGCAGATGTCGGTGCGCCAGAAGGACGCCGCACTGCTGCCGCTCGTGCAGCGGGCGACCGAATGCATCCTGCGCAAAGCGTCGGCCGATCCCCGCTACAAGTCCGAGATGCGCGCGGCCGAGATCAACGACCTGATCGTCGACTCGATCGCGGCCTGCCGGCGCCCGGTGCGCGCGATGATCGATGCCCACGACCGCATGTACGGTTACGGCTCGGGCGAGGCGTTCCTGCTCGGCCCCTATCTCGACGTGCTGCCGTCCGCGGTCGTCAGGCAGGTCAAAGTCAAGACGCAAGCGCGATAGCCAATCCGCCACGACCATTGGCGCCGACGACACGCGTAGAAGAAGCAATGCTCAGGTCGCAAAGCGAAAATGCATCACGTCGCCGTCGGCGACCACGTAGTCCTTGCCTTCCAGCCGCATCTTGCCGGCCTCTTTGGCGCCGGTCTCGCCGCCGCAGGCAACGTAGTCGTCATAGCTGATGGTCTCGGCGCGGATGAAGCCCTTCTCGAAATCGGTATGGATCGTTCCGGCCGCCTGCGGGGCACGCTGCCCCCGTGTCACCGTCCAGGCTCGCGCTTCCTTGGGGCCGGCGGTGAAGAAAGTCACGAGATCGAGCAGCGCATAGCCGGCGCGGATCAGCCGGTTCAGGCCCGGCTCCTTGAGGCCGACCGCTTCGAGATATTCAGCGCGCTCGGCCGGCGGCAGCACCGCGATCTCGGACTCGATCTTGGCGGAGATCACGACGCTGCCGGCGCCTTCCTCTTTCGCGCGCGCTTCCACCCGACGCGAAAAGTCGTTGCCGGTAGCGGCAGAACCCTCGTCGACATTGCTGACATAGAGCACCGGCAGCGCGGTAAGCAGGCCGAGCGCGTGGAAAGCCTGCTCCTCCTCCGGCTTGCGCACGAGCAGGCGCGCCGGCTTGCCCTCGCGCAACAACGCGAGCGCACGTTGCATCAGGTCGAGCGTGTCCTTGGCCTCCTTGTCGCCGCCTTTCGCCTTCTTCTCCAGCGCGTCGACGCGCTTTTCCAAGGAGTCGAGGTCGGCGAGCATGAGCTCGGTCTCGATAGTCTCGATGTCGGCGACCGGATCAATCTTGCCCTCGACGTGGGCGACGTCGCTGTCCACGAAACAACGCACCACATGGGCGATGGCATCGACCTCGCGGATGGCGGCGAGAAACTGGTTGCCGAGCCCCTCGCCCTTGGAGGCGCCGCGCACCAGCCCGGCGATATCGACGAAGGTCAGGCGCGTCGGCACGATCTCGGCCGACTTGGCGAGCTTGGCCAACGCGTCGAGCCGCGGATCGGGAACCGCCACCTCGCCCACATTGGGCTCGATGGTGCAGAACGGATAGTTGGCGGCCTGCGCCGCCGCCGTCTCGGTCAGCGCATTGAAGAGCGTCGACTTGCCGACATTCGGCAGGCCGACGATGCCGCATTTGAATCCCATGGAGTGTTCCGCGTCTCGTTTCTTGTGTCGTCAATCGGAGCTGGGCGGCTCCTCGTCGTCCTCGTCGAAGCCCTTGGCGGCCATGGCGAGATGCACCCTGTTCTGGAAACTCGAATCCTTGCCCTCGACCAGCAAGCCGGCATTGTCGGCGATGACGTCGCACAGCGCCTGCACCCAGGGCCATTCGCTCTTGGCGAAATTGCCGAGCACATGCATCGGCACCAGTTCCTTTACATCGGGTTTTCCTATACCGATGCGCACGCGCTTGTAGTCGTTGCCGATATGGGCGGTGACCGAGCGCAGGCCATTGTGACCGGCATCGCTCCCGCCGACCTTGACCCGCACCTTGGCGGGCGGCAGATCGACCTCGTCGTGAAACGCCACGATCTGGCCAGGCTCGAGCTTGTAGAAGCGCGCGGCCTCCTGCACCGCGCGGCCCGATTCGTTCATGAAAGTGCCGGGCAGCAGCAGCAAGATGCGCTCCCCTGCCAGCGCGCCTTCCACCGCTACGCCCTGAAATTTGCGCCGCCACGGCGACATGTTGTGGCGGCGGGCAATCGCCTGCACCGCCATGAAACCGATATTGTGGCGGTTTTCGGCGTGGCGTGCGCCGGGATTACCGAGACCGACGAAGAGCAGCATGGCTTCAACGGCCGCGCGGCCGCCCTATCGCGTAAGCGCAAACGCCGGCAGTGAGGCGGGCGCGCCGCCTCACTTCTTCTCGGGCTTCGCCGGCGCGGCGGCGGCCGGAGCGGCGGGGGCGGCACCAGGAGCGGCACCGGGCGCAGCGGCGGGAGCGGCGCCAGGCGCAGCACCGGGAGCCGCACCGGGCACGGCGCCTTCGACACCGGGGGCCGCGGCGGCAGCCGCAGCGGCCGCAGCGGCGGCCGCTTCGGCGGCGGCCTTCATTTCTTCCGCATAGCCCGACGGCGGCACCACCGTGACCAGCGTCATGTCGGCGCGGCCGATCACGCGGATGCCGGGCGGCAGGGTCACGTCGCTGAGATGTTTGGAATGGCTGATCTCAAGCCCGGTGATATCGACATCGATCGCTTCCGGGATGGCGTCAGCCGGGCACGCCACCTCGATGGTGTGAGTGACGATGTTGACCGCGCCGCCGCGCTTCACGCCGGGCGACTGATCGGTGTTGAGCACGTGCACCGGAATATGCACGCGGATGGTGGCGCCTTCCGACACGCGCAGGAAATCCACGTGCATCGGCAGGTCCTTGATGGCGTCGAGCTGGAAGTCGCGCGGAATGACGCGGTGCTTTTCGCCGTCCACATCGAGCTCGTAAAGCGTGGTGAGGAAGCGCCCGGCATAGATGCGCTTTTTCAGGTCGTCGTGCTCCAGGAGCACCATCACCGGGGGCTTGTTCTCGCCGTAGATCACGCCCGGCACGCGGCCGGAATAACGCGCTGCCCGTGCGGCCCCCTTGCCGGCTTTCGGGCGCGCCGTCGCTTTCATTTGCTGGACGGTAGCCATCTCGAAGTCCTCGTCTAAACCAATGGAAAAGGCGGCTTTTCCGCCGCCTGCGAACGCGGCGAGCCTCCAGGGGTGCCGGGGGCCGCGTGTCGCGCGGCGTTATAGCGGTGGGGAGGGCAAAGGGCAAGAAATCCACAAACGCCACAAAAATCAGCCGCTTTCGGCCGCGTTCTTGTTCTTTTTGGACGCCTTGCCGGCCGGCTTGCTTGCCGGCTTGGCCTCAAGCGCCTCGATGCGGCTCTTCAGCGCCTCGTTTTCCTCGCGCGCCAGCCGCGCCATCTCCTTGACCGCCTCGAATTCCTCGCGCTTGACCACGTTGTAGTCGCGCAGAATGCGCTCGACCTGGGCGTGGAACAGCGTGTCGACTTCCCGCCGCACCCCTTGCGCGACCCCGGCGGCGTCGTTCATCAAGCGAGCCATCTCGTCGAAAATGCGATTGCTGGTCTGAGTCATCTCTCGCCTCCGGCACCGTTCGCCCCAACAATGGCGATCCGGTCATCGGCCCGCAAGACCCGGCATGCTACATAGCGCCCCACCGGCGCGAGTCATCGGCCCCGAGCCGCCCGCCAATATAACCGGATGCCGCAATGCCCCTGTTCGTCATTCCCTATCCCCAATTCGATCCGGTGCTGGTGCAGTTCGGCCCGTTCGCGATCCGCTGGTATGCGCTGGCCTATATTTTCGGCATTCTGATCGGTTGGCTCTATGCCCGCGCCATCGTCCGTTCGCGGCGGCTGTGGGGCGGCAAGGCACCGCTTACCGTCGTCGATTTTGACGATTTTATTCTATGGGTGACGCTCGGCATCATCGTCGGCGGCCGCACCGGCTACGTGCTGTTCTATAACCTTCCCTACTTCAGCGAACACCCGCTGGAGATCGTGCAGCTCTGGCACGGCGGCATGTCGTTTCACGGCGGATTCATCGGCTGCGTGTTGGCGGTGTTTCTGTTCGCGCGCCACCGCGGCATTCCGGTGCTCTCGCTCGGCGACATCACCTGCGCGGTCGGGCCGATCGGGCTGTTCCTCGGCCGCATCGCCAATTTCATCAACGGTGAATTGTGGGGACGGCCGACCGACGTGCCGTGGGCGATGGTGTTTCCGGGCGGCGGTACGCTGCCGCGGCATCCGAGCCAGCTCTACGAGGCGACGCTGGAAGGCCTGGTACTGTTCATCGTGCTGGCGCTGCTGATGCGCGCGGGCGCGCTCAAGCGGCCGGGCTTGATCATCGGCTGCTTCGCGGTCGGCTACGCGATCGCGCGAACGAGCTGCGAGTTCTTCCGCGAGCCGGATGTTCAGCTCGGCTTCCTGTGGGGCGGCCTGACCATGGGCATGCTGCTGTCGATCCCGCTGTTCCTGGCCGGCGTCGGCTTCATCGTCTATGCGCTGAAGCGTCCGCCGCTGCGGATATGAGCATGGCCGAAATCATGCCGCTCGAAGTCGAAATTCGCCGGCGCATCGCGGCAGCGGGCCCGATGCCGGTCGGGGAATACATGGTGTTGTGCCTGACCGACCGCACGCACGGCTACTACATGACCCGCGATCCGCTTGGGCAGCGCGGCGATTTCATCACCGCGCCGGAAGTCAGCCAGATGTTCGGCGAGCTGATCGGGTTGTGGATGGCCGCGGTCTGGAAACAGATGGGCGAGCCGGCCAATGTGCGCATCATCGAGCTCGGTCCCGGGCGCGGCACCATGATGAGCGACGCGTTGCGCGCTACCAAAGTGATGCCGGCCTTCCGAGCGGCGGTCGTGCTGCATCTGGTCGAGATCAGCCCCGTGCTGCAATCGCAGCAGGAGCGCACGTTCGAACAACTGCCGGTCCCGATGTTCTGGCATCCCACGCTCAGGGACGTGCCGGCGGGACCCGCCATCATCGTCGCCAACGAATTTTTCGATGCCCTGCCGGTAAACCAGGCGGTGAAGACCGACCGCGGATGGCACGAGCGCTGCATTGAAGTCGATTCCGAGGGCAAGCTCACCTTCTCCCTCGCGCCCGATCCGATCCCGCAATTCGACCGCTTGCTGCCGCCGGCCGTGCGCGACGCGGCGAATTCGTCGATCTTCGAATGGCGTTCCGACAGCGTGGCGATGGAGATGGGACGACGGATCGCGCGTGACGACGGCGCCGCGCTGGTGATCGACTACGGCCACGCCAAGAGCGCCGTCGGCGAAACTTTGCAGGCCGTGGGCGAGCACACCTATGCCGATCCGCTGACCGCGCCCGGCATGATCGATCTCACCGCGCATGTAGATTTCCAGGCGCTGGCGCGGGCGCTGGAGGCGATGGGCGTTAATAGTTTCGGCCCGATCGAGCAGACGGAATTCCTGCGCCGGCTCGGCATCGAGACGCGGGCGGCGGCGCTCAAGGTCAAGGCGGCGGGCGCGCACGCCGCCGGAGTCGATGCGGCGCTTGCGCGGTTGACTGGCCGCGGCCGCGGCGAAATGGGCTCGCTGTTCAAGGCGGCCGCTTACGCCCATCCGTCGGTCGGCGTGCCGCCCGGTTTCGAAAAGTAGCGCCGCCGTCAAAGGGATCGATGGCCGCGCCGGCTTTGGCGCATTATGTATTGGGCGCGGCGGACTGATTGATTTGAACGCCCGGGATAGACAAATGCTGCAAGCTCCCTCACTCGCCATGCTCGCGGGCATTCGCCACGGTTTCTTCACGCGCTCGGGCGGCGTGTCCGAAGGCGTCTACGCCACGCTCAATGGCGGCACCGGCTCGGACGATGCCCCCGACAAGATCGCCGAAAACCGCGCCCGCATGGCGGCGGCCTTGGGGGTCAAGTCCGATCGCCTGCTGACCGCCTACCAGGTGCACTCGCCTGACGTGGTAGTAGCCGAGCGGCCCTGGACGCACGAGGGCCGTCCGCGCGCCGATGCCATCGTCACCCGCACGCCGGGGCTGGCGGTCGGCGTATCCACCGCCGATTGCGGGCCGCTGTTGTTCGCAGACAGCCAAGCGGGCGTGGTCGGCGCCGCCCATGCCGGCTGGCGCGGCGCGCTAACCGGCGTGGTGGAGACGACGATCGCGGCGATGGAGATGCTCGGGGCCGACCGCGGACGCATCGTCGCGGCGCTTGGCCCCACCATCCGGCAGCAGAATTACGAGGTCGGGCCGGAATTCGTCGCGCGCTTCCTGGCCGCCGATGCCGCCAATGCGCGCTTTTTTACGAATTCGATACGCACCGGCCACGCCATGTTCGACCTCACCGGCTATATCGCCGAGCGCGTTGCGCGCACCGGCATAGCGAATTTCGAGGACCTCGGCCTGTGCACCTATGGCGATCCGCAGCGCTTCTACAGCTATCGCCGCATGACGCGCCTGGGCGAGCCGGACTATGGCCGCCACGTCAACGCCATCGCGCTCGCCGGCTGACTGCCGTTCATCGGCAATGGCTGCCGGGCGGCCTCGTTGCTGGACTCCCACCCCTCTCAGCCGCTACCGTCAGGGCGATCCTGGGGACCAATAATAAAAGCACGGCCGACAGGGGCGTCCATGGTGTCGAGTCTACGCCGTTGCGTCGAGGGCGCGGCGGCAGGTTGCGTGTTTCCGCTGCTGTTGGCCGCCGTCGGCGTCCTGACGTTGGCCGGCTGCGTGCCTGACGGTCAGCCGGGTGTGACCGCGGCGCAGCCGCGCGGCGCCAGCGTCGCGTTTGAATCCATCGACGGGCCACCGTCTGCTCAATTCCAAAAGCTGGTGCAACATTTAAACGACGAGGCGCAGACACGCCGGCTCGCGGTGATATCGCGTGACAAGGCGTCGGCCTATCGCGTGCGCGGCTATCTTGCCGCCAAGGTCGTGAAAAACCGCACCACGGTTTCCTGGGTGTGGGACGTGTTCGACCAAAATGAACATCGCGCCTTTCGCATCGCCGGCGAGGAAACCGCCAAGGGCCGGCATCGCGACGGCTGGACTGCCGCCGACGATGCCATGTTGAAACGGATCGCCCACGGCAGCATGGATCAGCTCGCCACCTTCCTGACCTCGCCAGAGGTCGCGCCCAACGCGCCGGTTGCGGCCGCGCCGCCGCAGGTTGCCTTGATCGGGCAGCGCGACAGTTCGCCCGAGGCCGCCGGGATCTTCCGTATCTTCAAGGCCCATGCCGATCCGGTGCCGACCGAGATTGCGCAGGCCCCTGAGCCACCCGACGAGGCGGCGCGCCCGGCGATTGCCGGTCCGGTGCCGCTGCCGCGCAGCCGGCCGCCGGTCGCCGCGGCGGTATCAGCCCGCGAAACTGTCACGCTGGCGGCCTCCCGCGCATCCAAACGCTGACGCAATCCCCCGTTCGCCGCGCCGCAGGGCTTCAGGACAATGCGACGCCCGCGTATTGCCGGGCCCTGCCTGCCTTGTTATGACCACGCCGCGCGGGAGCCGGTGACTAAAAGGGTATCGGGGATGTCTGGCAAGAACGGAGCGATCAAGCTCGTCGCCGGCAATTCCAATCCCGCGCTGGCACAGTCGATTGGCGATTATCTCAAGACCCCGCTGACCAAGGCGGTGGTGCGGCGCTTCGCCGACATGGAGATCTTCGTCGAGATCCAGGAAAACGTGCGCGGTGCCGATGTCTTCGTCGTGCAGTCGACGTCGTTTCCGGCCAACGACCATCTGATGGAGTTACTGATCATCATCGATGCGCTGCGCCGCGCCTCGGCGCGCCGCATCACCGCGGTGATTCCCTATTTCGGCTATGCCCGGCAGGACCGCAAACCGGGGCCGCGCGCGCCGATCTCGGCCAAGCTGGTCGCCAACCTGATTACCCGCGCCGGCGCCGACCG
>CAYLMY010000115.1:0-2785 GCA_964384635.1 uncultured Undibacter sp.
GGCGCGGTGGCGCATCAGGTTTCGGCCGGCTTCGTGCCGATCCGCAAGAAGGGCAAGCTGCCCCACAAGCGCGTCAGCGTCACCTACGCGCTGGAATACGGCGAGGACGAGATCGAAGTGCACGCCGACGCGTTGGTCGCCGGCGAGCGCGTGGTGCTGGTCGACGATCTGGTCGCCACCGGCGGCACGGCGGTGGCGGCGGTGACGCTGCTGCGGCAGTTGGGGGCGGATGTGCTGGCGGCCTGTTTCGTCATTGACCTGCCCGACCTCGGCGGCGCCGACCGCTTGCGCAGGATGGACGTGCCGGTGCGCACGCTGATTTCGTTTCCGGGACATTAGCCTCAAGAACGATGCGGCCCCCAAGGGCCTGGCGTGCTGGACGGGCCGGGCGGTGTGCCCGGCGCCGGGCCCCAGGGGCCGGCGGGCGGTGCCGGTTGTTGCGGCGGGTCGCCCCAAGGGCCGCCATAACTTTCGGCGGCCGACTGATCCTCAAGCTGCGGCCGCGCTTCCGGCGCCTCCAAGGCGAGCGGGCCGGGATCGCGGCCGCCGGCATATTTCACGATCGCGTCCACGCGCGACTCGATCGAGGGATGGGTGGCGAAAATATCGGAAAAGCCCTCGCGCGGATTGTCGATGCACATTTCCATCACCGCCGAGGTGGCGTGGCTGAGCTCGCCGCGGCCCTCGATCTTGCGCAGCGCCATGATCATGGCGTCGGGGTTCTTGGTCAGCTCGACCGAGCCGGCGTCGGCGAGATATTCGCGCTGGCGCGACAGCGCGAAGCGGATCACCACCGAGAGCACCCAGGCCAGCACGATCAGGCCGATGGCGATGAGGATGGCGATACCGGCGCCGCCCTTGCGGTCGCCGCCGCCGCGCCGCCGGCCGCCGAAGCCGCCATAGAAGCTCGCCTGAAAGAACAGGCGGAAGATCACCTCGCCGAAGAACGAGATCACGCCGGCGATCACCACCGCGATCACCATCATGCGCACGTCGCCGTTGCGAATGTGAGTAAGCTCGTGGCCGAGCACGGCTTCCAGCTCGGCGTCGTTGAGCGTGTTGATCAGGCCGCGCGTCACCGTAATGGAATATTGTTTATCGTTGAGCCCGGTGGCGAAGGCGTTGAGCGCGTCGTCGTCGGCGATACGCAGCGTCGGCATGGTGACGCCGCGCGAGATGCACAGGTTCTCCAAAATATTGTAGAGCCGCTGCTCCTCTCGGCGCGTGACGGGCCGGGCGCCGGTGACGGCGTCGATCATCGACTGATGGAATCGGTACGCGATGAAGATCCAGATGATCGTGCCGACGGTCGCAAACGGCGCGGCCTTGACGAAGTCGAAAACGGCCGCGCGCATGAGATAGTCGAGCGGCGCGTTGACGGTCAGCGCCTCCGCCAGCAGCGCGCCGGCGAACACCATTACGTAGACCAAAATGAACAGCCCGATCAGCAGCGCGATCGAACGGCGCTTGTTGGACTGGATATGCGTATAGAGACCGTAGGCGGCCATCTCACTTCCTTTACCTCCCCCTGCAAGGGGGAGGTCGCCCGCCGAAGCGAAGCGTAGGCGGGCGGGTGGGGGTCAGTGCGGTGGGTACGACGAGGCGACCCCACCCCGAACCGCCTTACGGCGGTCCGACCCTCCCCTTTCAGGGGAGGGATATTTTTTGTTTAAAACTTCACGCTCGGCGCCGTCTCGAGCTGGGTGCGCGTCTCGCCGCCGACGTCGAAGAAGGTCTGCGGATGGAAGCCGAAACTGGCCGCGAACAAGGCGGCCGGCATCTGCTGGATGCCGGTATTGTATTCCTGCACCGCGCTATTGAAGAAGCGGCGGGCGGCGGCGAGCTTGTTCTCGATATCGGAGAGGTCGCTCTGCAACTGCTGGAAGTTCGCATTGGCCTTCAAGTTCGGATAGTTCTCCGACAGCGCGAACAATTGCCGCAGCGCGCCGGTCAGCATGTTCTCCGCCGCCACCTTCTGCTCGACCCCGGGCGCGGCGATGGCCGCGTTGCGCGCCTGCACCACTGCTTCCAGCGTTCCGCGCTCGTGGGCGGCATAGCCTTTTACCGTTTCGACCAGATTGGGGATGAGGTCGTGGCGCAGCTTGAGCTGGACGTCGATGTCGGCGAAGGACTGGTTGACGCGCTGCCGCATGGCGACGAGCCCGTTGTAGATCGTCACGATCCAGATCGCGATCACGACAATGACGCCGAGGACGACCCAGACGGTGGTGGACATTTGCGGCTCCTGATGGGGAAACGTTTAAAACGCAGGCCAAGCGTATATTAGATGGGGGTAGCGCGGTCCCAGACACAAGAGGCCGCCGCCGGTGTCCCCCGCTTTCGCCTAACCGTTTGATGGAGCGAAAAAAAGACCCCAAGCCGTGCTTGGGGCCTTTTCGCCGGACGGCTATTCGGGGGTAAGGGGGAACCGCCCGACTACAGGTAACGGGGTTTAACGCCTCCGCCGGGCTTTGGTTCCGGGGCCTTGCGGCAATCACCGAGACGTTATCCACAGGGGGCAAGGCGGTCTCAGGGCGGTCACGATTGCCGGGTTCCATTGCGGGCATGAGGGGACGGCGCCCCTGTCGAAGGGTTGGCCCATGAGTTCCATGATGATCAGGTGCCCCACGACCGCCCGTCCGGTCTCGACGGGAATCGAGATCGAGCCGAGCGTGTTTCGCAAACTGCCGAACCTGCGCGCGCACATGCTCTGCCCGGCCTGCGGACAAGAGCATGGCTGGATGACCAAATCGGCCTGGCTTGCCGGCGAGCCGCGGCTGGTTGA
>CAYLMY010000115.1:2885-10474 GCA_964384635.1 uncultured Undibacter sp.
TGCGAGACGCCGCGCTCGGCCATGGTGACGCCGAAAAGCCTACTCATGCGCGCCATGGTGATCGGGTTGTGGGTGATGATCACGAAGCGCGTGTCGGTCGCGCGCGTCATCTCGTCGAGCAGATCGCAGAAACGTTCCACGTTGTGATCATCGAGCGGGGCGTCCACTTCGTCCAGCACGCAGATCGGCGCCGGATTGGTGAGGAACACCGCGAAGATCAGCGCCAGCGCGGTGAGCGCCTGCTCGCCGCCCGACAACAGCGACAGCGTCGACGGCTTCTTGCCCGGCGGCTTGGCCATGATTTCCAGGCCCGCCTCCAGCGGATCCTCGCTTTCGATTAGCTGCAATTCGGCGGTGCCGCCGCCGAACAACTGGCTGAACAGGTGCTGGAAGTGCTTGTTGACCTGTTCGAAGGAAGCCAGCAGCCGCTCGCGCGCCTCGCGGTTGAGGCTCTGGATGCCGAGCCGCAGCTTCTTGATCGCCTCGACTAGATCGTCGCGCTCGCTGGTGAGCGTGGTGTGCTGGGTCTCGACCTCGCGCAATTCCTCCTCAGCGCGCAGGTTGACGGCGCCGAGCCGCTCGCGCTCGCGCCGCAGCCGCTCCAGCCGCTCCTCGATCTCGGCCAAATCGGGCAGTGCCTGGCCTTCCTTGATTTCGGCGACCGCGGCGACCGCGGCGGGCTCGATCTCCAGCATGTCGTGGATTTCGCGGCCAATGTCGGACAGCCGGCGCTTGGCGCCTTCGAAGCGTTCCTCGGCGCGGGCCAATTCCTCGCGCGCAAGACTGGCGGCTTCGAGCGCTGCACGGGCATCGCGGTCGGCATCGGCCAGCACGTTCTCGGCGGCCTGCAGCCGGTCGGCGCAGGCGCGGCGCTCGATTTCCGCCGTCTGCACTTCGCTGATCAGCCCCGCGCGCTTCTCGGCAAAAATCTGCGGTGCGTTTTCCAGCTCGGCGCGGTCGCGCTTGGCTTCCGCAATGCGTTGCTCGAGCGTGGCGATCTGGTTGCGGGCGCCGTCGCGCCGCTCGCTCCAGCCGGCCTTGTCGGACGAAAGCTGGTTGAGCCGACGGTCGGCCATTTCCGCTTCGCGCACGATCGCCTGCTGCTCGGCGCGCACCTCGGCGACTTTGGCGCGTTTGCCGGCGATGTCGTCGCGCACGCCCGCGAGCCGGCTTTCGAGGTCGGCGGCCGGCGCCAGCTCGGTGAGCGCGCGCTCGGCCTGGGTCTTGGCGGCGGCGGCCTCGTCACGGCTCGTCGTCAGGCGCGTGCGCGCTTCGGCCAGCGCGGACAGGCGCGCCGATTGGCGGTTGAGATCGCGCTCGCGCGCCCGGGTTTCGCTTTCGGTTTGGCCGGCGCCCTGGAAGGCCGCTTGCGCCAAGATGAGCGCCTGACGTTTCTCGTCGGCCTCGGTACGCGCGCCCGCCAATTCGGCATCGATCTCGGCGAAGCGGCTGCGCTGCGCCAGCCGGCGTGCGGCGCCGGTCGGCGCATGGGCTGCCGCCACGAAGCCGTCCCAACGCCACAGATCGCCGTCGCGCGAAACGAGCCGCTGGCCGGTCTTGAGCGTGGCGCTGAGCCGCTGGCCGGCTTCGCGCTCGACCACGCCGATCTGTGCCAAAGCGCGGGAAAGCTGCGACGGCGCCTGCACGTAGCGCGCCAGCGGCTCGACGCCTTGCGGCAGCGCCGGATCGCCGGCGTCGGGCGCAATATCGCTCCAATGCATGGGTGAGGACGGATCGACCGGGGCGTCGAGATCGTCGCCCAAAGCGGCGCCCAACGCCTTCTCGTAGCCCTTCTCGACCGAAATATTGTCGATCACCGGCGGCCACAGGCTGCGGGTCTCGAGCGAGAGCATCTTGGAGAGCGTCTTGGCCTCGGTCTCCAGCCGCTGCATGCGCTTTTCCGATTCCGCCATGGCACCGCGCGCGGTCTCGAATTCGGCGCGCGCCACGTTATGGGCGGCCTCGGCGGCGACGACGGCGGCCTCCGCTTCGGTGAGTTCGAATTGCGCGACCGCGGCGGCGTGCGGCATGCTGCCTTCGCCCTGCAGCATGGCCAGTTCGCGCTCGATCGCCTCGATCTCGGCCGTGATTTTGCCGACACGCTCGGCCTGCTCGCGCGCGGCGTTCTCGTAGCCGTGGCGCTGGGCGGTGTGGTCGGCAAGCGCGGTGGTGAGGTCGGAGAAGATTTTCTCGGCCGCGTTGAGCTCGGCGTCGGCTTGCGTGAGGCGGGCATCGACGCCGCTGCGACGGCCGGCGCTGGCGCGCGCCTCGGCGCGGATGGTGTCCTCCTCGGCTGAAAGCCGCTCGATCGCGGTTTCGGCGTCGGCGGCAAGCCGCTGTTCGCGCTCGCCGTCCGCGGCGAACTGCTTGAGCCGCAGATCGAGCTCGGCGACGCGGTCCTTGGCGCGCGCTTCCTCGCGGTCGAGGTCCTGCAATGCGACGTTGAGCCGATGCAAGGCGGCGCCGGCGCGCGCCTCGGCCTCGCGCAGATCGGGCAGTGCCGCCTGCGCCGTCGCCTGGCGCGTGGAGGCTTGCGCCTGCGCAGCGGTGCGGTCGGCAACCTCACGCACGCAGATGTCCTTGGCGCGCTCGGCCTCGGCAACCTCGTCGTGGGCGGCGGTCCAGCGCAAATGGTAGAGGGTTGCTTCCGCCTTGCGCACCTGGCCCGACACCGTGCGGTAGCGGATCGCCTGCCGCGCCTGCTTCTTCAGGCCGTCGATCTGGGCGCCGAGCTGGCCGATCACATCCTCGACCCGCAGCAGATTGGTTTCCGCCGCTTTCAGCCGCAGCTCAGCCTCGTGCCGGCGGGCATGCAGGCCGGCAATGCCGGCGGCTTCCTCCAGCACGCGGCGGCGCTGCTCCGGCCGAGCCTGGATGATCTCGCCGATGCGGCCCTGATGCACCAGCGCCGGCGAGCGCGCGCCGGTGGAGGCGTCGGCGAACAGAATCTGGACGTCGCGCGCGCGTACCTCGCGGCCGTTGATGCGGTAGGTGGAGCCGGCCTCGCGCTCGATGCGCCGCGCGATCTCCAGCGCGTCATCGTCATTGAAGGCGGCCGGCGCCGAGCGGTCGGAATTGTCGACTGAGACCGCCACCTCGGCGTTGTTACGGGCCGGGCGGTCGGTGGAGCCGGAGAAGATCACCTCGTCCATTGCCGACGCACGCATGGATTTGAACGAGGATTCGCCCATCACCCAGCGCAGCGCCTCGACTAGATTCGACTTGCCGCAGCCGTTCGGCCCGACCACGCCGGTCAAGCCCGGCTCGATCAGAAAATCGGTTGGCTCGACGAACGACTTGAAGCCGATCAGACGCAGCCGCGTAAGCTTCATGGTTCAGGCCTCATGGCGTTCTTGCTTCGCGCATGATGTCTTCGTGCGCGAACGGGAGGAACGCGTAACAGTCCCCGGCGGCTTGTGCATTGGGAGTCGTCAATCCGTTCCGGGGCGTGGCCCGGACAGGTCAGGTGCCGCATCGGAGCGGAGAATGAATCGCCGCGCGCGCTTGGGCAACTGCCTCAGCGGCGCCGGCTGTGGTTTTCCAGACCTTTCGGCCAAGGGCGGGGCGAAATCAGGGCAGGCCGGCGTTCCGCCCGAACCGAAAAAACCCTTATCCTGCCTTGAGATAGGGGTCGATCACCTTGGCCATTTGCTCGATCGTGAGGGCCCCGACATGCATGGTTCCGTTGATAAAAAAAGTCGGCGTCGAGTGCACTTTGAATTTGTCGATGGCCTGTTCGCGCACTTTTTGGATGTCATCCAGCAGCTTCTGATTCGCCAGGCAGGCGTTGAATTTGTCCTCGGTCAGGCCGGCCTGCTTGCCGATGGCGAGCAGCGGCCCCAGCGGCTTCTCCACCGCCCACTGCTGCTGCTGGCGGAACAGGGTATCGATCATGGCGTAGTACTTGCTCGTATCCTTATCGCCGGCGCAGCGCGCCAGCATGAAGGCGGCGGCCGCCAGCGGGTCGAGCGGGAATTCGCGCAGCATGTAACGCACCTTGCCGGTATCGATGTAGCGCTTCTTAAGCTCCGGGAAGGTGGTCTCGTCGAAATGCGCGCAGTGCGGGCAGGTCATCGAGGCATATTCGACAATGGTGACCGGCGCCTTGTCGCTGCCCAGGACCATGTCGGGCAGCGCCTGCGGCTTCATCAGTTCGGCGGGCGACACGTCGTCCGCCAGCGCCTCGGCAGGGAAGGACGGCAGCGCGGCGGCGCCGAATGCGGTGGCAAGCGCCAGCATGGCGACGCCCTGGCATAGTTCGCGGCGATTGATCGGCAACTGCTACTCCTCGGCTTGAAAAAACACCGCCCCAATGGGCGTTGGCCTAGCTGGATACCACGATTGTGGCAATGGCGGGCCGTCTTGGCTAGGCGGCCGCGACCCTCACTTTCGCTTGACCGCGGCGCCCAGCCGGGCCAGCGCCTGACGCAAACTGTCGTCCTCGATTTCCGGCAGGCTGGCCGCGATGCGCGCAGCAACGGCCGGATCGGGCGGCGGCGGCGGGGCGGGCGGCTCGCGCCGGCGCAGTGGCGCCTGGCGCAGCGCGATGCGGCCGATCGCCTGCCAGCCGAAGAAGCGGTTGACGCGCTCCAGGATCACCGCCGACAGGTGCTGGATTTCGATCGCCGCCGGGCCTTCGACGCGCAGCACCAGCGTGGCCGGTTCCGCCGGCTCGTCGCCAACGCTGCGCGGCCAATTGATCTTGGCGGGCTCGCTGTGGGCGGCGATTTCCGCGCCGACGATATCGGCCCAGCGCGCGATGATCTCGGCCGAGGCGAAGCCTTGCGCTTTCAGGGCGCCGCTCAAGGCGGCGCCGCTGAACTCGGAAAGCGGCCGGGGAAAACTGCGGGCGGGCCTGCTCATATAGGGTGGCCTTGTGCCATCGTCGGGCGCCATGACCGTAGCAGTCCGATTGCCCTGGCGGAAGAAAGCCGCGCCCGATCCGGCCGATTTGCTGAGCTGGTACGATCGCCACGCCCGCCTGTTGCCGTGGCGGGCGCGCGGCGGCGTGCGGCCGGACCCTTACAAGGTCTGGCTGTCGGAGATCATGCTGCAGCAGACCACGGTGAAGACCGTGGCGCCCTATTACGCGCGTTTCCTCGCGCGCTGGCCGACGGTCGCGACGCTCGCGCAGGCCAGCCTCGACGACGTGCTGCGGGTCTGGGCCGGGCTCGGCTATTACGCCCGCGCCCGCAACCTGCATGCCTGCGCGCGCGCCGTGGTCGCGCGGCATGGCGGCATATTCCCGGACGATCTTGCCGCGCTGCGCGCGCTGCCCGGCATCGGCGACTACACCGCGGCGGCAATCGCTTCCATTGCATTCGATCTGCCGGCGGTGCCGGTGGACGGTAATGTCGAGCGCGTGGTGGCGCGGCTGTTCACGGTGGAAGAGGCGTTGCCGGGGGCCAAGCCCGCCATCAAGCAATTGGCCGCCTCACTGTTGCCGCCGCGGCGCGCCGGCGATTTCGCGCAAGCGCTGATGGACCTCGGCGCCACGCTGTGCTCGCCCAAGCGGCCGGCCTGCGCGCTCTGTCCGTGGAACGATGGCTGTCTGGCGCGCGCGCGCGGCGACCAGGAAACGTTCCCGCGCAAAGCCCCCAAGCGCGAGGGCCGGCTGCGGCGCGGCGCGGCATTCGTTGCACTGCGCGCCGACGGCCGCGTGTTGTTGCAAAAGCGCCCGGACAAGGGTTTGCTCGCCTCCATGAGCGAAGTGCCGGGCAGCGCCTGGTCGCATGATTTCGACTTTGCGCTCGCGCTCCGCTCCGCGCCGCGCTTTAGGGCTGCGAAATGGCGGCACCTGCCGGGTGTAGTGCGGCACGTGTTTACGCATTTCCCGCTCGAACTCGCAGTGTTCGTCGCGCAAATGCCGCGCGCGACGCCGGCGCTTAAAGGCACGCGCTGGGTCAGGCTCGCCGATCTGCCCGGCGAAGCGCTGCCGAACGTGATGCGCAAGGTGCTGGCGCATGCGCTCGAACCGGATCATCGAAAAAAGGGAACACCATGAAAATCGAACGCAAGGAAGTCGGCGCGCGCATGAGCCAGATCGTCATCCACGGCGACACGGTCTATCTCGCCGGCATCGTCGCCCATGCCAACAAGGGCAAAAGCGTCACCGAGCAGACACGCGAAATTCTCGCCACCATCGACAACTATCTGGCGCAGGCCGGCAGCGACAAGGCCAAGCTGCTGTCGGCCAATATCTGGATCACCGACATGGGCAAATTCGCCGAGATGAACGCGGTGTGGGACGCTTGGGTTGCGCCCGGCCAGACGCCGGCACGCGCCTGCGTCGAAGCCAAGCTGGCCTCGCCCGACTATCACGTCGAGATCATGGTGCGGGCGGCGAAATGAGTGGCCCTGGAATATTGGCGATCTGGAACGATTGCCGCGCCGGCCACGAGGCCGAATTCGAAGCCTGGTTCCAAGGTGAACACCTGCTGGAACGACTGGCGGTGCCCGGTTTCCTGTTCGGGCGGCGGCACCAGGCAATCTCGGGCAGCAACGGCTATTTTAATTTCTACCTGACTCAGTCACCCGACGTGCTCATCTCCAAGCCCTATCTCGAGCGGCTCGACAATCCGACGCCGGTGACCAAACGCATCATGTCGGATGTCTTCATCAGCATGAACCGCACGGTGTGCAGCCGCACGCTGCGGCGCGGCGGTTTCCGCGGCGCCTATGCCGTGACAGTGCGGTTCGACGAGATGCCGGATGAAAGCGCGCTCGCCGGCACCATCGACAAGCTCGTTGCCGATCCGGCCATTGCCAGCGCCGAAATCTGGATCGCGACCGATCTCGTCGGCCAGCCGGTGTCGATGGAAGAAAAGCTGCGTGGCGGCGACAAGAAAATCAAAGGCGCGCTGATGGTCGACACCCTGCGCCAAGCGGATGCCGAAACCATCGGTGCAAGCCTTGCGAAGAAATTTCCCGGGACCGAGGTCGGCGTCTTCCGCGTGCTGTGCCAACTCGGTCGCGGCGACTTGTGAAGGGCGTGTCATGGAAACCTTGCTGCCCCTGGCGGAAAAGATCGCGGCGCTTCTCAAGCAGCGCGGCGCGACTGTCGCCGTGGCGGAGTCCTCGACCGGCGGGCTCATTTCCGCGGCGTTGCTGGCGCAGTCCGGCGCCTCCGCTTATTTCGTCGGCGGCGCCGTGGTCTATACCCGCACCTCGCGCGCGTCATTGCTCGGCATTACCGACGCCGAGATGGCCGGCATGCGGGCGTCGACGGAAGGTTACGCGTTGCTGGTGGCGCGACGCGTGCGCGAGCGCAACGCCTCGACATGGGGCATCGGAGAAACCGGCGCGGCCGGTCCGACCGGGAACCGCTATGGTGACGCGGCCGGCCATAGCTGCATTGCGGTGGTGGGGCCTACGATCGAACGCGCGATCACGTTGGAAACCGGCAGCGGCGACAGGCAGGCCAACATGCGGGCCTTCGCGATGCGTGCGCTCGAACTTCTGTCCGAACGGGTAGCGGCCGCAGTCTAGGGCGTGAACGCGCAAATACGCGGCCAAAAGCCTACCTGCACGAGCCGCCGGCGCGTGTCCGCTTTCAGGGATAAAGCGGACATCGAAGTGAAGGGTCTTTA